>JASBTQ010000019.1 GCA_030148335.1 Allomuricauda sp. | reverse complement strand
GCTGGGACAAGGCAGTGGCGGAATCCTTCTTCAAGAGCTTGAAGGTCGAATGGGTGTACCATCAAAACTATAGCTTCAGGTCCGAAGCGGAACTATCGATATTCGAGTGGATAGAGACCTGGTACAATAGAAGCAGGACACACTCGACATTGGACTATAAAACAATAGAGGAATTTGAAAACGAAATGTATAACCAAAAATCAGAGGCATCAGAGGCATGACTCTTAACTGGTTGTCCATTTTTTTGTTGCAAGTCCAAGTTCAAATCTGCTTAAGACATACAGGGAGTAATAGAGATTAACAAAATAAAGTAGCATCCTCTTTGAAAACTCTTTCATATATTTCTTTTGGTAACTTCTTCAGAATCAATAAAAAGACGGGCTTCTATCTTAGGAAGGTTGTAGCTTTTCTGATTCTTTATTTGATTACGGTGCATGAAGAAATATTTACTTCATCTTAAATGAAAGATTCTGCTATATTTGTCAGAAATCAAAACAATACATTTATTATGATTACATGTAATAAACAAACTATGCTATGATGGCATTAAGACTATTTATTATTTTGACATTGTTACCAGTTTTGTATGGCTATTCTCAAGATTTAAAGGTTAAGTACGCTGAGAATTTATCCAAAGATGAACAATACTGTGTTATATTGATGGGTGGCCAATCAAATATGGTTGGGAGAGGAAAACAAATTGATTTGGATGAAATGATGTTTTCCAATATTTCTTTTTTCGATTTTGGTCTAAGTCCCGGCTTGATAAACCCAAAAGATAATTTTGGACCAGAAATTGGAATTTCTATGCAATTGAGCAAAAACAATCCGAACAAAAAATTTATTTTGATCAAATATGCAATTGGCGGAGCTTCATTATTGGACTGGGCACCCAACTACAGTAAAGATAAGGCTGAAATAACGGGGAATCCTCAATTCGGTAGCATGTACAATAGGTTGATAAAACTCACAGATAGTCTCACTGAGGGGCTCAATGCAAAAGTCAAAGCTCTAATTTGGATGCAGGGAGAACGTGATGCTCGAATTCCTGAGGCTGGTAAAGATTATTATGGCAACTTTGAAAAATTAATCAATTCGGTTAGAATAGATTATGAAAACCAAGAGATGCCTATAATTTTTGGGAAGATTAATCCACCCAAAGCTTGGTTCCCAGCATTAGACAATGTCGTTGATGCACAAATTCGCATTAGTGAAGAAATACCAAATACTTACTTCATTGATACGGATAGTCTCGAAAAACTGAACGATGACATTCATTATTCTTCAAACGGACAAATTAATTTAGGCATTAAATTTGGAGAAAAAATATCAGAGTTATTGAAAAATTAGAATATGCAAACAAGTCATAAATTTTGTTGTCACTCAATTGATATTCATTGTACTTTTCTGTTATTCTGTTCAAACTTTGAAAGTGTTTCTTTCTTTGAACCTAATCAACTTAGGGTATTTTTAGTTCAACGGCAATTTTAAACGTTTTCCCAATATGAGAACAAGAATCCCAGAATATTTTTCTCCAAGGTTTTTTCGAAGTATACCAAATGCTTTGGTAATCTGTGCTTCCACAGTTTTTACCGATATATTGAGATGGTTCGATATTTCTAAATTTGTCAGACCTTCTCTTCGGCTCAAATTAAAAACCTCTTGACATTTCGGGGGTAATTTCTCAATTTCTCTGATTACTAATACGATTAATTTTTCCAGCCTACTATAGTCCTCCGTTCTGGCAGCCTTTTCAAGGTTTTCGTAATATTTCTGTTCCAACAACAAGTTGGACTGCCGTTTTTTGTATTGGTTTATAAATTCATTGTGGATAGATCGGAATAGATAATTCTGCAGAGAGGTCGTAACATTCAATTTCCGTCTTTTCTCCCATGTACGCAAGAATACATTTTGTAATATATCCTCGGCCATTGCATGGTCGTTGGCCAACGTAAGTGAATATCCGAATAGCCTTCTACTATATCTATCTACTAAACAGATGTAGGCATCCTCGGTTCCTGCCTTCAAGCCTTCGATTAGCAGTCTCTCATCTGAATACTTCATAAAAAATCAAAGAATTTATTTCCTTTAATAAAGGATGTGAAATATTACAAATATGAAAAAAATATTGATATTAAGTTAGGGTTTTATCAAATGGATTTGTCTTCATTACATAAATGTGAATTGTTGTGGTAAGTTCCAAGATTGAAAATCATATTGTTAAATACCTCCTCAACGAGTCAACATCAGGAGAATTGGATCAACTGTCTCAATGGATTATGGAGCCTAAAAATCAAAAAAAATTTCAAAAATATATACAATCCCATTATAAAATTACTATTTCCTTGAACAAACCTGATGTCGAAAAAATAAAGAAGAACCTTTTAAGTGAGATTAAAAAGGATAAAACAAGATTAATGAAACAAACGGCCAGGAAACTTATGGCATATGCATCCGTGGGCATACTGTTATTAGGTCTTGGATATAATATTCTAAAAGATCATCTAGATAGGAGTGGACATCAGGAACCCCTAAATATAGGACAATCAGTGATCATTGAAACTAGTAACGGGGATGTTCAACCATTATCGGAGGAAGGAAGTAAAATAATCCGTAGTAAAGATGGTAAGGTACTTGGTAAGCAAAATGGTGCACAGCTGGTCTATTTACATACGCATAATTTAAAATCATTATCCTACAATACTATCCGTGTTCCCTACGGCAAGCGGTTTAATGTGGTTCTTTCAGACGGTACCCGTGTTTATTTGAATTCAGGCACTTCTTTAAAATATCCTGTCGAATTTTTAAAGGGGCAAGATAGACAGGTGTTCCTATCTGGGGAGGCCTACTTTGATGTCGCCGAAGATTCCGCCCGCCCCTTTAAAGTTCATGCCGATGAAATTGAGCTGGTTGTATTGGGTACTATGTTCAATATATCTTATTATCCAGAGAATCCCGAAATCCAAACAGTTCTTGTAGAAGGGTCAGTTGAAATCAAGAACCGTAAAATGATAGACTATCAGTCAATTAAGCTCAAACCAGGGAAAATGGGTAAATGGAACAAGAAAACCCAAAAAATGTCTATCGAAAGTGTAGATACCTATATTCATACGGCATGGATGCAGGATAAATTGATCTTCAGGTTTGCCACTTTCAAGAGTATTAGACATGCTTTGGAGAGAAAGTATAACGTAACCATTAAAAATCTGAACGGTGATTTAGACCAACAGCGTTTTGATGCCTCTTTTGATATAGAATCTATTGATGAAGTGTTGCAATCATTCAGTAGGAGCTATGATATGGATTACAAAATTGTAAACAACGAAATAATTATTGAATAATCCAAAAAAAAGACGTTATGCAAAACAATAAATAGCCTCTTCAAATAAAAAACCGAAAAATGTGCCAGCATTTTCCGGTTCGGTAAAAAGATTTATAAAAATTAAATAACTAACTCGAAATTATGAAAAAATTCATAGAACCAAACAATTTGCGTAAGCATATTTCGCTATCAAAGTTGAAAATGAAACTAACCATACTTTTCTTAATTCTTACCCTATTCCAAATCAATGCGAATTCTTATTCACAGAACAAAAAGATTTCCTTGAATATGCAAAATGTCACTATTGCCGATGTGATTCAGGAAATAGAGGCTATATCTGATTTTAAGTTCTTATTGAACCGACGAGATGTGGACCTTGATCGCAAGGTTTCAATTGAGGCAATAAAAGAACCCTTGCCATCGGTTTTAACAAAATTGTTTGAAGGTGAAGGGTTGGGTTTTAAAGTGTTTAAGAAACAAATAATCCTACATGGGGTAGCAAATAAGTTGGAATCAACACCCAAAATGCCATTACCTATGAAGACAAGTATTCTTCTGTTCCAGGAATTGGTTTCTGGATCGGTCAAAGATGGTAATGGACAACCATTGCCGGGTGCTAGCATTGTAGAAAAGGGTACCGCGAATGGAACGCAATCTGACTTTGATGGTAATTTTTCGTTGGAGGTCACCAATGAAAATGCCACCTTGGTGATTTCTTATATAGGGTTTGCAAAAAAAGAAATCGAGGTAAATGGAAGAACCAGTTTCGATATCATATTAGAGGAGAGTGCCGCAGGCCTTGATGAAGTGGTTGTTGTCGGCTATGGTACCCAACGTAAGAGTGATTTTACCGGTGCCTTGAGTTCTTTGAAGAGTGATGACCTTAATCCCGGTACCAATGTGTCCGTTGATCAGTTGCTGGTGGGCAGAGCAGCAGGAGTACAGATAAGCCAGACAAGTGCGGAACCTGGAGGAGGAATTTCCATTAGGGTGCGAGGTGCAAGTTCTATATCAGCTGGCAATGAGCCATTGTACGTCATCGATGGTTTTCCAATCGACAATTCACAAGGGCTTTCTGGATCTGACCCCAATACGGGTATGGGCACCAACGTAAACCCTAGGAACCCCTTAAATACCTTGAACCCCCAAGATGTAGAATCTATTGAAATTCTAAAAGACGCATCAGCAACAGCAATCTATGGGTCTAGGGGCGCCAATGGAGTTGTCTTGATTACAACCAAAAAGGGGTCAGCACAAAGACTGACCGTAAATTATGATGAATCGGTAGGGTTTCAGCAAGTTCACAATAGAATAAATCTTCTCTCTGCATCAGAATATATTGATGTTATCAACGGTATTGCTGTAGACAATGGCAATGAGCCTGTGTTCACCCAAGTAGACATCCAACAAATAGGTGCCGGTACTGATTGGCAGGACCAAATTTTCAGAACAGCCATTATACAAAATAGAAATTTATCAATTTCAGGAGGAAGTGAAAATTCCAAGTTTTTTGTCTCTTTAAACCAATACAATCAAGATGGGGTGGTCAAAAATACCGGTATTAAAAAATATATCGGCCGAGTAAATTACGAGAGCACACTTGGCAACAAGGTCAGAATGGGCCTCAATCTTAATACAAGCCATATCAAGGACAAAAATAGTGTTGATGGCGTTGGATTCAATTACAGTTCGGGGCCCATTTTTTCAGCACTTTCATATGACCCCACTGAACAGGTATTTGATGAGAATGGCAATTTCAGCGAATCTTCCCAATTGACCGTGAACAACCCTTTGAGCTTAGTTGAGGGTGTGTTGAGCGAAAACCTCACAAACCGCACACTCGGGAATATATACTTTCAGTATGAAATCAGTAATTTATTGAATGCCAAACTAAGTTTTGGGTCAGATAGGTCGAACTCCCGAAGAGATGTTTATAACTCTACTTTGACCGTGAACGGAAGGGCACAGGGCGGGGTTGCCAATGTCTCGACATTAGAACGCAACAGCAACCTCGTTGAATTTACCATGAATTATAATAAGAAGTTTGGTTCTGAAAGTAATTTGAGCGTTTTGGCCGGTGCTACCTATCAAGATTTCAGTGTGAGGGAATTTTCGGGAACCATTGGAGGTTTTCCTGATGATATAATAGAAACCAACAATCTATCATTGGGGGACACTGGAAATGACAACCTAAGAAGCCTGAAAGAAGAAAATGTGCTAACCTCGTACCTAGCAAGATTTAACTATAATCTTATGGATCGCTATCTCTTTACGGCAACGGTTCGAACTGACGGTTCTTCTCGTTTTGGAGAGAATAACAAATTCGGTTATTTTCCTTCGGCAGCTTTTGGTTGGAAACTTTCAAATGAAGTCTTTGTACCTGATTTTTTTGAGGAACTGAAACTTAGGGCGAGTTGGGGTCAGACGGGCAATCAAGAAATAGGCAACTACAGTTCCTTACTTACTTTCAGCAGTAGTACAAACGCCGTTTTTGATAATCAACCTATTACCACCACAAGACCTTCAAGGATTTCAAATCCCGATTTGAAGTGGGAGACTACAGAACAGCTCAATATTGGTTTGGATATGTCTATACTAAAAGGAAGGCTACGTACCTCGGTAGACTTTTTTGTCAAAAACACAAGAGATTTACTCTTTGACTTGCCTTTACCTTCGGCATCCGGCTTTAATTCTATCTTATCGAATGTCGGAAAAATACAGAACAAAGGTTTCGAGGCATTGATCAACAGCATAAATGTATCTTCACCCGACTTTATGTGGACTACCGCAGTAAATTTTTCTATGATCAAAAATGAAGTATCCGATTTGGGCAGAATAGATGAGATTCCCACGGGAAACATAGCTGATATTGGAAACAATGCCATAATCAGGAGAGGTGAGCCGTTGGCATCCTATTTCGGCTATGAGGTAACGGGCATTTTTCAAGAAGGCGATGACATTGCCAATTCGCCGCAACCTACAGCACAACCTGGATTTCCAATCTTTAGAGATGCTGATCAAGATGGCACAATCGACCCCGATGACCAAATCATTTTAGGGGATCCATTTCCTGATTTTACATATGGGATAAACAACAGTTTCAGTTATAAGGGCTTGACCCTGGATATTTTCATACAAGGTCAAGAGGGGGTTGAGCTCTTAAATGTCAATGCCATTCAAAGCCTCTATCCTGGTACGTTTAGGTTGAACAGATATGCACATCAATACTTGGATAGATGGACTCCCCAAAACACAAACACTATATGGCCTTCGGGTACCAATCCTTCATCATACGGTGGAGGAAGGGTCAATTCACTGGTTGTCGAAGACGCGTCCTATATAAGGTTAAAAAGCATAAACATCAGCTATCAAGTACCTGTTGACAACATAAAGTTCTTGTCTTCTTTAAAGCTCTATTTGACAGGACAAAACTTGTTGACCATAACAGATTATTCAGGTTTCGATCCAGAGGCCAATTCCTTTGGAAGAAATAACACCAAGGTTGACTATAGCAGCTACCCCTTGGCAAGCAGCTGGATTTTGGGTGTAAACATTGGATTATAAAATTAAATTTACTAATATGAAATCACTATATAAATACTATGGAATTGCGGTGCTGGCCCTATCGGCATCGTGCACTGATATCTTGGAGGAAGAAACATTCTCCGAACTGGAACCCGAAACATTTTTGGCCACTGAGAAAGGAATTAGGTCGTTGCTTGGTTCCGCATACAGTTCAATACAAGTGCAACCCGGCATACCCCAGCAAGGTATTTATGCATTATCGGGACTTTCTTCGGGAGAAGTGTCAAGCTTAAACGGGAGCATTGAAATATTTTATAGGCAGCTTTCCGATTTCACATGGGACAGCAATAATAGACATATTTTAGGGCAGTGGGACCTATATTATGCAGCTATCAGAGATGCAAACGTGGTGTTGAGCAATATTGACAATGGCCCATTTAGTGAAGATTTCAAAACTCTGATTACCGCCGAGGCTCGCTTTATTAGAGGGTATAGCTATTCTAAGCTATATAACCTTTTTGGCCCAGTGCCCTTGTATAAGGATTTATTTAACGAAGACCTTTTACTACCCAGAAGTACAGAGGCCGAAATAGAATCGTTCATCGAACAAGAATTGATTTTTGCGTCAACAAACCTTCCAATTAGAGCAATTGAAGAAGGTAGGGCGACCAAAGGAGCTGCGCTTGGCACCTTATGCAAACATTATTTGAATACCAAAGAATGGCAGAAAAGTGCGGAAAAGGCAAACGAAATCATCTCTTTGGGGGTTTATGAACTTTTGCCCGATTACGAAGAAGTTTTCAGTTTGGACAATGAAATCAATGATGAAATGGTATGGGCACTGCCTCACGTAGCTCCTGATGCTGGCAACCAAATAAATGCGCTCACTTACCCAAGTGATTTTCCTAGACCGGGAGACCTTAGGCTGTATCCGGTCATCATATTTTTTGAAGATGAATTTGTATTATCGTTCGAGGATAATGATGCTAGGAAAAACTTGATTGTTACTGAATACACCAATACGGCCGGGGATGAGATTCAGCTTTTTGGCAACGACCGTTCTTTTCCTGCTAAATATCCCATGGATCCCAATGGATCGGGAGATGGGCAAGGAAACGACATCCCTGATATTCGTTACTCAGATATTTTGTTATCGAGAGCTGAGGCTTTGAACGAACTCAACGGACCTGTTCAAGAATCAATCGATTTGATAAATCAGGTTCGCAGCAGAGCCGGAGCAAGTGAAATCTCACTTGCTGATTTTTCAAAACAAAGTTTGAAGAGTTTCATATTGGATGAAAGAAAAAGAGAATTTTTCTGGGAAGGCAAAGGAAGGGAAGACCAGCTTAGACAAGATGTATTCATATCTAAAGCTGTTGAAAGAGGTAAGCTTGCCCAAACGTTTCATGTATTGTTCCCAATTCCTCAGATCAATTTAGATGCAAATCCAAAATTGGTGCAAAACGAGGGTTATTGATTTTTGTAGAACATTTTTATTTCGAGCACAGTGGAAAAGGAAAATTCGTTGCATTTAGAGAAGAATTAACAATCTTTAAGGACGGAATGATTGAAATGGTTTCCAAAAAATAGATGCTGAGCTACAAGCTTAAATTGTGTGATTCGCACACATAGCTTCAATAAATCCCCCCACGGATTTAGAACAAAGGAAGGGTTTGAAATGGGTCTGGATAAGCCCGCGTAAACTGACCCACCTTCGCCGGATGAAACCGACCAGGGCAAATGGACTGCCCAGATTTGATCTATCCGTGGGTTAAACTTAGTTTTTATTTTTCAATTTTCTTCTCATTGATTCTCCTTTTATATCTATTCTGTAGGCTGTATGCACCAAACGATCGAGGATGGCATCGGCTAGTGTTCTCTCCCCGATGATGTCGTGCCATTTTGATACGGGCAATTGTGGACTATAATTCTGTGTTTTTATCTCAGAATAACCGTACATGGTACCATTCACATTTTTTAGTAAAATAGGCTCTACCCATCATAAAATAAAGGGTTTGATAGAACTTGTAATCAGAAAACCTTTATAGGAAAAATACTTTCAAAACAATCCTTTCTACTTATTTTATCATATAACTTCTTAATGAGAAGTGATTTAAACTTTTTTTGGATCGAAAGATAGGGCTACGGACATTTGTGTCGCCAAACATAAATACCATAGCCCATGTACAAAAGATACCATAGAAATGGAGATAGTTCCGCACATACCTTTACCGAAAAGGGGTTTTGCCCCAACGGCTCCCTTGTACGAGATTGTCAATGCGATACTCTACAAGTTGAAGACGGGCGTGCAATGGGAGTACCTGCCCACGAGCTCGCTGTTCTCCCAAAAGGTCCTGAGTTGGCAATCGGTCTACCACCATTATCGCAAATGGTGCCGTTCAGGGACATTTCTGGATTGTTGGATCGGTATTTTAAAACGGTACAGGGACATGTTCGACCTCTCCAGTGTCGATCTTGACGGCAGCCACACTGCCATCAGGGGAGGCTAGGCCGTGGAATACCAAGGCCGCAAAAAGGGCAGGACCACCAATGCCCTCTTCCTTACCGATAGGCAGGGACTGCCCTTGGCCATCTCGGAACCGGTATCCGGTAACCACAATGACCTTTTTGACATCGAGGTACTGCGTAGGCTCCATAACCAAAATGGGCGTCATGCCCTCCTTCTTCGGGACCACCCCCAGGCCAGTGTTTCACCATCGCATTCACGCTTTGGTAGCCCCAACCGCCATCACCGGAAGATTGAAATCCATCCACATAGGCCCTGGCCATATCGGTGGCCAATTTAGGGTCCTCACCCATGGTACCATCAAAACGGGACCAACGGGGTTCCGTGGCCAAATCAATTTGGGAGGAGAGTGCCGTGGCAATGCACAAGGCACGATATTCCTTGGAAGCAATCTCCCCAAATTGCTTCATCAATCCAGGATCAAAACTGGCCGCAATGCCCAAGCTACTGGGCCACATGGAAATCTGTCCGCCCGATCCTGCATTGAATTCCGCATAGGAATCGCTGCCATGCCTTGGATACGAACTCGTGTTCACCGGAATGCCCATGCCGATACCTTCCACAAAGGCTTGCGCATTGTTGTTCCATTGCGCAGCAACTCCGGGAGATTCCACGCTGGTAATCAATACATGCCGTAAGTTGTCATACTTTAAAAAAACTTGTTGGGCATCGGAAAGGTCACTTGCCTTTGCCCCACTTTCCGCAAAAGGCTTTACATTGTAGGTCGCCGGACCAAAAAAACGGTTCCCACCTCCTGGAATGGATTGGTGGGCACTGTACAACATCAATCCGGCAATTCGCTCAATGCTCATCTTGGAAGCCAAGTCCTGGGCTCGTTCCTCAACGGGCAATCGCCAATCCTCATAGGAATCCAGTCCCATTTTGATTTAGATCCTTGAAGGCCAATTGATCTACTTCAAGGATGAGAACCCCGGATTTAGAGCAATACCCTAAACTTTTCCCAACTTGTTGGTGTACAAGATTGAATTCTCCTTTATTCTCTTCGGTAAATTTTGGACCACTGCAGCCCGTCAAGAGTATAACTGAAACAGCAATGCTAAAATAGAATGGGCGCTTTTAGGATTTCATATTGGTGTATTTTGTGTTCAAAGACTGTTTTTTGGCTTTCCGTTTTTAGGATTTTTGGGAGGAATCATATAGATGCTATTTGTTTCTGGGCATTTTTACCGGCATTACTGTCCTAAACCCTAAATGCTCCATTCCCGAATCAGGACTGGTGGCCATACGGGCACTTATCCGGTAGCTGGCACAATAGGAGGCACTGCATAGGAAAGACCCGCCCTTGATCACTTTTTCCTTGGCATATGGGTTCGAGGGATTATAGGCCTCAAAAGCCCCTTTAGGGTTTTGGGTAACCTCGTTTTTGTCCGCAAGTTCCTTATAATAATTCGTGTTGTACCAGTCGCTAGTCCATTCCCAGACATTTCCGGCCATATCGTAAAGGCCAAAGTCGTTCTTGGGATAGCTCATCACGGGGGCCCTACGCTCAAATCCATCCTCTTTGGTATTGTTCAACGGAAATTCCCCTTCCCACGAATTGGCATGGGAACTCAACTGCGAGACATCGCTTCCCCAAAAGAACAGCTCGTCCTTTTTGCCTGCCCGTGCGGCATATTCCCACTCGGCCTCGGTGGGTAATCTCCTTCCCGCCCACTTACAATAGGCCAGGGCATCCTCAAGGGCAATGTGCACCACAGGCTCATTTTCCTTGTCCTTAATAGTGCTTTCCGGCCCGTTGGGATGTTTCCAATTGGCACCTATCTTCCATTCCCACCATTGCGAATAATCATATAGGTTAGTCACACTGGATTTGGTTTTTTTGAACACAAGGGACCCTGGCTGCAAAATGGAGTCATGGGGTTTGGGAGTGCCCTCTGGCAATTGTTTCTTCATTTCCTCCCAATCAATTTCCCGTTCTGCGACAGTTACGTAACCGGTCTCATCCACAAATTTGACGAACTGTTCATTGGTGACCTCATGGATGTCCATAAAAAAACCGTCAACGTGCACCTGGTGCGCCGGCTTTTCATGCATCATGGCCATTTTGTCCTTAGCGACGGCACCCTCCATAAATTCTCCACCTGGTATCCAAACCATACCTTCTGGTGCTTCGGTCGGTGAATCTGTTAATTTTGGAGGCCCCTCTATTTCTGTTATGCCAATGGATTCATTTGCTCCATCTGTTTTGGTCCTGCACCCTATCAGGAAGACAAACAGGATAATAAAAAGTGCCGATTTATGCTTTAATACCATTGTTCTTGGTTCTATGAAGATGTTTTGACCTGGACTATATGGTTAATTTCGTGTTTATAAATATTCTTGGTACAACCTTTTTCTTTTTTCGGGGGAAAGTTTCCAATATTCAACCAATGGGTTGGCTTTGACCTTTTCATAATATTCCTCAATGAATTGCCGGTTTTGGGCATCGTTGTCCCCGTATTTCACCCTTAATTGTTCAAGTTCCTTGTGAAGCTCTTTTTGGATGCTTGCATAGGATAGATCTCCATATACATTGTTCAGTTCATTAGGATCCTTTTGGAAGTCGTATAATTCCCATTTATCCAAATCATAGTAGAAATGGATCAACATGTATCTATCGGTGGTAATTCCGTAATGCCTTCTTACATCGTGCTCGGAAGGATGTTCGTAGTAGTGGTAGTAATGGGCTTTTCTCCAATCCTTAGGTGTGTTTCCCTCTAAAATGGGCAGCATGCTTTTCCCTTGCATGTCCGCTGAAATTTCGGTTTGTGCGATATCCAAAAAGGTTTCGGCAAAATCCAGATTGGAAACCAGGTCCTTATTGGTCGTTCCTGGGCTGACCTTACCGGGCAACTTTACCAGTAATGGAGTTTGCAAAGATTCCTTATACATCCATCTTTTATCAAACCAGCCGTGTTCCCCCAAATAGAATCCTTGGTCGGAGGTATAAATAACAATAGTGTTCTCATCGAGCCCAGCTTCCTTTAAATAATCCAATACTTGGCCAACCCCTTTGTCCACGCCGGCAATACAGGCCAAATAATCCCGCATGTAACGTTGATACTTAAAACGGGTCAGATTGTCTCCCTTAAGATTAGCTTTCTTGACCTTTTCGTTGATAGGCCCATAGATAGAATCCCATTTTTTCTGTTGTTCCTCTGTAAAACCAGCTTGGGGTTGGTCCGTTATTTTAATATCCTGTGCCATTTTCATGGCTTCGGAAATGGACATATAGTTCATGGCGGCTACCTCCCTGTTTCCTGAGTAATCATCGAACAAAGTCTTTGGTTCTGGAATCTCTACATTTTCATACATGCCCAACTCATTTGGTCCCGGCTGCCATGGTCTGTGTGAGGATTTGTGTCCCAAAAACAGCATAAAGGGCTGGTCATCGGATTTGATGGCGTCAATCCATTTGATGGCTTTCTCCGTAATGATTTCCGTAGTGTATCCTTCCAATTGATATTGTCCCTCATTATTGATGAAAAGGGGATTGTAATAGGATCCCTGACCTGGTAGAATGTCGATATAATCGAATCCTTTGGTCGGTTTATCGCCCAGATGTAGTTTACCGAGCACCCCGGTTTTGTATCCCGCCTGTTGGAGCAATTCACCAAAGGTTTGTTGGTCAAAGTCGAATTTGGTACCGAACCTATTGTCGATAAATCCATTTTTATGACTGTACTTGCCCGTGAGTATGGTAGCCCTTGATGGCCCACAAATAGAATTGGCAACCAGACAATTCTCAAAGAGCATGCCTTCCTTGGCAATCCGATCAATATTGGGAGTTGGTGCTACTTGGGCCAATCTACCGCCATAGGCACTGATGGCCTGATAGGCATGGTCATCACTGATAATGAAGACAATATTGGGCCTTTTTTGGTTTTCATCTTTTTGTTGGGCCTGTATTTTGGTAATGCTGAACGACCACAACATTACGAATACCAGTATGATTTGAAAAGGATTCTTCATGTTATTTTATTTAAACTTATAGATGATTTCTGTTGGCTTATATCCTATACGATGCGCATTGACTTGAATGGTCTGCCCTTTTTTGAGTGATATGTTACCACCGGTGTAAACATTCCACGGCTTGGGCACGGTCACTGTTTTTTTGTTGTTATGTGGCATTAGGTAGAAAAAGTCCCAAGTTTTTATGTCCCGTACCAAGGTGGAATCCGCTACATTGTCCTTGAATATTCGATAACCTATGGAGGCACCATCGGTGGCACATGAAAGTGTTACACCTTCCTTGCTTTTTTTTATGACTGGTTTTTCGGTCATAGGGGCATCATCCTTACCTTTCCACCACATGTTCCTGACCATTTCTTTTTCTGGAATTTTACCGGTGTCCCCAACAACTTCCAGCCAGTTAAAAAGTACTTCTTTCAACTCGTTTTTCTTGTCTTGGTATGCGGGGTCGTCTGCTAGATTGTGTACTTCGTCCGGATCTTTGGTGGTATAATAGAATTCTTCTTGCGGTTTTGGCGTATTGAACCAGTCCGAAAGGTATGGATTGGTAATCTTGCCTGCATCCCTCATATCAATGATTTCCTGCATGCTGACCATTTGTCTTCTGTAGGCCAAATCCTGGTATTTGGGCAATTCGGGATGAAAATTATAAACGTACCTAAAGGTCCCATCGGTCACAGAGCGAACTCTATCATATTTATCCGCCATTCTATCCCTGCCGGCAAATACATATTGGTTCTTTTCACTTCCCGATTTTGGGCCCAAAAATGGCTTGCCCTGCAAGTAGTCTGGAATATCAGCCCTGGCAATGGATAACATACTGGGGGCGAAATCAACGGAACTGATCAAGTCATTGTTCACGGTACCGGCCATTTCAGATCCTGGATGTTTCACAACAAATGGGATATGGGTGCCTCTCTCCAAGATTTCACGTTTCATCCAGGGCAAATTGCCTCCATGATCACTATAAAAGATCACATAACTATCATCATAGACCCCATCTTTTTTTAGTTGTTGGATCAATTCTCCCACATCACTGTCCATTTGCTCAATCCGAGTATACAAGGCAGCCTTGTCGTGCCTCATTTGTTCCGTATTCTGGTAATAAAGGGGCAGCACCATTTTAGATGGATCGTAGTAGAGGGAATCTGGAGGAGAAATGATTTGGGACTCATGCGAAATGGCAAAGTTAAAGACACTGAAGAAAGGTTGCCCAGCCTTCCTGTTTTGGTAGGAGGCACCAATACTGCTTTCGTCCCAAACGGTCACGGGCTCCTCAAATTGATAATCTTCTTTTGCGTTGTTCGATGTGTAATACCCAACTTTTCTCAGATACTCGGGAAAAGCCTTGACTTTTGGTGGTAACACGGCCGAATAGCTGGGGACCCCTTCGGGCATCAATTTTGAGTTGTTATGAGTAGTTCTCATATGGGAAGTCCCGATGGAGATCTGGTTCATTCCCGTAATGATAGAGGACCTACTTGGGGCACAGACCCCAGCAGTCGTATATACCCGCGTATACCTAACGCCATCCCTTGCCAGTGCGTCAATATTGGGAGTCCGCACAGTGGCATCCCCATAAACCCCGATATAGGGGGAAATATCTTCACAAACGATCCAAACAATATTAGATTTGGTCTGGGAAAATGTGTGCGCGGTGAAAATAAATATAAGAAGAATCGTAAATCGTTTGGTAATCGTTCTTAAAAATAATGTTACAGTATGCGAAAAAGAATCAAAAATCATGTTGTACAAGATTGGCTTCACTAATTAGAGCGATCCATTTTCCTTTTATAGACAAGATTTTGATTTTTTTTTCTAGTGTGCTACTTCAGCTAAAATGGCAATAAACTCTCATTCTTTTAAGTGAAACATTAAAATCTCATAGGGTGTCTTTCCCTTAAATGCACCTTGTGTTCTATAAAGTTATAAAAGTCTTCCCATTGTTTTATTTTCTTGTTCAAATCAACATCATCAGAATAATCTAGTAGTTGATAAAACTCTTTCTTGTCCGTGAGGTGTGATCGTTCCACCTTTCCGTGAGCTGTGGTCTTCCTGGCTCTATGTAACGGTGCTCCATGCCAAGGTCCTTCACGTGCCAATTGAACCTAGATTGGAACTCATGTCAATTGTCTGTCTGGACTGCATGGATTCGGAAAGGGAACTTATTGGCAACATAATCCATAAAGTCAATGGAACTTGACTGGTTGTGACTTTCATATACTTTCAATGCCCTGATACGCGTGTAATCATCAATGGCCGTGTACTGATATCGTTTTATCTTTTTTCCTTCGTTGGTGTGGAAAATCAAGAATTTAACATCCACTTGGACATGGTGTCCCGGAGTTTCCTTGGCGTAACGTTTAGGTCCCATCGCTTTTCTGGTAACTGCTCGTTTGAGCGGTTTGATACCGTTTCTTTTAAGGGTCCTATAAACACTTGATTCAGAAATATTGATGTCATGGTATCTTTCCAAGTACCATTTGATACGCCATGCGCCAAGTTTGTATTTCCTTCTAAGGTCCAATATCAGATCAACCGTTTTTTGATTGATTCTATTGGGGTAGGTATCCGCTTCCCTTTTTTTCCTTAAAAGACCCTCTGTCCCATACTAATCATACTTTCTTTTCCAGCTAAAGAAAGTGCTCCTGCTCACATTGAACATCTCACAGGTTTCCTTGACCTTTCCATAATCTATTGCAAAGTCCAATACCCTCAGTTTGAACTTCCATCTCAAAAGTGTCTCTTTAAATATTATCAAAATAGTACACTTTTAGTTGACGTAGTCACATACATGAACAAGTAACAGGGAGCCTTCAGGAGGTCCTACATTCTACATAAATAATATACAACCTAAAGTCTCACTTAAAGGGGAGGGATTTTCCCTGGATAAATATAATAAAATCGAGCACTTATGTATATTAGTTAATACTTAATCTGACAATCTCAATATATTAGTTTAACCCTTGAATTAGTGGAAACGCCAGACATAGTATATCATCTTCGTCGGGTCAAAGTGAGTGTAGCTGGCCAGTGAAAGTGAGCCACTTTTGATTTGTGCTGTTTGTAAAGTCCCAAAGGTCTTTTTTTGCCAAAGAGGACCATGGCGAACAAGCAGGTAGACGTGCAAAAATAAATAGATATTCAAATTCTACACCTGGGGTGTGAGCAAGCGGCGGATAAGCCAGAAGTTAGGCATCTTCCGAACACGGTGGACAAGCACATCGATTTCTCTAAGCTTTACCGCTTGACGACATATGAGGTGGAGAATATTTATACTCCTTGATGGGCTAAAATCAAGCTCTTCTGATATGAAATGACTTATTTAAAATGATTTCAATATCTTTCTTTAAAAAGTTCGAATTCTGTCCTGCCGAGGTCACTTTTCATAACAGAACCCTGTAATCTTGGATTGCAGGGTTTTTTCATTTCTGGTTCCAACTTTCTTCCGCAATCAACCATCTTCCCAAATAAAAAAGCGAGCCCCTAAAAAGGGGCCCGCTCCAAATTAACTAAACTAACTCAAATCCACTTTATGGAATTTTTTCCGCGATATCCATAAAGAAGTTTCAGCTATTCCTTCAGAATATACATTTGATTTAGATCAATACCCATTGTTGTCTGTTCCCAAACTTGGGTTACGCTGTAGTTCCGGTCCTGGCAATGGCAAAAGCATGTGCTTTTGTTCGATGGTTTTCCCACGTTCAGTTGTGTGGCCCACAGCACTCACGAAAGATATGGAGCCCGGTGCATCGGCCACAGGGAACTGGCCTGTTCTTACAATATCGAACCATGTCCTGAACTCAAACACCAATTCCCGGTGTCTTTCCTTCCATACTTCTTCCACAAAGGCTTCCGTGCCCAATCCGGACAGACTGGCCTCTACATCGGCCAAATCGGTTTCCCAATAGGCGCGGGAACGGACCTGCGCCAAATAGTTCACCGCATCTGCATTTACCCCACTGGAGCGTGCAATGGCCTCGGCAGCGATCAACAATACATCGGCATACCCATAGACCGCGAAATCCTTTCCTGAATTTGCAGTTTCAAAAATGGCCGTGTCATCATGCCATACAAACGGAGCTGGTGCAAAGGTTTGTCCCGTAGGTTCAAAAATAGTGTGGAAATATTGCCTTTCTTGTGCCCTGAGGTCTAGAGCTGGGTCATAAAGATCTAGAAATCCTTCAGAGGGCAAATAACCTCCATTGGTGATATCATAGAGCACCTCAGAAGCGAGAGCCACGGGATAGGAATACCTTGGATATACCGAGGTGCCAATTTCCGGATCGTATTCCTTGATATAAATATGCTCAACGGCGGATGCATCTGCTTTTCTAATCTTGTTGTAGGCAGAATTTTCAAGGTCAACCACTCCTGGTGACAATTCATCATGCTGAACCAGACCATAGGTTCCATAAGTACCGTTGATGATTTCCTGGGCCAAGGTGGCTGCATCGGCGTACCTGTCCGCATTCAAGGGATTGCCGCTCATGGTGAGGTAGACATCGGCCAACAATGTGGCCACTGCCCCGGCTGTGACACGTTTCCCGTTGTCCACCATATTTGTGGTGGGCAATCCACCCTGTTCAAGGGCTTCGGTCAGGTCACTTTCTATCAATGCATAGATGTCTGCAACGGAACTCCTTTCCAGATATAGGTTTTCCAAGGATTCGTAGGGCTCTGTTGTGAGGGGCACTGGACCGAACCATCTTACCAAATAGTAGTAGGAAAAGGCCCTAAAAAACTTCGCCTCTGCCAACAATTGGTTTTTTGCTGCATCACCGAGCTCTGGAGTCTCCGGAATATACTTGATGGCGTTGTTCGCCCTTGAGATTCCCAAATACAGGTCTCTCCATCTGTCCTGAAGATACCCACCTATGTTGTCACCGTTCAGGGTCAACTCTTGGGTATTGCTCACATGCAGTTCCTGCCCTGCATATTCATTGGTAAAATAGCCGGACATATAGCCTCCAAGCATCAGGGGCGTACCACTATAGACCCCGCCATCCGTCATGCTCGGCGAGCCTGTTCGATATAACGAGTTCACCGCACTGTACGCCTGGTCAGGTTCAGAAAAAAATTGGTCGCTATCGAGTTCGCTCAGAGGTTTTTCTTCCAAAAAGTCCGAACAGGAACCCAATAAAATCATTCCGATTAGAAATACTATATATTTAATTCTCATGATGTTTTCTTTTATGTATTAAAATTTGAGGCTGCAACCCAAGGTGAAGGTCCTAGGTTTTGGATACTGGAAGAAAAAGATGTTCTGTCCCCATTGATTCCCACCCCAAGAGGTCGATTCTGGGTCGTACCCTTGAAAGTCCTTGGAATGGATCACAAAGGCATTTTCCAGACTGGCATACACCCGTAGGCGATCCATGCCCAACAAATCCAAAAACTGCTGGTTGAAATTATACCCCAAAGAGAAAAGATTTCCCCTGATGTAGGATCCATCGACCACCCATCTGCTATCCACTTGGCTGTTCTGCCCGGCATAGGCCTGGTTCCTGATTTCCTGGACCATGGTGTTTTGGTTGCTCTCGGTCCATCCATCATAAAGAATGGTCGCCAACCCGTTGGCAATTCCCGAACGGTCTTCCGTAGAGTGATAGAATTGTTGCATGATTTCCACCCCGGCCACAAATTGAATATCCGCAGTGAAATCAAAGTTTTTATAACGGAAAGTGTTGATGAAACTACCTGTAACGTCCGGCAAGCCTTTTCCAAGGATTTTCTTTTCAGCAGATCGCTTGGCCTCACCGGGTACCGCTCCTACCAAAGCCGCTTCGTCCGCTTCGTCCGTGCCCCAAGTGCCCAAACGCTCATACCCCCAAAATGAGCTGAGGGACTCCCCTACCCTAAGGATAGTCTGGCTACCTGACACCCAAAATGGTCCCGGTTCTATGTCTTCATCGTTCTCGCCCAAGCTCTCGATCTTATTCTTGTTGTAGTTCATGTTGAAGGACGATTCCCAACCAAAATCTGCGGTGCGGATTATCTCGCCGGTAACCATCAATTCAATACCTTTATTGGAAACGGAACCGATATTGTCCCGAACAGAGGTGAATCCCGAAGTATAGGGCACTGGTCTGTCCAACAGAAGGTCTTTGGTCAACTTGTCATAATAGTCAAATTCCAGACTCAACCTATAATCGAATAAAGCCAGGTCGACCCCAATATCAAATTGACTGGTTTTCTCCCACTCCAGACCAGGGTTGGCCAAGCGGTTCACCGAACTGGAACTGACCCTGGTACCGTTCAAAAGAACCGTTCCAGAGGAAACCGTTGCCAAAGAGCTATAAGGAGTAATTTCGGTATTACCCGTAATTCCGTAGCTACCACGCAGTTTGAGTCTGTTAATGGCCGTTACCCCTTCCATAAAACCTTCCTCGCTGATGTTCCAACCTGCTCCAATAGAAGGGAAGAATCCATATTTATTGTCCTTTCCAAAGCGTGAAGATCCATCCACCCTTCCTGTAAGGGTCAACAAGTATTTGTCCTTATAGGTATAACCAGCACGGACAAAATAGGAATTCAGTGCCCACTTTTCTGTTGAAGACTCAGGAGCGCTTGGATTACTGGCGGAGCCTATGTTGTTGTACCGGAAAAAGTCATCACTGAACCCTCTGGCAAAGATGTTGGAGGACTCGTAGTTGCGTTCCTGCCAGCTCAGACCCAACATGGTATTGATCCTATGGTCCCCAAACTCCTTGTTATAGGTCAAATAATTTTCCTGCTGCCAGTAGGTACTCTTTTCATTGAATATTCTGGCATAACCATCAGGTGCGGAAATGTTCACCAAATCCCTTGGGGAATATTCCTTCTTGTTCCGTATGTTCTTGTCAAAACCAAACTGTGTCCTGAAATCCAGTCCTGGCATAATGTTGAAACTTGCATAGAAGTTCCCAAAAATCTGGTTCCTTTCCCAAAAACGTTCTTGGGTCTCCAAAACATGGACGGGATTGGCCATGGATTCCAAATTGTAGGCGTCATCGATCATCTGGCTGTTGCTCCATGTGCCGTCAGGAAATTTCACAGGAAAGATCGGGGGCATTTCTATCATGGTCCTTCTTGGGACCTGCCCTCCACCACCTTCTTCAAATTCGGTGTCCTTTACATCGTTTACCAAAAGGTTCACCCCTAATTTCAGCCAATCTTTTGGAGTGACATCATAGGCAATCTTCCCACTGATCCTCTCCAGTTTATTGTTCAACATGATCCCTTCGATATGTGAATAGTTCAGGAACACTCCCACCGAAGATTTTTCATTTCCTTGCTGGATGGACAACTGATGGTTGTTGGAATAGGCAGTACGAGTAGCCTCATCTTGCCAATCGGTATCGTAAAGTGGGTTCCCTTGGGCATCAAAAAGGTCGGGATCGTTGGTCGTGAATACGGGTGCTGGATCGCCAGGTCGGTATTTTGGCGTATTCTCCATACCTGTCCTCACTACTTCCAGCCATTCCTCCGCATTGAGCAGGTCCATTTTTTTACGGATGTGTCCCACGCTCAAAAAGCCATCGTATCCAATGGTCACCTTGCTTTCCTTGGTCCCGCGTTTGGTGGTTATCAACACAACGCCATTGGCACCTCTTGCCCCATAGATTGCAGCGGAGGATGCATCTTTCAATACTTCCATACGCTCTATATCGTTGGGGTTGATGAACTGGATCTCGTCCATGACCACTCCATCCACCACATATAACGGGTCTGTCGAAGAGTTAATGGTGCCCACACCTCTGATCACGATCCTGGGCGATCCAGTTGGTGATCCCGAGTTCAGAAATACGTTCACACCGGCAATTTTGCCCCTCATTCCCTGAAGTGCATTGCTCACCGGGGCCTTCAACAAGGTCTCGCTGTCCACGGCACCGACCGCACCGGTCAGGTCCGATTTCCTTTGTGTACCGTATCCTACGACAACGACTTCATCCAAAGCGGCCACATTTTCCTTGAGGGTTATGTCGATGTTCTCTTGGGCACCTACCTCAATTTCTTGGGTGGTAAAACCAATATAGCTGAACGACAGTATGTCCCCGGAATCCGCCATGATGCTGTAATTTCCATCAAAATCGGTGGTCGTTCCCTTGGAAGTGCCTTTCACCAATATGGACACCCCGGGTATAGGGGTTCCCGCATTATCAGTGACCTTACCACTTACGGTAAACTGTATGGAGGTCCTGATGAGTTCGTTGATCTTTTCAGGGCTGAGTGATGTGGGCAGTCTGTCCACATTCTTGTTGAGTATGCTTTCTATCTTCTTTTTTATTTCCGGGTTGTTCTTGGGAAACAAGATGATTTGGTCCCTGACAAAGCTGAAATCGATATCCGACCCTGAAAACAGTTCCTCCAGTACTTCATCGACGGTTTTGTTTTCGACCTTGAGTGACTTCTTCGTATATACATCCACAATGCTGTTGTTGTAGAAAAAACTGAAGTCGCTCTTGCGTTCTATTTCGTTCAATATCCTTTTTAACCTTACATTATTTACTTCCAACGAAATATTTTGGGCATTTGCCTTCGAAGCGAATAATTTAGCCAAAGTAAGCGCCACTAAGATTAAATAGATTTTCATTATCCTGAGAATTGGAATCTTTGAAAAAAAATGTTCCTTTTTTTCCATAATTTTGATGAGTTTACGTTGTTTAATTACTATGTGATTAAATAATTTGCCGAAAGGGGGGTGTTGCAGCACTCCCCTTTCTTTTTTTGCTTAGTTCTCCATATACAATGTTATTTGGTTGTCTTTCATTTTATATAGTATTGGCGAGGAAACCTCGAATAGGTCCATGATCTGCTCAATGCTCAGGTTGTCAAATTCCCCTGTGTACTTATAGTCCATTATTTCAGGGGATTCCACGGATATGGCAATCCTGTACTTCCTTTTCAAATCTCCGATGACCTGTCGTATGGGCGTCTCATCATAGATGAGCTTCCCCCGGCGCCAAGCGGTATAATTTTCCGTTTGCACGTTGTCCACAATAAGTTTGTCCTCATTCTTCACATAGGTAGCTCGTTGGGAAGGGTTCAGCACCACTGTTTTTTTGTCCCTTTCCTCCACCACTTTGACCTTACCGGAGACCAAGGTGGTTTCCACGTTCAGGTCCTCGGGATAGGACCTTACGTTAAAAACTGTTCCCAGTACTTGGATCTTCATGCCATTGTCCGTTGACACGACAAAGGGTTTATCGGGATTGTGTGCCACATCAAAAAAGGCTTCCCCCTTTAGACTGACTTCCCTGGATTCGCCAGAGAAGGTCTTGGGATATGAAAGTGTCGTATTGGCATTCAAAGTTATTTTGGTGCCATCGGAAAGCTCCACCGTTCGGTATTCCCCAATCGATGTAATGGTCTCGGTGGTGGCAAATGTTGTTTCCACATTCGTCGTTGGCATCGTCAGCATATACGCCAGTGAAAACAAAAGGGCAACACCTGCTGCATACCCGACATATGTGTACCACTTCATTTGAAATTTTCCAGGCTTTTGCATTTTATCGTCCACACTATGCTTCAACAACTTGGCCACATGCTTGGCCTTCAGGATGTGGTAATGCTGTTGTTGCTTGGGGTTCTTGAGCAACCATTTGATCACTTCCCGCTTCTTTTCCGCAGGAAGACGGTCTTCCACCAATGCAATGATATCCTTCTTGTTCATCGTGATTTAAGAACAGTATTTATAAGCAGGACGTAAAAAATGGAAGTACCCCCTAGTCGGATCTGGGATTTTATAGGAAGATGGACGGCAAATAGTCCTTCAGGGCCACCCTGAACTGCGTTAAGGCCCTGGTAATATGGTTCTCCACGGTCTTTGGGGAAATCTGGAGCTCTTTCGAAATTTCTTGGTGGCTGAGGCCATCCATCCGGCTCTTCACAAATACCCTTTTGCATTTTTCGGGAAGCTGCCCTATGGCCATGTCCACCAAGGTTTCCAACTCTTCTGCCAAAATGGATGAGGCGGCGTCATCGGCCAGAGCGCCATGGTTCAACCAAAATTCTTGCTGCTCCATGGTCATTTCTTTTGAAAGTCGGTTCTTCCTGGTGCGAAGGTAATCCAGACAGGCATTCCGTGTCATGCTATAGACGTAGCCCGTAAAATTGGAGTGTATTTGTAAGGTTCTTTTTTTCTCCCACAGCTTCACCAAAACGTCGTGTACAATTTCCTCTGCATCCTCTCGGGAAGGGATATAACCATTTACGATCACAAAGAGTTTGGGCCGATAAAATCCATACATCACATTGAAATCGTCCTCATCCCCATAGTCCGGTATGGTCTTCGTTTTGAGGTTATGTGAATATTCTGGGGTCATTTTTATAAAATGCAAAGAATTGCTTATTGCAATTTACAAATTTCGAACTAAGAACAAATTTTTATCGACAATTCCCTTTTGGGGATCGCTAAACGCATGATCCTGTACATCCAATGAAATTGTTTAGGGCAAATATCTATTTCCAGAGTATCGGATTGGATTGATGGCAATCATTGTAGTCGCCTTATTTGCGACCAAAAATACATCATGCATAGGTTGAATAGCCCATTGTTCATCACAGATGCCCAACACCAAATCTAGATTGTGTTCATCATGTGGTTAGCATGTATCACAAATGGGATTTTATACAGAGACACTCTTAAAACTGCTAGAATAACCTTTGATAAAGAAGCTGTACATTCAAATTTCCGCTCATAATCAACCCAATATTTCTTTCAACAACTTCTGGTCGGTCCCCACAATGTTGTTATTATACATGGCATCGAGACCCATCTGTACACATAGCGCGGCCATGGCACCTGTCTTGGCATTGGGGATGGGCAAGGTATTGTCCACTATATTTTCCCTAAAATCAATCAATGCCTGTTTGCTGGGATCTTCATGGTCCAACAGAACGGGAATGCCCCTTCCTTCGTCCCAGTTCAAGGTGGCGCCTGAAACGCCGTCAACCACGCCCTTTTCTTTTTGGTAGCTACCTTCGGGATAGAACCAGGCCTTGACGTAGTCCAACACATATGCGCCCTTATCGCCCATCACCTTTATTTTATAATCGCCCATGGCATTACTGGTCAGACAGGTAAAGGTGGCCCTTACGCCCTGGGGATAGCTATAGATTAGATGGATGTTGTCATAGGTCTCCCTGCCGTCCTTCCAGTAATCTATGCCGCCAATGCCCATCACCTTTTCGGGCATGGAATCCAACACCCAATTGGCAAAATCCAACTGGTGCGAACAGAGTTCGGCCAGAAGGCCTCCTGAAAATTCGCGGTACATACGCCAATTGATCATGCGCTCCCATTTGGGGTCCGGAACGGGCCTTCGCCAATTGCCATTTCGGTTCCATTGGCATTCAAATGCGGTAATTTTGCCTATTTTTCCTTTTTTGATCTCATCCACGATATGGGTATACAATCGGGAACTATGGTATTGGTGACCGGCCTGAAATATCCTGTCCGATCTATCGGCGACATGGACCAAGTCCTTTATGCCATCATATCCTTTCGCCATGGTTTTTTCACCATACACATGCTTGCCTGCTTTTAGGGCATCGACCACGATTTGGGAATGCGTACTGAACGGAGTGGCCACCAAAACGGCATCCACATCCTTGTCCTCCAACAATTTCCGGTAATCCGAATAGCCCTTTGCTTTTCCATCAACTTTTTCTAACCCGGAACTGAGCCTGAAAGGGATAATGTCACTACAGGCCACTACCCGCATGTTCGGGATTTGGTTGATGAAGGGAATCATCCCTCCGCCACGGTCCCCGGTACCGATGACGCCTACATTGATGGTCCCGTTGGCACTCGAGGTTCCATATCCCAAAACGGTAGGCGCATACAGGGCGGCCGAACTGGCCAAACTTCCTTTTACAATAAAATCACGTCGTTTCATGCTCGTTTAAAGTGTGGGTTCCCATCCATTTTCATACTCCCTTTTCCAACTTTCCATGGCTTTTTCACTGTTCAAAACTTTTCCCGTTTGGGTATCAATTTCAAGGGTATGTCCAGCATCCTGTGCCATATTGCCCAAGTGACAGAGCATAGTGGAAACACTGGCTTCATTGATGTCGGAATTCAGGGATATATCTTTTCGAATGGCGTTGAAGAAATTGGCCACATGGTCAATGTCCAATCCTCCAATGCCCTGGGTGTTGAGGGTGGCACTGATGGAATCTTCCTCTTCATTTTTGATGAGCTTTCCGGCCAGATCATATAGTTTGTAAAAATTACGATCCAACTCGATCACTCCCTTACTACCATAAATGGTAGCTCCTCTACCTGGTCTTTCGGGTTTCATGATGCCACGGCTGTGGGACGTCCAGGTAAGGAACTTTTCCCCTGGAAACGTATAGGTGACCTGCTGGTTGTCCACAAATTCCCAGTCATCGTCATAGGTATATTTTCCGCCGAACGAAGTGACCGTTTCGGGCAGGTTTACGCCCAATGCCCAACGACAGATATCGATTTCGTGGGTGCCATTATTGTGTATCTCACCAGTGCCCCAATTCCTGAACCAATGCCAATTATAAGGATGGATGTTGTCCCTGTAACCTTCGCGGGGCGCAGGGCCTTGCCAGAGTTCCCAATCCAAGGTCTGAGGTACATCAATTGCTTTTCCCTTACCGATGGACTCCCTATTGTTCGAATAATAGGCCTCTCCCTTGAACACTTCGCCGATCACTCCATTGCGGATATCATCGACAGCCATCATGGATGTCTTGGCCGAACGTTGTTGATTGCCCATCTGTACCTTTTTGCCGTATTTTTTCTGGGCAGCTACGAGAAGGTCATTTTCATAGGGGTTATGGCTGCACGGTTTTTCCACGTACACATGTTTTCCTGCCTGAAGGGCCAAGATGGCCATGGGGGCATGCCAATGTTCTGGAGTGGCAATAAAGACGGCATCCACATCCTTGTCCTCCAAAATCTTCCGAAAGTCCTTCTCTACTTTCGGCACATAGCCTATGTGTTCCTGGCACCATGCATTGTGCTCTTCAATAATTTTGTCGTCCACATCGCAGTTGTACAAGATCTTTGCATTCGGATCCTGATGGATGGCCAATACATGCGCCTTGGCCCTGCTCCTCACACCGATCACGGCACAGTTGATATGGTCATTGGCACCCAAAATTCGGGCATTGGCCCATGAAGGAAAAGCCAATCCGCCCAAAGTGACGGCAGCGGTTCCCGTTGTTGTCTTTTTGATGAAATCGCGTCTTGTTCCCATATTACTGTTCGTTGTTGATGGTTTTTATCTTGATGTTCTTAAAACTTACCCTGTCCCCATGATCCTGCAATAAAATTGGGCCATTTGGGGCTTCTCCAAAATTGGGCCACACCACATATTTACTTTCGGAGACCAATTTCTTGAAATCATCGCTTCCGCGCTCATATTCCAAGACCTTCATGCCATTGAGCCAATGTTCCACATGGTTGTCCTTGGAAATGATATGGGCCGTGTTCCATTCCCCAATGGGGTTGGCAGGTTTGTCGGGGTCCGCCTTGATCAGATCATACAAAGAGGCCAACGTACGGCTTCCTTCATGGTTGCCGAGTTTGGCATCGGGGTGTCTTTCATCATCCAAAATCTGGTATTCCAAGCCAATGGACGATCCCGGGCCCTTGTTCAGATCGGTGTTCACGTAATATTTGATACCGCTGTTGGCACCTTCGGTCAGTTTAAAATCGACCTTCAATTCAAAATCGCCATACACATCGGTAGTGACAATGTCCCCTCCGGCCGCCGATTCCTCCCCGCCCGAAGACAGAACGGTCAACACGCCATCCTTCATTTCCCAGCCCTTATCTGGAAAACTGTCCAAACGGGCACCCCTCCAACCGTTGGTGGTCTTGCCGTCCCAAAGGAGTTTCCAACCATTCTTGGCCTCATCTATGGTGAGTTGGTTTTGGGTGACTACGGGAGCTAAAGGCATTTCCTTGGTGTATTTGGAAAGGCTGTCGGTCAAAATCTTGATATTTCGCCAAGCAATCTCAGTACCTTCTTTCTGGTCTTTGCCGATACTGTGCACTTGAAGGGCGATAAAGCCACTTGGGGTCTTATCGTCTATCAAATGGGCAGCGGGCACCCCATTGATCCATGTTTTTAGGGTGTCCCCGATGGCTTCGATGCGGTAATGGTTCCAATCATTTTGCTTGAAAGCTTTCTGTGCATCTGGATTGTTGTCCAAGGTGACCAGCCAACCCCTTCGGCCCTCATCGTAAATACCTGCACTCCACGCCCTGTCCGATGGGTCTATCTCAATTTGATAGCCATGCACCCTACCATTTTGATAATGGGGAAAACTGTTGCTCCTGATCTGGATTCCTGAGTTCATGGTGGAATCCACTTTGTAGTCCAACTCCAGAATGAAATCATCGTACATCTTGTCCGTGGTCAAAAAGGAATTGGGGGTATCATGGACCGTAGATCCAACAATAGCATCCTCTTTGATTTCATAATGGGCGGTGCCCCCTTTTTGGGTCCAGCCATCCAGTGTCGAACCATCAAACAAATCCACCCAAGGGGTGTCATCTTTCGGGGATTCTTTACAGGCCCAAACCAAAAGGAGGGACAGTGCCAAATACATTACTTTGTTTTTTTTATGTGTCATTTTTACTAAAATTTAATTTCAAATCAGTCCGGTACCATTTTATGAAGGTCCTGGTTGCATGGCCCTCTCTATACCCATCATCAGTCCCCTAAGTTCTGCCAATCCTCTGAGCCGTCCTATGGCTGAATATCCGGGATTGGTGTGCTTGTTGAGGTCATCGAGCATTTGATGTCCGTGATCGGGTCGCATCGGTATCCAATGGTCCTTTCGGCCCACTTGCAATCGCCTGTGCTGTTCTTTTAGGGCCCTTTGTACAATATCGAACATATCCACATCCCCTTCCAAGTGGTTGGCTTCGTAAAAATTGCCATTGTCGTCACGCTTTGTGCTTCGCAGGTGAAGAAAATGGATCCTTTCCGCAAATCGGTCAAACATGTCCCCCAAATCGTTATCGGGCCTGACCCCCAATGATCCTGTACAGAAGGTAAATCCGTTGTGCAATGAGGGCACTTCAGAAAATATGTGGGCATAATCGGATGCAGTGCACATGATCCTGGGCAGACCCAAGATGGAGAAGGGCGGGTCATCGGGGTGGATGCACATCCGTACACCATGTTCTTCGGCCACGGGAATCACTTCCTTTAGAAAATGGACCAAGTTGCTCCGCATGGCCTCCGCATCAATATCAGCATAAGTATCCAAAATAGATTGGAATCTTGCAAGTCCATCTCCTTGTTGGGAATCCAAATAGCCTTCCGAAGACCCTGGCAACCCTGCTATGATGTTCTTGGTCAATTCTTGGATGGCCGCTTTGGACATTCCTTCAAAGTGCAGTCTTGCCGCGGTCACTTGTTCCTTTGTATAGCTTTCTTCCGCACGGGGGCGCTTCAAAATGAAGAGATCAAACGCTGCCAAGGCATTAAATTCAAAGGCCAGGGCCATGGAGCCATCTGCCACTTCGTAGGCCAGGTCTGTACGGGTCCAGTCCAAAACGGGCATAAAATTGTAGCACACCACCTCCACTCCGCATTGGGCCAAATGGGCCAAACTCTTCTTATAATTTTTAATATGTGCTTCAAAATGGCCCGATTGGGTCTTGATTTGTTCGTGCACCGGAAGGGATTCCACCACGGACCACCTTAGTCCTTCGGCTTCAATAAGGGCCTTTCGTTCCGCAATCTTTTCCACGGGCCATATCTCGCCATTGGGGATATTGTGCAGCGCCGTCACTATTCCAGTGGCCCCGGCCATTTTGATGTCTTTCAATGAAACGGGGTCTGACGGGCCATACCAACGCCACGTCTGTTCCAGCCCCATATGGTTTTTATGTTCCTTATACACCGCTAAATGCATTAAATCCCCCATCGATAGGGATGATGGCACCTGTTACAAAACTGGCCGCATCGCTAATGAGCCAATGGACCGCACCGTGCAATTCGTCGGCCTTTCCAAATCGTTTCATGGGTGTGTTCGCAATAATGGTCTTGCCCCTATCGGTATAGCTACCATCCTCTTTCAGCAAAAGGTTCCTGTTCTGGTTACTGATAAAAAATCCAGGGGCAATGGCATTGACCCGCAATCCTTCCCCAAATTTCAGGGCCAGTTCAGTAGCCATCCATTTGGTAAAATTATCGATGGCAGCTTTGGACACAGAATAGCCCACCACGCGGGTCAATGCCCTAGTGGCCGCCATGGAGGATATGTTCAGGATGCATCCACGGCCTTGATTGGCCATTTGCTTTCCAAAAACCAAGGAAGGGACCACGGAACCGTCCAGGTTCAGTTCGGAGACCTTTCTAAAATCGTCCATCCTCAAATCGAATATGGTCTGCCCCTCGCCTATCACGGCACCGGGCAAGTTTCCCCCAGCGGCATTGATCAACACATCCAATTTTCCCCAGGTCCCCACAACATCATCCTTTACTTTTTCCAAGAAATCCCTATCAAGGACATTTCCCGCAAAACCCATGACATCTGGGTACTTCTTAAGCTGCTCCATTTTACTTTCCACCTTGGCCCCAGTTTGTCCCAGAAGAACAACTTTTGCACCTTCCCCTAGCAGATATTCGGTCATACTTCCACCAAGAATACCCGTTCCTCCTGTAATCAGAATCACTCTTCCCGAAATATTGAACAACTCATTTCCCATCTGGTCTAACCAATCAAAATCTTTGATAATTCTTTCTTCAAAAGTTATTTCTGTGTACCTTTGACACATTTGCTAAATTATGTGTTTTGTTCCACGAAAAAAAACAAATGGCCAATAAAAATAACCACACACCTAAAATTCCTCAAAATTATCAAGTAAACACTGATTCGTTCGCTTGTCCCATAACCACAGATATCGCTGTTTTTGGATATGTGGACAATCGCTTGAAGCTACTATTGACCAAAAGATCCGTCGGCGACTTTACCGACCATTGGTTGTTGCCAGGGGGAGTCATGGAGGAAGATGAAACGCTCCAGGATTGCGCCAATAAGATCTTGTTTGCCCTCACGGGGGTGAAGGACATTCATTTTGAGCAAGTGAAGGTATATTCGGCTTTGGATAGGCACCCCATCAAACGGGTCATCACGGTTTCATTCTATGCCATGGTGAAACCGGGGGACCATCCGCTTTCCCTAAAGGGAAACGTGGAACAGATTGAATGGTTCGATATTGATGACATCCCCAAAAATTTAGGGTTCGACCATGCCCAGATCATCCACGATGCCCATCTTTTTTTAAAGAACAACCTCAAGGATAGGCTCGTAGTGGGCGAATTGTTGCCCAAAACCTTTACCCTCACCGAACTGCAAAAGCTGTATGAGGATATTTTGGGCCTTGAATTGGACAAGCGGAACTTTAGGAAGCGTATCTTCCAAATGGACATCCTTAAAAGTACCGGTAAAGTGAAAGCTGGAGTAAAGGGAGGCCCTATGCTCTACGAATTGGAATAGTACTTTACAACACGTTGTGCAGGCTGAAATTTGTCAGTTCGAGTGATTTTTCAGAAGAAAAATCGTATCGAGAACCAGAATTTCAAACTAAAAAACCGATTCTCGATACAAAATTCCTTCGGAATTTCACTCGAATTGACGGCCTAGTATAAAGAATCTTGAAAATACACAACGGTTTTTTTTTACAGACTCTCATTATTCAATACCATTCAATTTCTTGATGAGATCCGCTTCATCCTGTCGATAAGGCGTTCCATCCTTCCTGAAAATATCGTGGAACCATTCCACTGGCTCTTCACCACTATCGATTGGCGTGTCCCATTGGTAGATGGTATTGGTCTTTCCCTTGACCAATCCCCAATTGATGGCCCCAATGTTCTCCTTTTTCAGCATGGGCATGGTGTTGGAGAAACGGCTGTTCCGTGTACGGGCCATGTATTCGGTACAAATCATGGGTCTTCCATGGGTGCGTAAGAGCTCAATGATCAGTTTATGGTCTTCAGGAGGACCGTAGTGGTGGTAGGTGATGATATCGGAGTTGAGAGCTTGGAAAGCGTTCAAATCCACCAATCCCCATGACCATATGCCGGCCGACAGGGGCTGTGAGGGATTGACTTCCCTTGCCCATTTGAATATGGCCTGCAACAAAGGCATGGAATCGTTTCCTTTTCCAGAGTTGCCGGGTTCATTATAAAGATCCCACAACAAAATCCTGTCGTCGTTCTTGAAGGTCTCCAAAACATCTTTCACGTAGGTCTCCAAGAAAGGAAAATTGGCAGGTTCTTTGGAAGCGGGATCTCCCGGATCCTGCATCCACCCGGAGTTGTGGGTGCCGGTTTTGGGTTCTGGTTGTTTCCCCACTTTGGGTTCCTTGCCCCAAACATCATCAAAGAACACGAACATGGTCTTGATGCCCCTTTTTTGTGAAATATTGAGATAGGTGTCCATCCGTTCCTTGAACCCTTTGGGGTCTTGCTTGTAGGCCAGACTGTGGAGGTACACCCGCATCACGTTCATACCAATACCTTCGGCATAGCCCAATTCTCTATCGATGGTCACGGGATCAAAGGTATCCGCTTGCCACATTTCCAACTGGTTGATGGCATTGCTGGGGATAAAATCGGCCCCGTTCAGCCATTTGTATTGCGCATACCATTTTTCGGCCTTTTCAATGGGCCATTTTTCGTTTTGGGTGGATTGTGCCGATATAAGGGCGGACAGCATCAAAAAGACAATTGCAGTTGTTTTCTTTGTTCCCATTTCTTTCTTTTGGTTCTTGAGGTTTGTTTGTTCTTTACTGTTGATGAGTATAAAAGGGTTGAATATACAAAAATCCTTGGCTTGCTTTCCTATTGGCCTGCCCATTTTCATTTCCCTTCTCTCGATTGCTATTTTCCCTAGGGCAGAAAACTATGGAAATGTCCGATTTGTTCTATCAAACTTGATAAAAAAATAAGATTTTAGACCTTTTTCCATAATCCTGCCATGGAATACTCTAAGATTAGGATAAAAAGATGAGAGAAGAACTAATCATAGCAATTGAAACTACTTTTGGGCACCTCATTGATGAACTTTCAAAGTTTGATGAGAGCACTTTGAACCAAATCCCTTTTGAGGGTAGTTGGACAGCCGGACAAACCGCCGAGCACATCATCATTTGTGGCAGCGGCATCCCAGATGCAAAGACGACCAAGACGAGTCGACCTTATGATGAAAAGGTGAAACCCATCAAGGATCTGTTCCTTGATTATGAACTGAAGTTTAAAGCCGACCCATCTCTAGAGCCTCGTTCCTCTATCCATAAAAGAGATGAACTAGTGCAAAAAATCAAGAAAATCAAGGAGCACCACAAAAATAGTGCTTCAACCTTGGACTTGGAGGTTCTTTGCGAAGACATGGAGTTTCCTTCTTTTGGTTATTTGACCCGATATGAATGGCTTTGCTTCATTTTGTTCCATACGCAGCGACATACCCATCAGATCACCACAATCGGGGAAAGTCTCACAAATACCCCAACATGAAAACAGCTACCCAAATCAAATTTCGTCAATTGGGCATCATCATACTCTTGTGGTTGTTTTTGGGCTTTGTCATTGCGGTGTACGACCACCTGCAACTGCATACCTATTATTCCTTGGGACCCTCACCGGAATATACTTTTTGGAACTCGGTCATCCGAAACATGGTCCCTGGTCTTATTGGCGCCTTGATAGGTGGTACCCTTTTGGTGTTCTTTGTCAATGAGCGATTCAGGGACAAGCCCTATGGCTATACCATTGCGTTCGTGGGGGTAAGTTTTATCCTTATCGTGGCCTTCATCACCTTGGTCATGGCCGTTGCCATGGTGCCCTCCCGAACAGGCAAACCACTATCAGATCCCGAGACGCAGCGGGCATTCTGGGATTTTGTCTCCGACCCCTATCCGCTCAAGAACGCCCTGGTGTGGGCTTTCATCGTAGAGTTTACACAACTTATGCTACAGATCAACAGTAAATTTGGCCACCGTACCTTTTGGAACATCCTTCGGGGTAGGTACCATACCCCCAAAGAGGAAAAACGGATATTTATGTTCCTCGACCTGGACGATTCCACCACCATTGCCGAAAACTTGGGCAATAAAAGATACCATACCTTGCTGAAGGATTTCTTTGCGGACATCACCGACCCCATTATCGAGAACAAGGGCAATATCTATCAATATGTGGGCGATGAAGTGGTAGTGGCCTGGGATTATAAGGAAGGTACAGAGGCCCAACACTGCCTGAAATGCTTTTTTGATATCAAGGCTGTACTTGCCAACAGGGAATTGTATTATCTTGGGAGGTATGGTTGGGTTCCCTCTTTCAAGGCGGGGTTCCATTCCGGAAATGTGGTGGCGGGAGAAGTGGGCATCGTCAAAAGGGACATTACCTATTCCGGGGACGTATTGAACACCACCGCGCGTATTTTGGCAAAATGCCGCGAGTTCAAGGAAGAGGTGTTGATCAGTTCCGATCTGCTCTCCCTGTTGAACATCAACCAGAACTATCAGAGCCGGTTATTGGGCAATGTCCATTTGAAGGGAAAAAGCAAGGAAGTTTCCATCCATTCCCTAACCCCATCTTAACATGAAATGAAACCATCCACTCAAAATGATGTACTTGGCGCAATCCACCCTTGCAACAGTCGTTTTCACACCAGTTTTCCAAATAATTCACCTCTAGATTTGTATCTGTAACATCAAACCATATTCAACAACTATCTAAAAACAACCCATCATGAGAAAAAACAAGATCATCTTTTGGATTGCAACCATCATCATCGTCCTTTTTGAAGGAGTAATGCCATTGGGCACCCTATTGTTCGCCCCGGAATATGCGACCGCAGGCACAGAACCTTTGGGGTATCCCGACTATTTTGCACATGCCCTGATTATTTGCAAAATATTGGGTGTGACGGCATTGATCATCCCCAAACTGCATCCAAAAATAAAGGAATGGGCCTATGCGGGCCTTACGTTCAACCTGGTATTTGCATTTATCAGCCATGCCGTAGTGGACGGCAATATCGGGTTCATGTTGATGCCTATCGTGATCGGGGCCATACTTGCAGTTTCGTACATATACAATTCCAAAATCAACAATTCTGTCCAAAATGGACTTTAGAGAATTTGGGGGTTAGCAAAAAAAACAAACTATGGTAGAAGTATTCAAAACAAGTGTACGTTCCAATGCAGAGGCAGCTTTGGTCCAGGCACAGTTGGAAGCCGCTTTTCCTGAACATGAAATCAATTTCGACTTAGAGGACTGCGACCATATCCTTCGCTTGGAAACCGATGCCTTGCGCGTTGACATCACATCTGTCCTTGAATTGGTCAAGAACCAAGGTTTTGACATCGAGGTGCTTCCCGATGAAATCCCCGATAAGAGGCGATTGATCGCATAGAAGAAGTGAAAAGATTCCCTTAGTACCTCCAATTTGACCTTGCCAAAGTACATTTATTGTCAAGGTGCACAACAAACAATTATTTATTGATACATTTGCATACATCAATATATGTCCCGTTTTGAACCTTAAGAAAGTAGAAAAGATATCCAAGGCGTTGAGTGACGTCAACCGATTGAAAATCTTGAAGGCCATCCAATCCAGTGAGGAGAAATTGGAGTGCAGTACCATTGTTTCCTTCTTGAATCTTTCCCAACCTTCCATCAGCCACCACATCAAAAAATTGGTGGAAGCGGATTTGATTGAACCCCAAAAAGAGGGCCGTTTTTATTACTATTCCCTGAACAAGGACGTATGGGAAAGCTATTTGAAGGCACTGGAAAAACTATGATTTTTTATTTACACAACATATAGACACATATAAATATATGAATATAAAAAGAACAGCCTATTCCATTTTGGAACTGGCCACAGTGAGCAAGGGAGACAATATAGGGCAAGTGTTCACGAACACCGTGACACTGGCAAAAGAAGCAGAGGCTGCCGGATTCAAGCGCATGTGGTTTGCCGAACACCATAATATGCCGGCCATTGCCAGCAGTGTTCCACCCATCCTGATGGCCCATGTGGCACAGGCTACCACAACTTTGCGGGTTGGATCGGGTGGTGTAATGCTGCCCAACCACTCACCATTTATAGTTGCGGAACAGTTTGGGACCTTGGCCCGCTTGTTCCCCGATCGTATAGATCTGGGATTGGGAAGGGCTCCCGGCACCGATCCTGAAACGACACGTGCCATAAAACCAGGGTTTATCGAGGCAACACACTCTTTTCCAGATGATGTGGATAAGATTCAGGCCTACTTTTCCAAAGAAAACAGGACGGCCAAAGTAAGGGTCACGCTGGCAGAAGGTATGGAAGTGCCCATCTTCATTTTGGGGTCTAGTACCAGCAGTGCCCATTTGGCGGCAAAAAAAGGACTGCCCTATGCCTTTGCAAGCCATTTTTCCACCCAGTATTTTTACGATGCGATCCGGATTTACCGTAGCCAGTTTGAACCATCCGTTTCGTTGGAGAAACCTTATGTCCTGGCAGGGATCAATGTATTTGTTGCGGATACGGACCAAGAAGCCGAAAGATTGTACACCTCAAATTTAAGGTTGGTGATCAACATTCTGTCGGGCACCAGTACACCTTATATCGAGGAGCCCACGGAAATGACCTCTGACCTGAAAGAGATCATGCAGCACCCCAGAATCCATCAAATGGCAAGATATTCGTTCATCGGAAGCAAGGAGACCGTCAAGAAGCAGGTCCTAGCATTTCTAGAGGAGACACAAGTGGATGAACTCATAAGTGTGACGACGATGTACAATATTCGCGACCGTATCAAATCGGTTCAGTTGTTTGGGGAAATCATGACAGAAATCAATACAAGCAAATAACATTTCTCTTTCCAGAACATATCGGTTTCGTCCAATTCATTTTCAATCCAATAATTTTCATACACCCAAATTGAAAAGCTCTCGATTTGGGAAAAGAGGCCCTTGTCCTTTTCAAGGTAAATTCCATTTCATCAAACCCTTGAAAATCACCTAAAAGCTGTGTTTTTCCTTACAAAACATCCCACAAAATCAAGGTTTTAAGTCAACGAACCCTTAAAAACAAAGGGTTTACAACAACTTCCGCCACATCCACAACATAACATTTCGAGGTCCAAACTCCTGAAATAGCTTTGGGAACGCATAATTGCACCACACCAAACCCTTTTTAAGAATGTCTTGTAAACCTCAAACAAAGACCTCCCAAATTCTTTTTGCCTTTTTATTGTTCACTGTTTTTGTGACCACAACCCATGCACAGCTTTCGGTACCTTTTAACCCAAGGTTGCCCGAAGGGAATATCAAAGTAAAGGGGGATTTGGTCTATGTGGCCAATAATATTGTCAGCACGGGCAGTGACCCCAATATTGCCTACAGTGGCAGTTCAAGCAACCAGAATGTAACCATGAACTACATCGATATTGATGGTGATCCCAGCACATTCAGTTCCAGTAGTGCGGAATTGAACGCACCTTCTTGTTCGGCAGTGGTGTATGCTGGTCTGTATTGGGGTGGTATTTATAGGGACACGGATAGGGACGACCCTTACAAATCTGTAAAATTCAAGATTCCTGGCAGTTCCTCTTATATCGATATTGGACCTGGCAGCGACCCTGTGTTCGAATATGAACAGATTTATGATAAGGATGGTGACCGTGATGGGGATGGATTGACCGATCCAGGTGTAGTGGATGTGGATTACCTGAGCAGTGTGAACATGACATCCTACCTGAATTATGCCAATGTGACCCATTTGCTCTCCGGATTGGCCGACCCCAATGGCGAATACACTGTGGCAAACGTGGTGGCTTCCACCAACCAACAAAACGTGAGTGCAGGCTGGACCATGGTGGTCATTTATGAGAACCAGAATTCCACCAGTAAATATATCTCCACATTTGATGGCTATGCTGCCATGGGGAGCACCTACTCAAGCGTAAACTTTCCGTTCAGCGGATTTAGGACATTGCCAGCCCCACTTCCCGTAAATGCAGTGATAGGTGCCAGTACCATCGACGGGGACCGGGTAACAGGGCCCAGCATGCGTTTCAGGGCCGACTCCTCGAACAGTTGGACCTATTTGAGCGATGCCATCAACCCAAGCAATAATGTTTTCAACAGTACGATCAGTAATCAAGGGAGTTGGGTGGATACCCGAAACCCGGCAAGCCGCAACACCTTGGGATGGGATGCGGATATTTTGAAACTCCCGAATCCTGGCAACGCCGTATTGCCCAACGATCATGACAGTGGCGAAATCTTGATAAGTACCTCCAGTGAAGGTGTTATCCTGTTTTTGACCACAGTTGCCGTGGAGATCATCAACCCAGAGATTCTAGTGGAGAAAAAAGTGGAGGATTTAGCGGGCAACGACATTACCGGGTCGGGTGTGAATCTGGGACAATCCTTGGAGTATGTACTGCGGTTCTGGAACCGTGGCAACGATGATGCCGAGAATTTTACCATCCAGGACATTCTCCCAGAAAATGTTTCCTTGGTGAATGTTGATCTAACAGGTGCTCCGGGCACCACCATGACCACCAATCCTGCCAATGACAGGGAAGTGAATTTCCAAATACCGGATGCTTTGGTCATCGAAGGGAGCAATACCTATGAGATTCGAATCAGGGTGGAGGTTTCCGATAATTGCCACGATTTTGTGGCCGCATGTAGTTCAACCATACAAAATACCGCTTTTTCATCCTATGATGGTGTGACAAGTGGACAAACCGGTTTAGGGGATGCCAGTGTTTCCAATGTGAACAACTGTGGTTTTGTGACCGTGGGGGCCACCAATTTCCTTCTGGACGATCTTACCAATTGTAGTTTTGAAAGTGAGGTGCAGATCTGCGGTGCCAGTGCGGAGCTAACCGCCGGGGAAGGTTACGATACCTATACGTGGTACAGGGACCTCAACGAAAATGGCCAATTGGACGCTTCAGATACAGTCTATAACGATAGTGACCCTGACAATGACCCTACCACCATCACAGTGCAGGAAACTGGGTTTTATCTCGTGGTAAAAGAGTCCGCTTCCTGTGGTACCAATATTGAGGTAACCGAGGTGACCCGCTTTGGAAACACGCAGACCAACCCCATCATCAATTACTTCAATACGCTGAACGGTGATGCGGATCTCACCAATGATATCCAAGGGGAAATTGTTACCTGTGCCAACGATGGATCCCAATTACCGAAAATATTCCTTTGTGGTGCCAATGACACCCAAAATATCCTATTGAACATCACCGATGCCCAGAACATTTCTTGGGAAAGGCTCAACGAGGGCAGTTGTGCTGCAACCGGACCCGACTGTCCCAACAACCAAATGGGCTGTACATGGAGCCAAGTGGCCACAGGAAATGCCTTCACCGCAAATGCGGAGGGTCGTTACCGATTGGTCCTCTCCTACTCCGGTGGTTGTAACAGTATTTTCTATTTTGATGTGTTCCAGAACAATCTGGACTTTGACTATGACAGTCAGGATATTTTCTGTTCCACCGATGGATTTATTCGCATCCAAAATGTAGGTTCAGGATATGGTTTCCAATTGGTGGATGTCAACTCCGGTTCCATAGTGGTTCCCTATGCTGCAAACAATGGCCCCAACTTCACCATTGGTACTTCCGGGACCTACCGTGTGGACTTTACCCAATTGGATCCCATGACCGGAGATCCTTTGGATGGAAGCTGTGTGTTCAGTACGGAAGATATAGGGATAAGGGAACGAAATCTTTCGTTGGCCCTTTCCACAGAACCAGTTACTTGTAACGGTCAGGGAAGTGTGCGGATACAGGCCGGAGAGGCACGAGCCAATTACCATTACCGACTCTATTTTGACAATGGTGCCGGAGCCCCGGGCAGTCCTGCGGGAGAGGCGTTGGCCCAAAGCAGTAGTGACCATACCTTCACTGGTCTCACCGAAGGGGACTATGTGGCTGTGGTCACCACCGATGACGGATGCCAAGTGACAGAGACCTTCTCGATCATCGACATTCCCGATCCAGTAGTAAGTGCAACGACTACCAAGCACATTACCTGTACCGATGGTATCATTACATTGACCCCTTCGCAAGGGTTGCCGAGCTATTCATATGCCATTTGGAAAAAGGACGGGGTCGCACCATACAGCAATATCACGGATATTCCGATCAATGAGTTCCAACGGGACACCATTGCTCCCGGAGTGTTCAATTTCCCTTCAGGAGAAAATGGCACGTATCAATTTGTGATTGTGGACAGTAACAACTGTTCTGCGCTTTCCAATGAAATCACCATCAATGATTTGGGAGGCCTTACCTTGGCAGCACCCACCATTGATTCTGAAATCACCTGTGAAGGATCGAACACGGGCCAGGTCACCATCAACGTATCAGGAGCACAGACCCCCTATGCCTTCAGTATAGACAATTGGGCCACCCAACAGACGGACCCTACCTTTGTGAACCTGTCGCCCGGCACCTATACCATACAGGTCCGTAGTCAGGATGGCTGTGAGGACCAAACGACCTTCACCTTGGATGACCCGGAGACCTTCAAGGCCAATGCGGGCATCTCAAGTACGGGAACCTGCGACGTGAATGGAAATTCCGAAGTCAGGTTTACCAACATGGAAGGCGGTACGGCTCCCTATGAGTTCAGTTTTGATGGCGGTAGCTCTTTCATCGCGGACAATCCTATGGATCCATCGGTTAGGACCAGTCTATTGCCTCCAGGCAACCACATCCTTATTGCCAGGGATTCCCGTGGATGCCAGATCACATTGCCGATCACTATAGATCCCCCACTGCCCATCCCCAACTTTGATATGGACCTAGCATACGATTGTGATGGGAATGGAAATGTGGTCCTTTCCGCCGATCAAACTATATACGATTACGACTACACCATCAATACGGCACCCAGTACCAGTTCCACGGACGGCACTTTTTCAGGTATTGCCCCAGGCACTTATACGGTAACTGTGGAATATACGGAGAATGACCCACCTAATCCAAGTGTACTGTTGCACGAGGATTTTGGGAGCGGCCCCACTGTGGACAGCCCGTATGTCTTTGGATATACCTATGAAGACCAAGTGGGCAGCAATACCCAAATCAATGATTTTGAATATTCCATAACAAGTTACATTGTATCCCCATTTGGACCATGGATCAGACCTATTGACCATACCAGCAATGGGGCAGATTCCAATGGTCGCTATTTGGTTATCAATGTGGGAACTCCCACGCCTACCCAAATCATTTATAAAAAGGCCATCAAAGATATCATCCCTAATCAAGATATGCGGATTTCCTTTGCCGCCATCAACTTGCTCGGAAGCGGAAGCCAACTCGATCCCGATATTTATGTGCAAATGCGGGTTCCGGGTACTGGTACCGTAATTGGTGAAGTACAGACGCACGATATTCCCAAAGATAGAGCCTGGCATGACGAATTTGAATTTTTCATCAATCCAGGAATCCATGAAGAACTGGATTTTATACTTATCTCGAAGAAAAGTGGCAACAGTGGAAACGATGTGGCCATCGATGATATTCTGGTGGAACAAATTCCACAAACCTGTCCACGGACCATGGACATCCCCGTGGTGATCGAATCTGGAAATGCCTTTGGCGCAGGTGTTCTTGGTCATACCGATATTAGCTGTAACGGAGCAAACGATGGTTCCATCACTTTTGAAGTGGAGAACTTTGATGCCACTTTAGGATTTGAATATTCCATAGATGGGGGAAGCAACTGGATCACTTCCACAACATCACCTGTGACCACGGCCACGACATTGTCTTCCGGCACACAAACTGTGATCGTTCGTAAAGTGGATGATACTGCTTGTTCCATCACCCTGAATCAAGACATCGATGAGCCAGCAGTGCTTGGTATTAATACCAACATTCTTCAAAATCCGAGTTGTAATGATCCATTGGGCTCCATTCAAGCGACCGTAACCGGGGGAACACCCACTTACGCATATGCTTTGGAAGACGGATTGGGCAACAATTTGGTTCCCTTTCCCAACGCATCGGGCAATACTTTTAGCGGATTGGCTGCAGGAGATTACGTGATCATCGCCAGGGACATCAACGGATGCGAAGTACGAAGCGCAACCGTAACCTTGGATGCACCTGACCTGTTGGCTTATGATGTGGATTTCACCTCCTGTTATGATGGAGGGAACAATGCGACCATACAACTTACAGTGACTTCAGGAAACGGGGGATACCTCTTCCAAATCGATGGCGGTCCATGGCAGGCACCAAGTCCGGCCACTTCCGATACATATACCTTTGCGGGTCTTTCCAATGGTAGCTATACGGTAAATGTAAAGGATGCTTTGGGATGCGCCGATGTGGCCACCCCAGTGACCATTCAACCACAATTAGTGGTGAATGTTACAGCAACGGATGTGAGCAGTTGTGCCGATGGATCTATACAAGTGACTGCATCAGGAGGCAATGGAACACTGGTCTATGCCCTTGTTCCCAATGGAGCAACACCAAATCCAGGTGATTTTGGAGCAACAATCACTTTCCCGATAGACAATGCCACTGCCACAGCAAATCCAACCGGGTTTGATCTCTATGTGCGTGACAACAATGGTAGTCCGGACTTCTGCGAGGTCATTGAAGAAGATATCATCGTGAATCCCGCCGTGGAATGGGAAGTGGATGCTGTTGCGGAAGACCCTAATTGTAATGGCGGGAACGGCAGCATTGTGGCCAATGTACAACTCGTAGGAGGAGGAAGTCTCTCTGCGGCCCAGATTGCCCAAGCAGGTCCTTTTACCTATTCGCTATATCAAGGTGCTACCGAGGTTACTTCAGTTTCCAATTTGGCCAATGTATCGTACACTTTCAATAATGTGGTGGCCGGTAGCTATGAGATCCGCATTACAGACGGTCTTGGATGTACAATTACTGAATCGAACATAGATGTAGTGGACCCTCCAGCATTGACTGCTGATGTATTGACAAATTTTCCTCCAGACGATTGTGACCCGGCTATTGGATTTAGATTTATAGGATACCCAACATCAGGATTGAATGGAACTCTTCAGTTCAGTCATAACAATGGAACTGACTGGAGAACCAGTGATACATTCGATGACATTGGGTTAACATCTGGCGATGAAGTGTACCCTTCCATCAGAACCGTGGATGGTAGTGGGAACACCTTATGTAGATATGATTTGCCAAGATACACTTTGACCTATCCTTTGGATGATTTGGATATTTCCATATCGGCCATTGTTGTCGATTGTAATGAACTACGGGTTACCGTACAAGGAGAGCAAGGAACTCCGGACTACATTTATACATATACCGAAGATCCTTTGAATTTTGACCCATCAACTGCTACATGGACATCTCCCCCAAAAGGTCTTGGAGATCCATATATATTTACAGGGTTAATACCTGGAAGGACTTACGTATTCTATGTGCAGGATATCAACGGTTGTATTAGGCAGAGTGATAGAAATGTAAATGAAATACCCGGTGTTGATCTTCCAATAGAAATCACTGAAACAGTTTCACCAAGCTGTAATGGTCTGAACAATGGCTCCATCAGTTTTTCCCTGAATCCTGATACTGCCGAACCTCAAATTAGATGGCAACTCTTTGAAGTGGGCAATGCCACTCCAGTAGAAGTCAGTGGTGGCGGACCATCAGCCAGCAATGTACCCTATTCACCTACCATTGATTTTATCAACCTGTCCCCTGGAGATTATTATATCGAAGTAACTCAAGTGGATGCTTCCAATGTGGATAGCTGTAACGGAGGAAGCGAAAATGTGTTGATAGAGGAACAACTCCCCATCACGGCAACTGCAACGGCCACAAGGGAAATCGGGTGCAACCAATCTGGATTGATCTCAGTGACCAACATCAATGGAGGTACGGCCCCCTACACATTCAATGTGACAGGACCAGCAGGCTTTACCGCTATTATGGGAACTTCCCAAAATCCAATGGAAATACCTGCAAACTCACCCGCTGGGGATTACGATGTCACCGTGACCGATGTGTATGGATGTACTACAAGTGCTCCATATACCGTCGCAATGACCTTGACCCCCAACCCTACTATCGATGACATCCAAGTGGCCAATTGCGATGGTAGTGCAGATGTCACCGTTACGGCCTCTTCCCTTGCTGGAAGTATACGCTACGCCGTGGTGACAGCAGGGGCCAGTGCTCCGACAACCTTTTTAAACAATGGAGGTATATTTACCAATGTCGCTGCAGGGGATTATGATTTCTATGTGATGGACGCCAATGGATGTTCCATGGTCCAGACCACGTTCACCGTCCATCCTGCTTTGCAGGCCAGTGCCCAATTGACCAAATTGTTGGATTGTTCAGGAACACCCAATGGAACAATCGAAATCGAAGTATTGCAAGGCTCAGGCACCTATGAATATTCTGTGGAAAATATCACCACATCGTCCATGGAGGTTCCCCAAACTGCCATGGGAGGCAGCTCTGCTATATACCACCCATCAACTGCTGGGACTTATGAAATCAAAATCTTTGTGGATGCCACAGCAGATCACGAAGCTTGCGAACGGACATTTACCGTTGTGGTCCCAGACCGTATTGACCCCAGCTTCACAGCCACCCCAACGGATGTGAGCTGTAATGGTGCTGCGGACGGAAACATAGCTTTGGTACAGACCGACAATGGTATTACGCCTTTGTCCTACGAACTATTGGATGCTACCTTGACTCCCATAAATCCTGGTGATTACACCTACAACGCAGCTTTACGTAGGTTTGAAGGGTTGGCCCCCGGGAATTACATCGTCAGGGCAACAGGAACCAACAGTTGTACCACAGACTCTGCCATAATCCCAATTGGGGAGCCCACAGCCATTGCCGTGACCATTCCTGCTTCGGATGTGGTTCAGTTTGGCTGCGCCGCGGGCAATAATCCAGATAATGCCTCCATCACCGTAAACTCTTCTTCCATTGCAGGAGGAACAGGCTCTTACGTTCGATATGAGTTTGTAGATCCTTCGAACAATGTTGTACAGGATGGGAACAACAACCGGTTGATCGTGTCCAACCGTTCAGGAGGAGCCTATACCATCAATGTTTACGATGATTCGGGATGTGTGGGAACCACCACGGTCATGATCCATCCGTTTGATGAACTGCAAGATGCCACTATACATGTTGATGACGATATCGATTGTTCCAATGGAGGTGAGGTCATCACCATTACTGCCCAAGGTTTGTTGACCAATTCATTGGTCGGACCACACGACTACAGTTTTGAGGAAGTGTCCACAGGAACCACCAATACCACTGGAACGTTCAGTGGATTACAAGTTGGCCTGCACTCGTTCAGAATTACCAATGTGGTGACAGGCTGTTCCATTGTCAGGACACATCTAGTGGAGGAAATTCCACAATTTGGCATAGATATGATCGAAGATAATCCCGTAATCTGTGCCGGAGACTCCGCCCAATATCATTTTGAACTGACCGGAGGTTATTCCGGTGGGTTTACTTTCATAGTGTACGACACCAATGGAACCCTTTCCAATACCAGTGATGATGTAGTATTCGGTCCTGGCGGAAGTGGCACGGGTACCACAAGCGGTAACATCGACCTACCAAAAGGCAGCTATCGCATTGTGGTGACCCAATTGGATTTTCCGGAATGTACCAATGAGACCATGGTCACCGTTGGAGGAGCGGAAGCCACTTTGGACGCCTATATCACTGAAATAGGAAATGCTTCCTGTTCCAATAATCAGGGAAGGTTGTCCGTGGCCCCGACCGGCGGAGTGGCACCTTATACCATTTCCATCCCTTCGTTGGGATTGACCCAGACCGCAGTGTACAGCTATGTGTTCACCGGCCTAACGGATGGCACTTATGCCATTGAGGTGACCGATGCCGTGGGTTGTAACAACACCACATTGAACGGAACCATTCAGACCGTAGATCCATTGATGGCGGATATAGCTCCGGCCACCCAAACTTTGGATTGTGTTGGAGATACGGACGGTAGTATCAGTGCAACATTGACCTCTGGAGGTCTGGGCACTGTACTATACAGCTTGAACCGTATTGAAAACGGAACCATCACCTCAACTTCGGTCACACAGACTTCAAATACCTTCAACAACTTGGGCGCAGGGACCTACTCCATCACCATTTTGGACGGTGCAGGCTGTACCTTCACAACTAACGAAGTGGTGGTAGAAGACCCTGAGCCCGTGAGGGGAACCTTGGTGCTTTCAAGTGCACTGACCTGTGATACGGATGCCCAACTGACCCTTACCGTGACAGGAGGAACGCCCTTTCCCGGAAATGTGTACCAATGGAGTACTTCCGAGGCAGGGCCCTATACCAACTTGGACGGTAGCAACACCCATATTTTCGACGTGTCGCCCAGCACCACAGGCTATCAATATTATATTATGGATGCCAATGGATGTGAACCTGTCCTTTCCAATGCCATCACCGTACACGAAGTTGCTCCTTTGAGCGTGGAAATAGACCAAAGTGGAAGATTCATCAACTGTAATGGGGACAGTACCGCATACATCTCCGTCAGGGCCACAGGTGGCTTGGGCAGCTATGTGTACGGTCTGTACTACGATGCGGCCCTAAGCTCGTCCGCAGCCCCAACAAATACGAATGGCTTCTTTGGAGGACTGTCACAAGGCACCTACTATATTGGGGTGACCAGTGTGGATTGTGAATGGGGCTCCACGGCCATTGATGTCGTCGAACCAGACCCTCTTATCGTGACGGGGGATTCAACAAACGTAAGCTGTATGGGCGCTGATGACGGAACCATAACCCTTTCTGTGACTGGAGGAACCACGGACTACCAATACGCCATTTCACCCAACTTGAACCAGTTTGATGACAACGGAAGTTTCACGGACTTGGCCGCAGGGGATTACACGGTGATCGTACAGGATGCCAATGGTTGTTTTGAGGTGCTCGAATTTACCTTGACCGAACCACAGGCCTTGACAGCAACCGTTACCACCGAAGATGAGGTCTGTTTTGGCAGCGAAGATGGTGTAGTTTATCTGGATGTTCAGGGAGGTACTGCCCCCTATAACACCAGCTTGAATTCCAATGCAGATGCAGATTTTGCCGAAGGCGTAATGAGCTATGGCAATCTGCCAAGCGGCACACACGTGGCCTTTATCCGAGATGCGAACGGTTGTACCATCTACGAAGTGTTCACTATCGAATCCGGGGTCAACTTGGCGGGTACGGTGAACGTGGTCTATGAGTGTGACGGAAATTTGCCCACCAACTATCTGGCCGTCCAGATGGAGGATACATCCGTGGTCCAAGAATTGATGTACGGCCTGGATTCCAATGACCCGAACGATTTGGTCTTGGATCCGGACTTCAACAACTTGGCCCCTGGGGAACATACCCTCACCGTTGCACACTCCAATGGGTGTATCCGTACTTTCGACTTTACTGTTGAAAATTACGAACCCCTTACCTTGGAACTGAGCAATGAAAACATCAATGAGATTACGGCCGTGGCCATGGGAGGCAATCCTAACTATACCTTCCAAATCAATGCGAACGATGCCATAATATCCAGTGACCATACGTTCTTGATCACACGAACCGATACCTATAGCGTGACGGTGACCGATGAAAACGGATGTAGTGTCACCCAAGAGATCTACATGGAATTCATCGATATTGAAATCCCAAATTTCTTTACCCCTGATGGTGACGGACTCAATGATCGGTGGATACCCAAGAACATTGAAATTTTCCCGAACATCACCATCTCGATTTTTGATAGATATGGTAGAAAACTCTACAGAATGGTCCAGGGCACCGAAGGTTGGGACGGATTCTACAACGATGCCAATCTGCCCATGGGTGATTATTGGTACATCATCAAACTCAATGGAGATCGGGATACCAGGGAATTCGTAGGGCATTTCACTCTTTATAGATAATCTACTGAATATCAATCAATAAAGGGCCGTATCCATTTTGATACGGTCTTTTATTTTTAACTCCTCGGGAATTCTCCCATTGAAAATATTATAACCCGATGCGATAGATGACTGCATTGCCACCATCGGTCAGGGCGTAGAGTGCTCCATCGGCCCCGTCCAATATATCCCTGAAACGATGGCCTTCGCCTTCCATCAACCGTTCCTCGCCCACAACCCTATCGTCCTCGATCACCAAACGCACGATGTGTTGGCCACTCAAAGCGCCTAAAAACAAATTGTTGGTCCATTCCGGAATCAAGTTTCCCGAATAAAAATCCATACCGCTTGGCGACACCACAGGATCCCAATAGTAAACGGGTTGTTCCATACCACTTTGCTGTGTGATACCCGAACCGATTGGCGAACCACTGTATTCCAATCCATAGGAAATGGTAGGCCAACCATAGTCGGCCCCCGCTTTAATCAGGTTGACCTCGTCACCGCCCCTGGGACCGAGCTCGGATTCCCAAAGTTCCCCAGTGACAGGATGTACTGCCAATCCCTGGACATTTCGATGCCCGAAGGAGTATATTTCGGGCAGCACCCCATCTTCACCCACAAAGGGATTTCCACTTGCGGGTGCACCCTCTGTGGTAATCCGTAGCACTTTGCCCAAAGCGGCATCCAATTCCTGAGCTTCCCCTCGGGTGACCGTGCTCGACCTATCGCCTGTGCTGACAAACAAGTTTCCTTCGCCATCCCAAGCCAATCGGGATCCATAGTGGGCCGTACTTTCGAATTCGGGTATGGCGGTGTAGATTACTTCCGCATCCTCAATGACGGTTTCGCTGTCCGACAACCTTCCTTTGGCGACCGCTGTGGCCGTACCTCCTGCTCCATCTTGCGAAAAAGACCAATAGATCATCCTATTTTCCTGAAAATTTGGGTCTACCGCAACATCCAAAAGCCCACCTTGGCCCGAACTGTTGACCGCAGGAATACCTGTGATCGGTGAACCCACGCTTCCCGAAGTTGACACCAACCGCATGGTGCCCGTTTTTTCCGTCACCAGGATACGACCATCCGGCAAGTGCACCATCCCCCAAGGATTGGACAGCCCCGAAGCAAAAACGGTGACCGAATAGGTAGTCTCGGTAGTGACCCCACTGATCCTGGTCTGTCCCTCAAATGCGGGCGAGTAATCTGTGTTGGGTTCACTGGTTTCCACGGGGTCCTGTGGTTCTCCTGGGGCCATTGGGTCGTCATCGTTCGGGTCTTCAGGTTCGTTGGGGTTGGGATCCTCTGCCTCTGGAACTGGGGCCCCATTGTCCGAACCGCACGAATATACCATGGTTCCTAAATAAACAGTAAGGGCAATCAATAGTATATATTTTACTGAGAGTTTCATAGCATGGTGTTTTCAGTAAGTTACCAAACACTCCCCGACCTCAGCACTTTTTTAACTTTTTTCAAAGAAATCTTGCGAATTTTAGACAGAAAACAGCTGAAAATGCATAAAAAGCTTGCATTTTCCACTTTTCAGAGCGAAAGCGAAATCAGATTTTGATGGCGAATCCGTGCAACAAGATCAACCTTGATCCTACATACAGCACCAAGATACTGGTAAGAATCCCCAAAAACTTCAGATTGAATTTTTTGGTGGACAAATACGATCCGATGGCACCACCAATGACCACGGCAATGATGAGCTTGAACATCAGTTCTTGGTTCAGTTTGAAGGTTCCGGCCACATTCAATCCGATCAGCCCGGAAACTGAGTTCACCAAAATAAAGACAGAGGCCAGGGAGGCCACTACCCTTGGGTTGGCCCACTTCAAAAGATTGAGCACAGGTGATAGAAAGATGCCCCCTCCTATTCCCGATATACCGGAAAGCAGTCCAATACTGCCTCCCAAGAGAAGTTTCTTGGGGTTTGAAAACTCCCTTGACTCCAGTTTTTTCTTTACAAAGCGAAGCAGCATAAAAATGCCGGCCAGAATCAACGCACTTCCCAATACCAGAAAAAATGCCGTTTGGGAAAGTCTCACCTGCGCTCCCACATACGCAAAAGGGATACTGACCACCATAAATGGCCAAAACATCTTTAGACTGAAGACCCTATTCTTGATAAAGACAAGTGTGCCGATAGTGACCACGCAAATGTTCAAGATCAATGCGGTGGACCGTATCTCATAAAAATCGGTCAAGAAAAGGCTCAAAATAGCCAAATAGCTGGATCCACCCCCAAAACCCACGGAGCTATAAAAAAGGGCTATCAGAAAAAAAACAATCGGTAAATATTCTACTGACATATCAAGTTTGGGTAGTTATCGCAATTTATAAAAGAAAGCACGTATAATGGATACCCTATCCAAACTTTAAGGCAATGGTTTTATCGACGACCATGCTCCAGCATGAATCACCAAAGAATTTGAAGGTACTGATCCGTTCAGGTATTCTCCCGTTCCTTGGGCTTGATGATCATCCTGAAATATTGGTCCCTGTAGATGTAATAACCTATCCAGTTGAAAAAGGCCCGTATCCTGTTCTTGAAATTGACCAACCCCATAATATGCACAAAGATCCAAATGAGCCAAGCGAGAAAACCTTTCAAAAAGTATTTCTGTTTAGGAAAATCCAGCACTGCCTTATTCCTTCCTATAATGGCCAAAGAACCCTTGTCCTTGTAGGCGAAAGGTTTCCACTCTCCTTCTCCCTTCTCTAAATTCCGGGCGAGGTTTTTCGCCTGTTGCAAGGCCGGTTGTGCCAATTGGGGGTGTCCATCAGGAAAGGCATCGTCCCCTGACACCAAAGCACAATCCCCCAGCGCATAAATGTTTTGGTAGCCATCTACTAGGTTATAAGCGTTTGTTTTCATTCGTTTGCCCCTTCCCAAACTTTCCTTTTGGATCCCTTCAAAGGTTTTTGCGGAGACCCCTGCGGCCCATATCAGGTTTTTGGTCTGGATCTCGGAGCCATCGGACAAATACACCCTTTCATTGTCAAAATCCTTGACTATGGTATCGAGTTTGATCTTTACTCCATATTGTCTCAATTTTTTGTAGGTATAGGCCTGTGATCTTGGCGACATGGCCGAAAGTACGGCATCCTGCCCATCGATCAAATAGATGCCCCCAAGGTCCTCTTGGCCCAGTTCGGGATAATCCTTCTTCAAGATGGAAGTACTCATCTCGGCCAAAATGCCTGAAAGTTCCACACCTGTAGGGCCCGCACCGGCAATAACAAAGGTCAACAGTTTTCTACGTTCCTCCACATTGTCCAATCGGGTAGCCCTATCCAATCGGGCAAGAATGGTGTTGCGAAGGCTCAGCGCATCGCTGATGGTCTTCATCGGCAAACTGTATTTTTCAATGTTCCTGTTCCCGAAAAAATTACTTTCCGCACCAGTGGCCATCACAAGGATGTCGTAGGCCAGTTCCCCATTGCTCAAGATTATTTTGTTCTCGGCGGGTATGATCCTTTCCAGGCTGCCAAGCCTAAACCGGACACTTTCCTTTTCCCTGAGTATCCTTCTAATGGGATAGCTTATGGCAGAAGGTTCCATAAAGCCAGTGGATACCTGATAGATCAATGGCGGAAAAAAATTATAGTTGTTCACATCCACCAAGGTGACCTCATATTTTTTGGAATTCCCCAGTCCCTTGATCAGTTCAAGTCCTGCGAACCCACCTCCCACAACGATTACTTTCTTTCTTTTTTCCATGAACAATGAATTTATTTCAAAATTAATCCAACCAAAAGCCATTTTTATTAAACCAGATGAATAAAACGTGATCGGGAAATGCAAATGGCCTAATCGATTGTGTCAATTTTAGATGCTATTGCGCACATACGCTCCTTTTTTTGAGTTTAAATTCATGCAACCATTTCCATAGGTCATGGTTTCCTACCTACCAATAAGTGAAAAAATTGACGTTCTGCCCAATTGAGTGGATAACGATTTTTTGATAAAGCAAGAATGTGCATGGAATGAACGTTCCACACTTTTCCCGAGGATTTGTAAAAAAACAGGCCCGACAGGAAGATCTGGGTCAAAATGGGTTCCTTTTTTGGCCATCCAATGCATGAAAAACGAGTAATGGCTCATTTAAAAAAAGCCCCTCTAAACAATGACCCATGAAAAAGGAAGGAAAGAAGGAACGCTGGAAGAAAGCAACGGACAGTGGCCCACCAAAAACAGAACAAAGAGCCGATACCAAGGAGCAACCCCCCCTGCCCCGCTCCAAAAAGGATCCATTTCCCTGGACCATCCTCATCATTGTGACCATATTGTGCTTGGTAGTTGCCATTCTAATGTTGGTAGAGGCAAGTCAATAAAAATACTAGTGCTGTTATGCTATACCGTTCCCTCATTTGATTCCTTCGATCCTACTATCTATGTAACCAAAAACAATATTGATGATCACCACCAAAAAAGTGAGGATCCCCAGTTCCACGAACATGGCTGTGGCAGCCAAGCAACCTGCCCCGGCACTGCACCATAATGTTGCAGCCGTGGTGAGGCCCTTGATCCTATCCTCCTTCTCTTTTTGAAGGATGACCCCGGCACCCAAAAAACCGATCCCAGTGACCACTTGGCCCAAGACCCTTGTAATGTCGGCAAATTCCTCTCCATAAAACGGCAATGAAATCAATACATAGACCGATGCGCCGATGGACACCAAGGTATTGGTCTTCAATCCGGCACTCTTTCCCTTATACTCGCGTTCCAGCCCGATCAATAGTCCCGCCAAAGTGGCCAGGCCCACCTTCAAGGCAAAATCCGCGACTTCAGCGGCGTCATAAGCAAACAGTTCTGTCATCGTACATATCCATTAATGAAAATAACCCTCCAGAAAAGCAGAGGGTTATTTTACTTACGGACTGAAATAGTGGTCTACCAGTTTTCAATCTCTTTTTTCAATTCTGACTTCGCCTTTCCGGTCTTTTCCTGCAATCTTCCCAACATCTCATCAAACTTGCCTTCAGAATAGGTGAGGTCGCTATCGGTAAGCTTGCCATATTTTTGCTTGAACTTCCCTTTGACCTGTTTCCATTTGCCTTCCAATTGATCGCTGTTCATCGTATTAAAATTTTAAAGGTTTGTAAAAATGTTTTGTCCAAACTATCCCTTTTTTATAGAATGGATTGATCTAGAAAACCAAAATGTTAACGCTAAAGCTATTGGGGAGGATATAGGTTCTTTTCCATCCATTAAGAGCAATAAAAAAGTCAAATGAGGCAAGCTTGTGCAGGGCATTTCACAAAATTTGACCAAAATCAGGAAAGACACAGGGGGCAAAAATATGTATAGACTTAATTCCAATATATGAAACCCATAAATCCGGAAGTCATCCGCCAAATTTTTGTGCTCCTGTTGATTCTTTTGATGGGAGGGCTCATCATGATGGAAATGGCCCCCTACTTTTCGGGAGTATTGGGAACTGTCACCCTGTATGTGCTGTTGAAGAATCCCATGAAACGTCTGATAAACAAGGGATGGAACGAAAACTTGGCAGCTGCGGTTTTAATGGTGATGTCCTTTCTGGTCATATTGCTGCCAGTGGCCGGGGCAATATTCATGCTGGGAAATAAAATTGGCAGGGCAGTGGAAAACTCCGAAAAGGTGGCGGCAGCGGCCAAATCCCAACTCCAAAACTGGGAAGATCGTTTGGGCTTCAAGCTGACCTCTCAGATAGATGCCTCAGCGATCTCTGAGTGGCTGTCCAAAAACCTACAAGGGTTGGCCGGCGGCACTTTCAATACACTCATTGCCATTTCCATTATGTATTTTCTACTGTACTATATGCTGACCAATCGTAGAAAACTCCACGAGTCCCTTTATGAATATATACCCATCAGCAATGATAACTTAAAAATCATCGGGTGCGAGATCAGGGACATTGTCAAGGCCAATACATTGGGCATACCCTTGGTGGCCTTGGCACAGGGCATAGTGGCCTTCATCGGTTTTTTGATCTTCGGGATCAAAAGCCCGCTCTTTTGGGCGGTCATCGTTACCATTGGATCCATGATCCCTTTTGTGGGCAATCTTTTGGGAACCGTCCCCGTATTCATACTTGCCCTTTCCAATGGCAATACCTTTCAGGCGTGGGGTGTTTTATTGTATGGAATCGTGGTGGTGGGGGTAACGGACAATCTCATACGCTTATATGTGCTCAAAAAGTTGGATAACGTCCATCCATTGATCACTTTGATAGGTGTGATCGTGGGAATTCCTTTGTTCGGGTTCATCGGACTTATTTTTGGCCCGTTGCTTATCAACCTTTTCCTCGTGGTCGTTCGCATCTATAAAAGGGAATATGGCAAAAGTGGATAAGCGTCAAATGAAACGCATTGGCGATCAATAGCGTCAAAATAATGAGTTAATGGGATAGCCCCTATCGATTTTGTTGATTAACCTAATGAAAAAAAGTCATGAACGAACAAGACCAAATCCGTTTAGGGAACATAGCCGACACTGAACATGAAATATTTGCCCTGCTCAAGCAACGATATAGTCCGAGGACTTTCAAGGACGAAAAAATAACGGAAGGCCATCTGAAACAACTTTTTGAGGCCGCACGTTGGGCAGCAAGTTCAAGCAATCTCCAGCCCTGGCGCTTCATCTACACAGAAAAGGGCACAAAGGCTTTTGAGCAGATTGTGGATTGCCTAAGCGATTTCAATAAGGGATGGGCACCGATGGCCCCCATTTTAATGCTGGGTATATACAAGGAAGACACTCCCAAAGGCCAAGAGAATTTCCATGCCCTCCACGATCTGGGCCTCAGCTTGGGAAGCATGACCGTGCAGGCCCAATATTTGGGCATTGCCCTGCACCATATGGCAGGTGTGGACTGGAAGAAAGCCCAAAATCTCTTTAATGTACCCAAAGGGTACCACGTCTCCTCTGCAATTGCACTTGGCTATTACGGTGGCGAATTGGACAAATTGTCGCAAGAACTCCAAGATCAGGAAGTAGCGGACCGGGAGAGAATGCCCCAAGAGGAATTCGTGTTTCAGGATAATTGGAAAGATTGAGCTTTCTGGAAAATTGTCCTAAAAAACCTGATGGTCTATGGGGTCATCGAGGTCTCAAAGAACAGTCCTGAAAGCAATACCCCGATGGCCACGAGTATGAGTATGGCCAAAATGATAAAAAAGCCTACCCTGGTCACTCCGCTCTTTTTGAAGATGTAATTGCGTTTGGGGTTATCGTTTTCCTTGACTATTTCCGCATCTTCCCTAGGTTGTTTTTCATCCTTTACTTTCGTTCCCATGTCTGTATATTGATTTTGATAGAACAGTTTTTGCCATCGATGTCATCTCTTCGGTCATGGCAGTTCCCATTCAAAAAGTAACGTTTGAAAACTATCCTTTTTTTATCGCATCTTTTGCCAGGTTCGAAGAAAATGTTGACGCAAAAAAGGAAACATTGGCCACATATCCCTATAAGCGACAGCATCCCAACCGGGGTTTGGAACCCATTGCTTCGGGAAACATCATGTCCTGGGTTCAATCGGGGCAATAATCTGTTTTATAGGGTAAACCCCTGCCCTTCCTTTCACCTAATTTAATCCCATGGATGTAAAGCGATGAGCATCCCAAAACAAATCATCGTTAATCCTAAAATTTAATGAGTTATGAGCTATACAGAAACCGTGGGCAAAAAATTGAACCAGTTGTTGGAAAGAACCTATGATGCTGAAAAGGGTTTTAAAAAAGCGGCCGATCACGCCAAGAGTCCCGACCTTAAAAACTATTTTTTAAGAAAGTCCACCGAACGTACCAGTTTTGGGCATGATCTGAAAAATGAGATCATGAACTTTGGCCAAGCAGTGGAAAAAGGAGGCAGTACAGCAGGTACGTTACACCGCGGCTGGATGGATGTCAAGGCATTCTTTTCCGCGGACAATGACGAATCCATGTTGGAAGAGGCCATTACAGGTGAAAAAGCAGCCGTGGACGAATATAAAGACGTGCTGAAGGAGACCAGCCTGCCACCGAGTACGGAGGTCTTGCTGCAACAACAAATGAACAAGATCTCTGCCGATCTGGGAACCATAAAAAGATTGGAAGACATCGCTTGATTGTTCGGAAGGGACGCTTGTAAGCGTCCCTTTTTATTTACCCGATTAAAGATTGGTCTTCCTGATCTGGTTATGGTACTCTTTGGGTGAGATTCCATATTTTTCCTTGAAGAGCTTGGAGAGATAACTCCTGGAGTTGATCCCTATCTTATAACTTATCTCTGAAATGTTCAGATCGGTACTTTCCAATAGTTCCTTCGCCTTTTCTATCCTAAAATTGCGGATATACTCATTTACCGATGCCTTATAAAGGCGTTTGAATCCCTGCTGCAAAGTGGTCTGGTTCAGTCCGACCCTTTTGGCAAGGCTCACGATATTGTCCATCCGGCCCAATTCCTCCTCAATGATTTCCGCCGCCTTTTCAATCTTGGCCAAAGTGGCCTGTCTCAAAATTTTGTGTTTTCCGGAACCGTTGAGGTCATCCAGGTACTGTTGCAGTTGATGCGACAATATCTCGTATGCCTTTCCTTCCTGGTAAACCGTCTTCATAAAATACGTAAGGTCGCATTCGGTGAATTCTTCCAGAAATTTGGCGATTTCCAAACTGTAGTGTGCTTTATGGTAAAAAATTTGGGTACCGTTCACATCCCTGAAGAGTTCCATGAGGTCTTCGTTCATCTCGGAAAGAAATTCGCTGATCTTGTCCTCGAACAATTTTCTGTTGATTTCGAGACTGAAAACATTTATGGGGCAGCCTTCGGGAAAGGTAAAAATATGGTTGTTCTGGGGAGTGCTGGACAAAATGGCACTTTCCAACCTATGAATTTCATGTTCCTCCTCCTCTTCATCGAATTTGTGAAGGATCATGGATTCCCGATTGAACAACAGCTTTAGGGGATGTACCAGGCCCTTTTTATGTTCCAACACCAACTTTTTTTTCAATTGGCAATCAAACTCCAAAACCCCGACCCCATGTTCAAAATGGGTGCCCTTTACATACCCGGCCCCCAACCTAGCGGGTATCCGCACGCAATACTCATTGTTCTCCTCCTCCATCTCCACCTTGAAATGTTCGGCAAGATCTTGGACGATCTGTTTGCTGTCGGTATCGGATATCTGTAATGTAATGCTCATTCTATTTGTTTGTTTATATAGGTTGATGCAATTGTTCCCTCACTTCAAAATTGGTATCCGGAACCTTACTCAATTTAAATCCTTTCAATATTGGCCTTTTCACAATAACCCACCAATTAAAAGTTGATATGAGTTAAAATTGGGGGCAATTGTGGTAACGATACTGCCAAATTTAATCCACATTTGGATTAAAAGCGGAATCATGACGAATGAATATGCAAAACATGAAAAAGGTTACATCCAGGAATACCAGAAAAAGGGGTACACGGCCAATTTCAGGTTCGATGGGGACAAGCTCATCAATTCAGGTTCCAAAAAAAAATATGCCCCGGAGGAAATCTATATTGTAGCGGAGCATCGTTACGAGGGGATGAGCGACCCCTCCGATATGTCCATCCTGTATGTGTTGGAAACCGATGCAGGCGAAAAGGGCACTTTTTTATTGGGATATGGGCCCAATACCAACCTTGAGGCCGCAGAATTCTTCAAGGCCATTCCCGAAGAGAACTGCTCGGACAAAGCAAATATCGATTCCAAAAAATGAACAGGGCCTTTTTGCCCCTAGACCCATCAAAGGCCTAAGTGACCAACATCCCTATTCATCCTCCTTTTCCTTTTCACTGACCGCCAACGGATGATCCGTCATGCCAAGCCCAACGATTTTTACAATGTTCACCACGGTGTTGTACAGCATCAATACCACTACGATCAAGGAAGCGCTCAAAATGCTGGATACCGTCAGTGACATATAATACAAGGTGCTGAACCAACTTGGGGGCACATTGTCCGATTCGGTGATGGGCAAATTGAAGAGCAGAAAGGTGATGACGGCCGCTATGAACACAATGGTGTCCAATTTGGCTATTTGTAATATGTGGTGGTAATGGTCCTTTTTTAATTTTGATTTTGAGGTGGAGCTCAGGCCCAACAAGGTCAATAGAAGTGCCAAAATAGTGGCCGACGCCAAGGCAATGGTATTGCAGAGGGTGTTCATGCCGCCCACAGAATTTTTAATGAGCTCTTTGGCCTCGTACCCGCTCAACCTTCCCAACAGGATGGTGCCCAAAAGGATGACGAACATGGAGATAAGCCCTCCTATAAATGCCCGCTTGGTATATTTACTCAGATTCATAAAACTTTGATTGTTTCTTTGGGGTAAATAGCTCAAAATAAAACCAATGGCTTTCATGCAACGAGTTCAATATTGGCCAAAATCCCACTGATAGTGTTAAATAATTGCTTATTTTTAATCTATACTTGCAATGACACTTTAATATCCCTCCAAACTTTGTCAAAAATGCCACAATGCAATGAAAATGAATGTAACATATGATCTTAATATTACCTGTAAAACACTTTTGCGGGAACAATTGGACAAATTGGACATTCCGCATTGTATCCACAGTACGGGCGAGGTTGAGTTTAAGAGGACACCTACCCACGAAGAAATGGAGCAACTGTCCCTGAACCTGGAAAGGTATGGCATCCAAATCCTGATGGACCAAAAAATAGATCTGGTGCAACGTATCAAGAACACCATAGATGAAATGCTCCAAGACGATGTGGTGAGGCTCTACAAAGTATCGTCGTATCTGGCCGATCAATTGAATTATTCCTACGCGTATCTGTCCAACCTTTTTTCGGAGACGACCTATACGTCCATTGAAAATTTCATCATCCTCAGAAAGGTGGACTATGCAAAGGAACTCATGGCCAATACCGATTTGACATTGACGGAAATAGCCTACCGCTTGAATTACAGCAGTGTAGCCCATTTATCCAACCAGTTCAAAAAAACAACTGGCCTGACCCCCACGAAATTCCAAACAATAGTAAGGAAACGAAAAGAGAATAGATTACAACAACCTATATGAAAATAAACCCACCCCAAGTCAACAGCAAAATCCTGAACATTGCTTTGGCCGATGACGACGAGGACGATCGTCTGTTCTTTCAGGAAGCTATTGAAGAAATTGCGGTACGGACAAAATTGTCCCTGTTCCAAAATGGAAAGGAATTGATGGATTATCTGAATCTGCCCAACGTCATCCTGCCCAATCTGATTTTTTTGGACCTTAACATGCCCATCAAAAATGGCATGCAGTGTCTAAAGGAAATTCGTAACAACCCGCTTCTGAACCCTATTTCCATTGCCATTTATTCCACATCCTCATCGGAAAAGGACATTGAGGAAACTTTTGTGAACGGAGCGAACATTTACTTGAACAAACCCAGTAACTTTAGTAAATTAAGGGAATCAATAGAAAAGGTATTGCAGATCAATTGGCAGTACCATACCTCCAACCTCAACAAGGACAACTTCCTGTTGCGGCTGTGAGCCACCTTAACCCTAAAATAACAACCATGGAATTTGGTTGTTTAGTAGATAGATGGACAACAACATTCTTCGTCGCATAGCCAACTCGGCCCGGGCGGACAAAATAGCCCTTGCCTTGGTCATATGCGTGCTGCTTTTGATCACCGCTCTACTGTTCAAACAGATCAAGGCCTTGGAGACCTCTGCCGAACTGGTATCGCAGTCCCTCACCGTGGACAAGGAAATCAACACCCTGTTTTCCCATTATGACCTGATGGAATCGGCGGAGTTCAGGTCGGTGATCTTGAAGGATACTGTGTTTGTTGATTCTTATCTGGACCATAAAGAGGATAGCGACAAGACCCTCGAACGACTGTATGACCTAGTGAAGGATGTGCCCGGTCACCAGACCAACCTTGCCACCATTTCCCAATTGAAGGATAGCCTACATACAACCCTGACCGCCCTACATGGCAAAGTAAGGCCATTGGAGGCCGACTCTACCGTCATGGCCTATGTGAAAGAGGCAGCAACGATTTCGAAAAACCTGCGTAATGTGCGGATGGAAATGCTGCTACATAACCAGAAACTGCTTCGGGACCGTTTGGCGACCTATAGAAGGCTTACCTTTCTTACCCCGCTCACCACCCTTTTATTGGCCTTGTTCTCCATCATTGTGTTCTACATTGCCTTTATGCGGTTGCGCAGGCACAGAGACCAGATCCAGTCCTCGGAGACATTGCTGCAGAACATCATCCAGAGTACGGACAACATCATGAATTATTATGAACCGATCCGCGATCCGGAGGGCAACGTGGTCGATTTCAGGGTTTCCTTCGCCAATGCCTGCAACAAGGACTATCTTGATCTAGAGCCTGCAGAAATCATTGGAAAACCCATTACAGAGGCTTTCCCGTTCGTACTGGAAAATGATGAGCTCCCTAAAATGATCAAAAGCTATCATGACAATGAAACCATTGACTTTGAACGCCAAGTGACCGTCAAGGGAGAAAGGCTCTGGTTCCATTCGTTCATCAAACCCATAGACAAGGGCATTCTGGAAGTGGTCCGGAACAATACCGAAGAATACAATGCCAAAGAAAACCTATTGGCCTTGAACGATCAATTGGAGATACAGAATTTTATCATGTCAGAAGCCAAAAAAATGGCGCAGATCGGCAGTTACGTCTGGGACATGGAAACAGATACTGCCAAAATCTCCGATAATTTTTACAGGATCCTGGACTGTGGCCCAAAAGAATTTGAACCCTCCTTCGAAAAATATAGGGAATTCGTGCACCCCGATGATGTGAAACAGTATGACGAATTTGGGCAATGGCTCAAGGAAACCCATCAAACAAGGGAACATACCTATAGGATCATTACCAAAAAAGGGCTGCTGAAATATGTAAGGACCAAGGGACAGTTCATTAAAAGGGAAGGCAAGGTCGTCATGATCGGGGTGGTCCAGGATGTAACCGAACAGGTAAAGACCGAAAACGACCTTATCATCAAGAACCTGGAACTAAAAAGGAGCAATGTGGACCTGGAATCCTTTAACCAAGTGGCAAGCCACGACCTTCAGGAGCCGTTGCGCAAGATCCAAACATTCATATCCCGGATCGATGAAACGGAAAAAAGCAAGCTTTCGGAAAAGGGAAAAGATCATCTGGACAAAATATACCATGTGGCGGCCCGCATGCAATCGCTGATACAAAACCTATTGTCCTATTCACGGATTGACAGCAAACATGAGGATTTTGAGACCATTGACCTGAACAGCATTCTAAAGAAAATACAGGAAGATTATGCAGAACGCCTCAACGAGGTAAAGGGTGACATCCTTTGGGAAAGCCTGCCCGTGGTCCATGGGGTCGGGTTTCAACTGGAACAACTCTTTGACAACCTGGTTTCCAATGCATTGAAATACCGCAGTCCTCATCTGGCACCCCTCATCAGGATAACGTATGAAAAAGTGCAAAGCAAGGAGTTGCCGGACGACTTTTTGAAGCATTCCAAAACGTACCACAAAATCTCGGTAATGGACAATGGTATCGGTTTCGGCAATGAGAATGCCCAGAAAATTTTTGCAGTCTTCCAACGGCTGCACCAAAAAACGGAATATTCAGGGACCGGTATAGGGTTGGCCATCTGTAAAAAAATCGTGGAAAACCACCACGGTTACATACAGGCCAGCAGTGAATCGGGAAAAGGGTCCATATTTACCGTTTACCTACCCTTCTAAAACATCTCCAAAGACCCTTCTCTACTACTCTTAAGAGCTTTTTAACACACTTTTGTGCCACATCAAAAAATTATGCAACAGAATCCAAAAGTTGTGTAAGATTTTGGCGACCCTCTATGACGATATTTACCCAATAGGTTGCTATGGAGTAATCTACAACAACCCAAAAATCAATAAATATCATGAGGACACTATCTATTAAGACAACTAAAATCGAAACTATTTTTGAACAGTTCCAGCAAGAAATCGGTGGTGATCTACAAATCGATACCAAAGAACATATTCTGGAAATCGACAATCCTTTGGGCCAAGGGCTCGTCAGGGGAATCTCCTTCAAGGGCGGCATATCCTATTTGGAGTTTGATATGGTATTTATGGAAGATCTTGCCGTGGTCACCAATTCACCCAAACATGCACCCGTTTGTTTTGCCTACTGCTCGCAGGGCCAAATGGCCCATAGTTTCGGGCTGGACGGAAAAAAACATCGATTGGAAAATTTCCAGACGGGCATATTGACCAGCAAGACCCAACAGGACAACGTATTGTACTTTGATAAGGATATCAATTTGAAAATGATATTGATCATCGTCAATCCCATCCAAAAAACGGAAAGTGAAAAACACTTGAACCAAAGATTGCAAAAATTGTTCTTTGACGGCAACGCCGTCGACAACTTTGCTTATGTGGGTTCGTATAATCTTAAAGTAGCTGATAAGATCCAGCAATTGAATGCTATTTCCGAAAAGGGAATTGCCAGAAGATTGATGATAGAGGGATTGGTCCACATGGTACTGGCCCTTGAGATACAGCAACATTCCGATGACCTTCAGAAGGCGGCCTTGGGAGAATCTTCCCTAACTTCAAGGGAACGGGAAGTGATACAGGAACTTTCCTTGTTCATCAACAACTATCCCGAAAAACAATTGTCCGTTTCCTATCTCTGTAAAAAGGGCGGACTGTCCCCTTCCAAATTACAGGAAGGCTTCAAACTGATGCATGGCACCACGGTCACTGATTATATCCGTGATGTACGGATACGAAAAGCGGAAGACCTGATCAAGAATACCGATCTGAACGTGTCCGAAGTCGTTTATAGCATCGGGTTTATAAGCAGAAGCTACTTTTCAAAGATATTCAAGGCAAAATACAACTGCAGCCCCAAACAATATAAGGACAAGCAGAATTCCTTTGCCATCTCTGTATAATTGATCAATCCCCTTCAAAACACCTCCCAGAAAATGCAAAAGCCCAATCAACGCCTACTGGATCAGACTTGTATCGTGACCGGGGCGAGTTCGGGCATTGGAAGGGCCGTGGCCAAATCCATGGCACTGGAGGGGGCCAATGTGGTCATCAACTACCACAGTGGAAAAAAAGAGGCCGAAGAAGTCGCCGATTGGATCCAGAAGGACCCCATTTGCGGCGATGCCATTGTTTTTCAATGCGATGTGAGCAAGGAAAAAGAAGTGGAAGCCCTGTTCAAAAAAACGGTCTCCCATTTTGGCACCGTGGATGTTTGTGTGGCCAATGCGGGCATACAAATTGACCATCCCCTGCATGAAATGCCCCTTGAAGCCTGGCAGAAGGTAATCGATGTCAATCTTACGGGACAATTTTTATGCGCCAGGGAAGCCATCAAGGAATTTCTAAGAAGGGGAATGCGTAGGGAAATCTCAAAATCGCTGGGGAAAATCATCCACATGAGTTCGGTGCACGAAGAGATTCCCTGGGCGGGCCATGCCAACTATGCCGCATCAAAAGGGGCATTGCTCATGCTGATGGAAAGCATCTGTCAAGAATATGCCGCCAAAAAGATCAGGTGCAACAGTATTGCACCGGGGGCCATCAAAACGGACATTAACAAAAAAACTTGGGGAACAGCAAAAGGAGAGGAAGAACTGCTGAAACTCATTCCCTATAAAAGAATCGGGATTCCTGAAGATATAGGGAGCGTGGCCAGTTGGCTGGCATCGGATGAATCGGAGTACATCAATGGAACCACCATCTTTGTGGATGGCGGAATGACCTGCTATCCCGGTTTTGCAACAAATGGATAAATAAAGACAATTATGGATCTGGACATACAGGGAAAAACAGCGGTGATCACGGGGGCCGATTCAGGAATTGGATTGGAGACGGCCAAGGTCTTGGCCAGTGAAGGAGTGAACATCGTGCTGAGCGACAAGACCGCCGAGGGACTGGAAAAAGCTCTTTGTGAGGTAAACCCCTATTTGGGTGGGGCCAACAAGATGGTCGGTATTCCCACGGATATCACCAAGGAAAAAGAAATGGTCCATCTGGCTCAAAAAGTAAAGAAGGATTTTGGCGGAGCCCATATTTTGGTCCATTCCGCAGGAGCACGTGGGGCATCGGGGGATTTTTTGGAACTGACCGATGAAGACTGGCTGGAAACCGTACAGGTAGATCTTATGGGTGCCGTTCGGGCCTGCAGGGCGTTCATTCCACAAATGCAGGAGCTGAATTGGGGCCGATTGATCTTGATATCTTCTGAAAATGCCCTCCAACCCTACGCAAAAGAAAGCCCCTATAATGCCTGCAAAGCCGCAATCGTCAATCTTTCCAAGCACCTTTCCAGGGCATACTCACGGGAAAACCTCTTGATAAACTGTGTTTCCCCGGCCTTTATTGAGACCCCGATGACCGAGGCCATGCTGGAGGAACTATCAAAAAAGAAAAACATGTCCATGGAAGAGATGGAAGATTGGTTCGTCCAGAACAAGCGCCCACATATCGCCATGCAAAGGAGGGGAAAACCCGATGAGGTGGCTTCGGCAATTGCCTTTTTATGCTCGGCGCGGGCAAGCTTCATCAATGGGAGCAATTATAGGATTGATGGGGGATCTATTGCATCTGCCTTTGGCTGATTGAAAAATAACGTATAAAAAAAGAGATATGGAATGGAATACAAACGATGAAAGCACCACAAGCCTTGAAAAAATGTTGATGGACATAAAGGCCGGAGAGAAAGCGTATGGAACGCTGGTTACTGCAGATGTGTACCCCCACAAACGACCCTACTTCAAAAAACGCCATTTTAAAATGGCAGATGATGCCAAAGTGTTGGAACGTGAATTGGATACGATCACCAATGGCCAGTACACCAGGCCCGATACAACAACAAAAGGGGATATTTTCGAACCTATGGAAAAAATGGCCCTGGAGCGGTCCATGACCCGCAATGAACTGGATGTACTTATTGTTCACAAAGAGCAAGAACTGGTGCGATCCTACCAACAGGTACTGGCCCATCACAACCTACCCAATGTAACGGTTGCCATCCTCCAATCCCAGGCCGAGGACCTGAACAATCTTTTGTTGGGCCTCAAGATCGATACGGCAATAGGGACTTACTCCCACAAATAGAATACCCTTTCCCTGTCGAAACAACCGTTCTTGCCCAAAAGAAAAGCTCCCCAAAAAGGGAGCTTTGATTCTGAATCCTTGTTCGTTTCATGGGCCATCTATTCCTTGTTCTGCTGCTTCTTGATGGTCTTTTCATCAATATCAAATTTATTGGTATCGATATTGGTGTTCCCCGTAGGGTTTGTGGGATTGCTCTGTTTCACTTTTCTTTTGAATTTTCTTTTGTCTTCTGTCATGGTCTATATCTTTTAATTCAAATTCCGCCGCATTATCATGCGTCGCCATCCATTTTGGATTTGCTTTAAATTAATGGATCTTGTTCTTTATCGTTGACTTGAAAACAATACGAATTGACGCTATTGCCCCATTCAGATTTATCTTCTATCACTATCCGTTTTTGAAGACCAAAAAATGGATCTCGGTTTCGGAAACGTCCAACGCCCCTCGATACCGTCCACTATCTTTTTTTTTGAGCAAAACCAACCTACACATTACGGTTAACTTTACCATACTCTTCGTGTTCTCTTTCCAGATGCTTTTCATTGAGTGGGAAGGGCAACATACACAATTCAATGGACCCGCTAGGTCCTTTTAAATAGTATGGATAACAATTAAAATAAAAAATATGGTCTCCAATCATGAAAGTTGCATAAAAGCCTGCCAAGAATGTTTTGTCAATTGCCAGATTTGCTTGGCGAACATGGTGGGGAAAGAAAGCGACAACGATTGCCCCAACTGTTGCATACAGTGCATCGATGCCTGTCTAATCTGCATCAAGTTTTTAGTGGGGGGCATCAAGTTCACCAAAGAGTACTGTTTGTTGTGCGCTGAAGTATGCGAGTGGTGTGCCGAGCAGTGCCAGCAGCATGAACATGACCATTGTAAGGTATGTGCCGCTTCTTGTCTGGCCTGTGCGCATGAATGCCGAAGGTATGCGGCCATACAGCTGAATGGGTAAAAATTGCCCAGGTGCGTTCAGAAAGCAAAGCTTCACGCAATTATCAAGGAAATACCACTACCCCCACAAAAGTATGGCAGCACATATATGCGCCATGAATTAAATAACAGAATATAAAAACGAGTAAAATGAATGAGAGGAATTATAAAGAAAATGAAAAAGGTCTTCGGAAAATAAGGACCTTGATCGATGAAAAAAAGACAGTGATGATAGCCAGCCAATTGGACAAAACCCCCTTTTCGGTATGCCCCATGATTCTTCAACAGATGGATGACAAGGGCGACCTTTGGTTCTTCACATCAAAGGACAGCGCACTTTACAAGGACATTGAGAAAGACAATAGGGTGCAGATTATCTATTCGGATGAGCGAAAACAGAAATATCTGTCCATGTTTGGCAATGCGACCCATATCATTGACGGGGAAAAAAGGGACGAATTGTGGAACCATACCATGTTGAAGTGGTTTACGGGGAAGGAAGATCCTGATTTGGCGCTCTTGAGCGTCAACCTACAAAATTCCTATTTTTGGGACAGTGAGAACAATAAACCTGTACCTTTTTTCCCAATGGACCAGCTTTCCAGGGAAAGCTCAAAAGAGGGCGAGAAAGGATATGTAAACTTATAACTTCATCCGAATCAATACGGAAGGTTTCTATAAGTTCCCGTTGGGGACAAAAAAAGGTCGGTAGAGATACCGACCTTTTTTGGTTCAATGCAATATACTATTTGAACGGCTTGAATACAAATCGTTGGCCTCCTACGGAAGCATCGGCCATCAATCCTGCTTTGGGCATGGCAAAAACGACCACACCGTCATTGTAATTGATGTTTTCAGAAGCACCCGATTCCACTACGACTGCGGAAAGGTCCCCTGAAATGGTATACTCCCCTGCCTTGAATTCCGCCAGGGCTTCCTCGGTCTCAAAAAATATGACCTCGGTCAGGGCTTGTCCACCGGCCTGAAGACCGACATCGACCTTTTTAAGATCGGCCATTCCCACCTTTCTCCCATTTTCATAGACCACGCCATTGCCCGAAGCGCCACCAAGGATGAAACCACCCTCTCCCACATTCGGGAAAATGACATATCCAGAAGCATTATTGAAGAAGTTTTCAAGGCCTTTGTCCTTCTTCATCAATTGTTTTTTGGCCCTTTGGGCATCATCAATGATTCTCTGGTCCTCTTCAGTTTGGGCAAATGTCCCAAAAGCCATAAAGAGCATTGCTAAAACTGTAACTGTTTTTAAAATTTTCATAGTGTTGTTATTTAATTATCATTTAGTTAAAAGGGAATCTTCCATCCCCTATTCCATCACAATGTAGAGGATAACACCGTCCTTCCTTATCTTTTTCCAGTAGATTATTGATCCATTTCCCGTGTGTTCCTTGACCCATGGGCTTGTCATATCTGCACTTGTTTTTGAAGGGGTGGCCGGACACGTTTGCCCCAAGACGGGATTCCTTTTTCACCCAACGCACCTAAAAAATTTGATAAGCGGCGGGGAAGCAGCTCGAACGTGAAATTTTTGCTTTTCGGGTCAACAATTCACCCGAATAGATCAATATGCTCTTCCAGGGGTGCCTAGATTTATAACCAAACAATACAAAACTAAAATTATGAGAAGTTTACTTTGGTTGGTAGCAGTGATCTGTATAGTGATATGGGTCTTGGGGTTTTTTGGCATCGTGGCCGCAATAGGCACCAGCAGTCTCCTTCATATCTTGTTGGTGATTGCCATAATTGCCATTCTGTACAACATCATTTCAGGGCGCAAACCGCTATAAAAATAATTCCATATGCACTTGATGTAAAAAAACCCTGTTTATGCAGGGTTATTTTGCTTTATCGGGATTGTTGGATGAGAGAAGTCGATGCCCAAAACCATCAACTGGAAACCGCGTAGGCGAATTGATTTGCACATGATTCTACTCCTGTGTCCCAGAATCGTTCCAAAAGAATCTTCTAACTAAAAACGAAAGAGAATGGAAAAGCATATTGTCAAAATCAAATCGATAGGATTCATCAACCATAATGTTTTGGGAATCGTTACCGAAAAACCAGATGGCTATAATTTTGAGCCGGGCCAAGCCACCGAGGTATCCATCAACCAAGAAAAATGGAGGAATGAAAAAAGACCTTTTACCTTTACCAATCTGCCCATGGAGGACCATCTGGAGTTTACGATAAAGACCTATCCGGCCCATAATGGTGTCACCGAGAAACTTTCCACACTGAGCAAAGGCGATGAGCTGATTTTGAGGGATGTTTTTGGGGCCATCACGTATAAGGGAAAGGGAACCTTTTTGGCAGGTGGTGCCGGGGTGACCCCTTTTATTGCCATCCTGAAATCGTTGGAATACCATGATGAAATGAAGGACAATGCATTGATATTTGCCAACAAGGAAGAAAAAGACATATTCCTCCGGGACAAATTTGAGACCATGTTGGGAAGAAGGTTTCTCAACATCCTATCCGAGGAAGAAACAGAGGACTTTCCCCAAGGACATATGGATAAGGCATTTTTAAAATCCACCCTTTCCGACTTTTCACAATACTTTTATGTTTGCGGTCCGCCGGAAATGGTGGATGATGTGGTGAAATCTTTAATGGAACTCGGTGCAGAGGAGGCCAAGATTGTCACAGAGACTTCTTGACCCTTTCTCCAACCGCAAGAAGGGTTTTTTAGGCGTGTTGCCCTTCATGCTTCCCTTCCAGCACCTCTTCGATGATCTTGCTGCAAAAGGCTGGCAGGTCCCCCGGGTTTCTGCTCGTGACCAGACCGTTATCGACCACTACTTCTTTGTCTTCCCAAAGTCCGCCCGCATTGATGACATCTTCTTTGATGCTCTTGTAGGAGGTGACCTTTCGTCCATTTATCACATCGGCATTGATCAAAAGCCATGGGGCATGGCAAATGGCCGCCACAGGTTTGCTCCTTTCAAAAAAGGCCTTTACAAAATTAACGGCGACGGTATGTGTCCTCAGCGTATCCGGGTTCATTACCCCTCCAGGCAGCACTAGGGCATCATAATCAAGGACATGGGCCGCATCCACTTTTTTGTCTACCGCGATGCTCTTCCCCCAATCCGTCTTGTCCCAAGCCTTGATCTCACCTTCCTTGTCCGAGACAATATGCACGGTGGCACCCTCTTTCTTTAAGGCTTCCAAAGGTTCAAAAAGTTCTGATTGTTCAAATCCGTCCGTGGCCAATATGGCTATCTTCTTTTCTTTCAATTTCATGGAAAAAGGTTTTAAGTGAAAAAATACATTGTCCCTGAAATTAAAGGATTCCCGATGCCGCGATCGACTCAAAAGAAATTAACTTGGATGGTAAAGGACAAAATCAGCCAAAGAGATAGGGGTCACAGCTCTACAAGGTATGTTTTTTACCCTCCTTGGTATTCCAGGACCTTTTGAAAAGTTGCATATGGATCAAAGAAAACACCAAGCTGGTGGAAAATCCCATCAAGGTGAGCCCGAAAATGACGGTACCGGGCTTCAGATCATAATCTTCCTTCCACATGGTAAGCATTTCCTGTAAAAAATCGGGATTGAGTTCTGTAAGATACACGAGAAAAAAAGCGGCGATGATAAAAGTGGCAATGATTCCGGCCTTGAACATGGCCCAGAATCCATCTTGATATTTAAACAACCCTTCGGTAGCCTGCTTGAACTTTATGATCAACAAGAATTGTCCTACTCCAAAAAAAGCGATGTTAGCCGAACTATAGAAAGGATTCTCATGCAGCCCGAACAGTGATAGCAATAGAAAATACACAACGGCAGCGGCACCGATACCAATTCCATACCATGTGGGGAGATGAGATCTTTTCATTGTCCTATTCTTTTAGGGAGAGTGAACTTGTTTTTTGAAGTCTAGGTTCACCTTCCTCTCACTTCAAAACTATTCATCCGCATTGGGATTCTTTGTCGTTTTCGGTTCAATATTTAGTTCAAACCATGTTTACATCAAAGTCCACGGTACAGCACTGTTTTTGAACCAATTTTTATATCGATATCATCCACCAGATCGGTATGTGATCACTATTTTTTGGAAGATCGGATTTACCTATTACCTAAAATCAATGAAAATGACCAAAACTGTCGAAAGCATAGAACAGAAAGCAATAGACACTATACGGATTTTATCGGCTGATGCCGTGCAAAAAGCCAAATCGGGGCATCCGGGGACGGCCATGGCCCTTGCTCCCATGGGGCATGTACTTTGGACCCAGGCCATGGACTACAACCCAAAAAATCCAGATTGGGCCAATCGCGACCGATTTATCCTTTCCGCGGGCCATGCGTGCATCCTGCAATATAATTTTCTGTATTTGACGGGATATGATCTGACCATGGATGACCTCAAGGATTTTAGACAATTGCACAGCAAAACGGCGGGCCACCCGGAAGAACACTTGGTAAAGGGCGTAGAAGTGACCACAGGCCCGTTGGGCCAAGGTTTTGCCAACGGTGTGGGAATGGCCATTGCCCAGAAATATATGGCCGCACGGTTCAATAAACCCAATTTTGACTTGTTCGATTATAAAATATATGCCATTTGCAGTGATGGTGACCTTATGGAAGGGGTGAGTGCCGAGGCCGCTTCATTGGCCGGGCATTTAAAGTTGGGCAATATCATTTACTTGTATGATGACAACCATATCTCCATTGAAGGGGACACCGATATCACCTTTAGCGACAATACCGCGCAACGTTTTGAATCCTACGGATGGCATGTGCAGGAACTGGATGATGGCAACGATGTGGAAGCCCTTTCCAAAGCGATAAAACTGGCCAAAAAAGAAACCGAACGCCCTTCTTTGATCAAGGTGCGCACCCATATTGCCTTTGGTAGTCCAAACAAACAGGATACCGGTGAAGCCCATGGATCTCCCTTGGGCGAAGAAGAGGTGAAACTGGTGAAGGAAAATTTTGGATTTGATCCAGAAGCGAAGTTTGTGGTGGACGATGAGGTGTTGCAACTATATCGTGATGCCGGTAAAAAAGGTAAAAAAAAGGAAAAGGAGTGGAACGAACTATATGAAAACTATAAAGAAAAATATCCCGAACTCGCCCAAGAATATGAACAATTGACCAGTGGAAACCTACCGAAAGGATGGGAAGAGAAGCTGCCCGTATTTAAGCCCGGGGATAAGATGGCGACCCGGAAAGCTTCGGGAAAAACATTGAACGCCATAGCGGGGCATTTGCCCAATTTATTGGGAGGCTCCGCCGACCTTGCCCCCTCAACAACCACAGAATTGAACGATTTTGAGTCGTTCACTGCGACTATACGGGAAGGGCGCAATTTTCATTTTGGGGTACGCGAACATGCCATGGGTGCCATTTTAAATGGAATGGCATTGAGCAATTATCTGATTCCGTATGGTGCCACTTTCCTCATATTTTCAGATTATATGCGACCACCCCTACGGCTAGCGGCCATCATGAAGATACGGCCCATCATGGTCTATACCCATGATAGTATAGGTCTGGGTGAGGACGGAACCACCCACCAGCCTGTGGAACAGTTGTTGGGGCTTCGCGCCGTGCCCAATATGACGGTCATCCGTCCCGCAGATGCCAACGAAACGGCACAGGCTTGGCGTGTGGCCATTCAGCATTCCGGTGGACCGGTCGCCATTGTCCTGACTCGGCAAGGCCTGCCCATCATCGACCAAGAAAAATATACCAAGGCCAAGGCACTTGAAAAGGGAGCTTACATTATTTCCGAGGCGGAAGGTGAACCGGAACTTATCCTTATCGGCACCGGTTCTGAAGTACAACTGGTCTTGGCCGCACAAGAAAAATTGAAAGAAGAGAACATTCATGCCCAAGTGGTGAGCATGCCCTCTTGGGAGCTGTTTGAAAAACAGAGTGCGGAGTATAAAGAAAAAGTGTTCCCAAAGAATTTGCGTAAGCGATTGGCCGTTGAGGCAGCTTCCTCCATGGGTTGGTGCAAGTATGTAACCGATGAAGGCGATGTTATCGGTGTTGACCGGTTCGGTGAATCTGCTCCTGGTGAAGAAGTCATGCGGGAATATGGCTTTACCGTGGAGCATGTGGTTGAAAGGGCCAAAGCATTGGTTTCGTAAAAAAGAACTTAGAACAAGGATTCCTGCTGTTGCGGGAACAGTAAAATATATGAAAATGAACAATTTAACCCAAATACAAGAACACGGCCAAAGTATATGGCTGGACGCATTGGACCGAAATCTTATGGATTCCGGTGAACTGAAACGGCTTATTGAGGAAGATGAACTCCGGGGCCTTACATCAAACCCTGCCATTTTTGAGAAAGCGATCAGCAATAGTTCCGATTATGATGAGGATATTGCCACATTTTCAAAAAAGGAGAGAAGCAATGAGGACATCTTTTATGAAATCGCCATTGCCGATATACAACGGGCCGCCGACATCTTTAAACGGGTCTACGAGGAAACCAACGGAAATGATGGTTTTGTAAGTCTGGAGGTTTCACCGCACTTGGCACGTGATACCGAAGGAACCATTGAACAGGCCAGGAAACTTTGGCGAAAAGTGGATCGCAAGAACGTGATGATCAAAATTCCGGGAACGCTGGAAGGTCTTTTGGCCATTCGCCAATGTATCTCGGATGGGATTAACATCAACGTGACGCTGCTTTTTGGTCTAAATCGATATAAAAAAGTAACAGAAGCGTATTTGGGCGGATTGGAAGATAGGCTCAAAGCCGGACACTCCATTGCGGAAGTGCGCTCTGTGGCCAGTTTTTTTCTTAGTCGTATCGATGTCATGGTAGACCCTATGCTGGAAGAAAAAGGACTTGACAATTTGAAGGGTGGAACGGCCATTGCATCCGCAAAAAGGGCCTACGCCATTTATGAAGACGTATTTTCCAGCAAACGGTTCAAGAAATTGGAGTCCGAAGGCGCAAAACCACAGCGGGTGCTCTGGGCCAGTACCAGTACCAAAGACCCTTCGTACAGCGACGTGAAATATGTGGAGGCCCTGATCGGTGAGAACACCATCAACACGGTTCCCATGGAAACGCTAAACGCCTTTCGGGACCATGGAAAGGCAACAAAAAGTCTAAAAGAGGACATGGACAAGGCTACACGCACGTTGGAAAAAATTGAAGAATCTGGCATCCAGATGAGCCAGGTGGCACAAGATCTTGTTGACGAGGGTATTGAAAAGTTCAATGCTCCATTTGAAAAACTGTTGAAAGGTATTGAACATCAGAAAGAAACAACTCTTTAAAGTAAATGGTTTCCACAAAAAAAATCATGGATAAGACTTATGCCAGCCATAACAGCTTTGGAAACCAAGCACTTGTTGATGAAATGTTTCAAAAATCCAAGGAGAAACTGTTCAATGTCAACCAATGGTCCCATTTGCCCGGCATTACTGCCAGTTTTCAGTTATATAGCCCTTCGGGCCAAGAGAAAATGGCGGATAGGCCCCAAATCAGTGATTATATAAAAATAGACCTGCCTGGCCCATTTCCGGAAAATTGGGTGGTCGTCACCCATCTGATTGAAGAAAAATACTTGGCAAGTTTTACGGTAAGCCCCTGCGAAAGTCCTTTGGACAAATGGTTGCAAGGGGAAGAAATCGAGCATTTTTTTATAAAGGAAGCTACCAGTACTTTTCAGGTAGAGATCAAAGGAACCCACATCCATGCCCAAGAAATAGGAAAAAATGAGGCCATAAACAATAAGGGCTACGAAGCTGGTAAACGAAAAATCATCAATACGCTTTTGGCCGAAGGTGCTTGGGCTGGTTTCCAAGCGTACCAATGGGAAAAATTATTGGATTATCTGGTCCATAAGATCGAGGCGGATTAGAGTCTCCGCTGTACTGTATCCAAATAAAAACTATATGGCACTGTGGAAAATTCCCAACTCATGTCTTCCACTTTCAAGACTGAGGGCAGAATAGCCCCAACGCCGAAATAAAAAAGAACGCAGACATTCAAAAATGTGTCAAGAGAAAGCAGAAACTTCATCGTTCAATGCGTGGTAGGCACAGTTGTGGACACTTCTTCCACAATGAAAAAACCATCCGTTCCCTTATTTTGGTATAGGGGCATAAAAATATAGCCTTCCCGCTCGCTCCTAATTTCTTTGCCATTGTGCAGGGCAAGTAATTGCTCCTTGTCAATTTTATCAAAGTTTTTAAACCCGGCCTCCATTTTGAATTCATCATCCATTCCCAAACTGTGACGGTAAACGATATCGAACGTTTTTTTTTCCGACGCATTTTTTGCGGCCAAGTTTTCCACACATCTTGGATAACAGGATAGGGTTTCCAGATCAAGTCCCAAGGCTTCCATTAGTGCCAACCATATCATCGCTTCATGATTTTCAACAGCAGCAGCACTTTCATGCTGTCCGCCCTCGAAGACAAAACCGGTCATGCCCTGGTCACTTAAATAATGATCGATGTCCCCTTCTATCAAATCACTGAAACCCCTTACGGTGTGCGCGGGAAACCGACTTGCCCACTGCTCATTATCATTGACCACTTGCACGGATATGTATGGTAGACTCTCCGATGAAGTAGTGTGGCAATCCAAAAAGTAACGCTTGTCATAATCTTTTGGGGAATATCTGTTCAATGCCCCGATGATGTGTCCCATTTCTATCTGCTCGGATGATTCAGGCATATCCTTTTTCAGGTTTTCGGCCGTCCAGATACGGTTGAGGTCTTCATCGATATAGCGGACATTTTTTTTGAGTGCCTTGCGGTTGCCGGAAATCCCCACCAAGGTGCCCTTGATTTTTGGCCTACACTGATGCAGTTCCTTAAAAACTCTTTGCAAGGCTACCACCCCACTGGGTTCATTCCCATGAATGCCCGCAGTGACCAATAACAGGTGTCCGGACTTTCCCGAACTATACTCCCCAACTACCCTGGATATTTCCCCTTTCATCGATTCAATTTAGTGCAGGGTTGCCAAAGCTTTGTTAGAGATTCGGCCTCCGTGCATTCTTTTATATTCCAATTTTCGTTCTATGGCCCTGATGACAGGCTCGGTGAAATCCGGCAGGTCAATATGGGCGAACCTGTTCAACCCTCCGGGGCTCAGCACGTTTATTTCTATCAGCTTGTCCTTCACGATATCCAGGCCCACAAAAAAAAGCCCATCCGCTATCAACCGTGGTGCGGTTACATCTACGATCTGCTGCATGGCCGGTGTGAGTTTGCTGCTATCTGCTGTGGCTCCTAGGGAAAAATTGCTCCTGAACTCCCCTTCCCCGCTCACACGGCGTATAATGGCTTGTTTACCATCCTGCTCCAGTATCCTTCCGTTCATGAGCAAGACACGGACATCCCCATGCTTTACTTCGGGGAGAAATTCCTGGGCTATGATATAACCCTCCATGGTCAAGGTGGACAAGATCTGGTTGAGGTTTTTCTGGTTTTCATCAATCAGATATACATTTTGCCCTCCAGAACCCTCCAAGGGCTTCAGCACCATTTTTTTGTTGTTTTCTTCCCAAAAGTTCAGGATGTCCTCTTTTTTACGGGTAATGATAGATGCCGGTTTGATGCTTGTTGGGAGTTCCTCAAAATACAGTTTATCGATGAAGGCATTGGAAAGGGCATACGCATCGTTGAGCACCAGTACGCCAAGCTGTTGCACCATACGCCCAAATGCAATCCCGGAATGTTCCGCCCATTCCCGGCCGGCTCGTTCCTCCGTTGGGTTGTTGCGTATGAACAACACATCCAACGAGCCGGCCTCAATCCTTTCATGTTTGGCCGTAGGACCTTGTAGGGTTTCAAGGTATTGGCCTGCTGATTTCATTTTCTTTCCTTTCTTCACCGAAATGGTATCCAGGGTTATTAGGCCAGTATGGTCCAGATTGAAACCACCCACACCTACCGCACTGACTTCATGGCCCATTTCGTGGGCTTTGGCCATCAATGCAACGGATGTCCCATTGGCTTCCGTGGCCACTTTATTCAAGACAAAACATATTTTCATTTTCTTGCCGTTAAGGTTTCTGTATGGGCATTGTCGCACACCATGGCGTGCAGTGGCAAACCCTGTCTGATCTTTTCCAATTTGACTTCTGAATCCGTGTCGAAAAGGTATCTAGGCTTTAGGGCCGGTGGTTTCAATATCTTCCTTTCGGTCAATTGGTGTATGGTATCGATATGATGAAATCCAAACTTGCCGGAAAGCAAAGGTTCAATTTCTCCCCCATTTTTTAGATAGTCCCTCAATTCCAAAAGACCTTTTAAATAAATGATGTCCTTGAGCAATCCACCGCCTTGCATGATCCTGGAAGTGATGTTGAAGCTGCGTTTCTTACTGAAACCATACGTGTAGACGAGCTGGTCAAAGATTTTTTTGAAACCATGTCCCTTCAATCTGGCCCACCCTGCCACGACACGGCCCGCAAGTGTACGTAACCGATTCGTACTGAGTCCATTGGCTAGGTATTCGAAAAGCACCGCCAGCCCCTCTTGCATGGGGTCGTAATCGGCGAGACCCACGCTCAATTGCTCAAGAGGTTGCTGCCTTCCGTTATAATAGGTCAGGGCATGGACACCTACCTCATGCTGTATCAAAGCCTCTGCCTCTTTTCGGTTTGCCCTGAAATCTGCCGGGATGAAAAGATTGCCCAAGGAAACCATCATGATGTTCAGGTCCTTCCGGATTTGGATCTTACAGTTGAAATCCTCATCCTGTTCCTTTAGGTAATCAATTTCTTTTTGCGCCAGGGCAGCAAACTCCACGGCATCCATAACATTTCTGGAAGTTTCGTTGGAGTTGGTCTCTGGCAATTGTTCCAACAGGTCTTCAGCTTCATCCTTAAGTACCTGTCCAATGCCTTGGTGCAACCGGATACTGTTGTAGAAAAAATTGGGCGTGCCGCGCTCATGCAGCATGGTAATCTGATGGTCCAATTCTTCCCTTTTCTGACGGAAGATATAGGACAGGGCCGGATCTTCGATTTTCTCGATTTTTAGTGCGTAGAGTTTTCTCTTCAGCAGGTCTGGATCCATGGGCAACAAGCGGTAGTGATAATCAAGGAGGGTTTCAAAATTGCTCTCAAAAAATGTTTTTTTGATGTCATGGATATTGGAAGGAGACACCAACCAAAGGAATTGATAGGATTTTTCAATTTCCGTCAGTTTGCGGTCCACTTCAAAAACCTTTTCCTTTGGATACCGCTGTCCAAGTGCATTGTAACTGGCCACCCCGCAAACAGTTTGGATCCTGATGAACTCATAAATGGCACGCTGCATCGCCTTGGTCAATGCACTATGGAATTCCCTAAAAAAAACGGGGAACAAATGGCCATTTGCGTTCCGATATATGGGAGGTACCCCGAGGCCCAACAATAGGGCACCGCATAGTTTGGTTCGTTCAATGGTCAGAAGGGGCCTGCGACCTTTGGGATGTCGATCGGGCGTATCTTCCGTTTTCACCTGTATGTGTTTGCCAGGAGCTATTTGATCGATCTGACGAAGGCCATCTTCCAAGACCGTAAGGGTTCTGGGGAGCTTTGTTGCTGGGCCTTTGATGGTGAAGGAGCGATTGCTTTCTTCCGTGGAGAAAAGTTCAAACAACAAATAGGATTTGTAGAGGGTGGAAAAATGATCGGCCAAGGAAAAAATGAGTTCTTGGTACCCTTTAAAATCCTTGCGTCCGATGATAAGGTAACACGCCTCACTCATCACAAATTCCTTGGTTCCGGTGTCCTTGTTCTTTGTTCGGCAAATGATCAGGTAAGGGAGACCACTTTCTATGTGCAACGATCCGCCGCCCGGAAGCTTGCAATCGAATTCGTCATTGTTTTCCAGATGGGCAAGAATCAATTCGATGGATGCTGTTGAAAGATCCTTTATTTTTTTCATGGTGCAGTCTCAGTTCTATATGCTCGGCAGCATTGTTTTTGTGAACCTACGAATTGCACTCCATCTTTATTGACCTGAACCGTCCAACTTTTTGCTTGAAACATCAAAAGCCTTCCCTACGCTCTGCCTCGCTTTCATTGTCCCTTTGGTCTTCCATGTGCTTCGGATTTTTTTCCCATAAAGAAGACCATCCTCCCCCATAACGGTTCTTCATACCAGTTTTTCTGGAAGATAGGACCAATACCATCATCCCAACGGCCATATCGCTCATACTTGCGGTCGCCACTTCGTATCCCAGCACCCATGGTGACAGCAACAGCCAAAGGGCGAACGGGTAATTCCATTTTTGGACAATATAGGTGGATTCCCAAAGGGCTATGGTGGAAAAAGTAACAATGATAGGACCCACTATATGCCCATTGTCCGATGCTGCTGGACCGTATTCCAAGACACTCGGTGCAGCCATCAGCCATATTCCCAATACGATGTTCATCAATTTTGCCCACATAAGTTCATTGTTTTAGAGTGATTTCATATTATGCCACCTTCTCCGTTTCATCTCCAATGCCCCAGAATACTTTCCATGTGGAGGCTTCAGACCTTTTGGCCCTTTGTATGTATTGCAAACTGGCCAACATCTCATCCATAGCTGGACCGATCATGACAATTGAAATAATGGCGGAGGCCAGGCAAAGGGTACACCAAGCCGAAAAAAGGACCGGTTGGAACACGACCAGCATTACACTGATGAAACCCAGCGGACCAACGGCAAGTCCGAACACGATCACTATCCAGGGCATTTTCCGCCAGCGATGGGTGCCGCCTATCAGCCCGGCAACGGCGTCTACCAAATAACCGATGGCTCCGAGGGCCGCATCGGGAATGGGCAAAATGTGGGAAATCTTAGAGTTCAGAATAGTGGTACTGCCATCCCCGAAAAAGGGTTCCCATACGGTGTCCACATAATCCAGTTGGTACAGTGAAAGATAGGTCGCTATACCAAATCCCACCAGAGCCAATATGACAATGGGTATGCGTTGGGCCCAAGTCGCCGGATTGTAGTCCCAACCCGGCGGTATGTGTGTTCTCTCTGCCATGGTCTATCTCAGGTTGTTCTTTTCATACCACGTTTCGGGGTCAGCTTTTAGGCTTTCGATCATACGGGGCAGAATGTCCATCACCCTATTTTTGGGTTGCCAATCCAAATATTCCTTGGCCCTTGAAATATCGAGTTCGTAATGGGCCCCCGCCCTATCGATCATCCAAGGTTTGATGAACGGGTCGCTCACCAGATCACGGGCCCAAGCCCCTGCCTTGGCCAGGGCCTTTGGCATTTCATAGGTTTCCCAATCCTTCCCGTGCAAGAGGTTGCCAATGGCATCCTGTAGTTCTTGATAGGTCGGGGAGGTGGGCTCACCAATGTTCAGGGCAATTTCGTGGGGCAGGTCGTGACGCTTTTCGATGGCTTTTTCCATGGCATCGACCACGTCTTCCAAATGGACAAAAACATCGCCATGGTTCACATCCCCAGAATAAAAATGGCTGAGCAACTCTTTTTCATAAATCCGTTTGATCTGTTGGGTAATGGGAATGGAGTGGCCATAATCAGTATAGACCCCGGCTATCCTCATGAACAATGCCGGAATGTCCTTGTTGTTCTTTTTGATGAGGTCCTCTGTGAGCACTTTGGATTCCGGATAGCCCCAATTGGCCTCCACCGGACAGTCTTCATTGATTTTGACCCCCGGTTCCGAGGGTTTGTAGATTAGGTTGGAGCTTGAAAATAGAAATTGGTCCACCTCAAAATCCTGTAATTGCCGCAAAAAATTCTCTGTTCCCTTTACATTGATCTCATGGTATTTGGGACTATCCTTTTGACCAAAATCGTAATAGGCGGCCAAATGGACCACAGAAACAATCTTGCTGCCGTGTCCATATCTGATCCGTTCCATGGCCGCATCGATGGATTTTTCGTCGGTGATGTCGAAATTCACGCATTCGGCCTGCAAAGGAGGGTATGGTGGACCCACCCTATCCAAGCCGACGATCCGATATTTTTTGGACAATCGCTTGATCAGGGCAGACCCTATCAGGCCACTACTTCCTGTGATCACCACAATTTCATTGCTTTCATTTTGTACTCTTGAGTTTGAGCGGTCCATTCTCTCTTTCATCTTATCCAAATTCTTTGCTTTTACTATTAATTGAGGTCATGAAAAATCTGTCATGGCATTTCCGAAAATGCCATGACCCTATATTAAGGGCGGAGCTAGCGGCCACTGTACCGCTACTGGTTATCTGCGAAGTTGTGTGGTATCGCGAGGTATGGTATCTCCTAGAACGGAGGTAGTGTCCCTTTGCTCGCTTCCTTCATCCCTTCCTGACCATTCATCATGTTTTTCCATACTCTCCTGTTGACTTTCGTGGACCCCTTCCATATTGTCTTCGACCCTTGGGTCCTTCGGGTTTCTTTCCCGACAGGAATAGGAGGTCATGGCCATTAAAGCGACTATCGTCAACAAAAATCCTAACTTTTTCATATCGTGCATTTTTAAGTTCATCTGAAAAATAATCAAAGCCTCGGATGGTGACCGGTCGTATCCATTCAAAAATTGTCGCAATTAAAAGCGGGAAATCCATCTAAAATAAGGTGGTACCTAATAGTTTTCCACTATCCAGATAACCGAAAAATCAATAGGTTGTCCAAATCAATCGGCAGGTATGAGTACCCTTCTCCCAAAAGACTACTCAAAAAAACCAACATATGGTTTCCAGTCAAAAAGTTTGTCAAATTGGTCAATGGCATGAAATCTTTGTAGTTAGTTTTATTCCGAAGATCGTCAGCCTCATTGGAAGGTCGCTGGGAGATTCGAGTCCTGACTTGGTCCCAAATGCTCAAGCATTTCAATAAAGAACACTTTTATCGTGCATGAACTCAGGAATTTGGAATAAAGGATTTGTGGGAGATAGCATCGGCAAGAACCTATGCCACAGAGAAAAATCATATAGAATACAACAAAATGAAAGCTATAGGTAAAATGGCAACATGCATAGCATTGTCTTTAATGGCCTGTACCTTCCCAAAAGACCCACAGCATACCCTCTCGAGGGCAAGGGCAGAAGGTCTTGCCATTGGGGTGGTCGAAAATCCTCCTTTTACCCTTATCCAAGACAGTTCATTTTCGGGGACGGAGATAATGCTTTTGAAACAATTCTGCAAAAAGGAAAACCTGACACCTCATTTTGAAGCTGGAAATGAAACGGACCTCATCAAAAAACTCAAAGACTATGAACTGGACATTGTGGTGGGCGGATTTGGGAAAAAAACGGTTTGGAAAAAGGAAGTGGGAATGACACGTTCCTACGATAGCACACATGTGCTTTTTGTGCCCCCGGGCGAAAATCGGTTGGTATATGAACTTGAGCAATCTTTTGTCCAAAGGAAACAACATGGAAGAAAATAAAGAAGGGTATGAGCTGCCCGAAAACTTGAGACCCATATTGAAAAAAGCCAAGAAATTGGAATGGATCACTGTGGCCTATCTCTGTACCGTGGTTGTCCTTATGTATGTGGTGATGGGGTCTTCCCAGGCCATGAAGACGGCCTGGCTGGAAGATACCTTGAGTTTACTACCGGCCATTGCATTTTTGATTGCTTCACATATATACGACAGACCTCGCAACAAAACCTTCCAGTATGGCTATCACCGGGTATTTAGCATTGCTTTTTTGACAGGGTCGGTCGCTTTGTTTTCGATGGGGGCTTATTTGTGCATTGATTCCACTATTTCATTGATACGCCATGAACGACCTACAATCGGCACCATGGTATTCTTTGGGGAACAGCTTTGGATGGGCTGGATCATGATCGTGGTGCTTATCTATAGTTCATTTCCTGCCATGCTCTTGGGGTTCCGCAAAATGCCCTTGGCAGAAAAACTTCACAATAAGATACTCTACACGGATGCCGAAGCACAAAAGGCCGATTATATGACCGCTTTTGCTGCTATTGCCGGTATTCTGGGTGTGGGTGCAGGATTTTGGTGGGCCGATGCCACCACAGCCCTGTTCATATCGGTTTCTGTCATAAAGGACGGGTATAGAAACCTGGCCAGTGCCGTTGAAGATCTGATGGACCGACAGCCCGTGCGTATTTCCGACCGAAAAAAGGACCGACTTATAGATGAAATTGCCACAGAAGTGGCAAGCTGGGACTGGGTAAAGGATTCCGAAGTGCGCTTTCGGGAACACGGACAGGTGTATTTTGGCGAGGTCTATGTCATCCCACGGCAGGACACTGTATTTGGTTCCCAATTTGAGGAAGGGGTTTCCCATATCAAGGCACTGCATTGGAAAATACACGATGTCACCATCATGCCAGTCTCTTCCCTAAAATCCCTCCGTTTTTAAGGTCTTCGGTATTATCTCATAATGAATGGGCTTGAACGTCCCATTATTGCTGTCTTCTGCAGCACATGCGGTAAGCCCTACTATCAAATCCATTTGTGCTTCCAGTACTACATAATCGCCCGCCTTGCTCAATGGTTTCTCCACGCTAAGTTTGCCGTTTTCTGAAAATTGAACGTTCATAAAAATATTGAAGGCCGTAGGGATATCGTCAGGTTGGATGTTGAAGGAGCCCAAGCTTGTGCTTAAATTTTCGAAGCAACTGGGGTGATAGTTAGGATCTTTGTACATGATCTGGAAGGTTTCGGGGCTGCAGGGTGCCAGCAAAAAATCGTTCCTACCATTCGTGTCCTCGATTATTTTCATCATTTTTTGGCTTCGATTGCTCCACAAGAAATTTCCTTTGGTGATCAATATCGACTCTTCAAAATCCATTGTCTTGCCCGATGAGAGCTTTTCCCGGATATCCTTTGCATTGAACAGCACCATATCACTCACTTGTTGTCCCTCTGGGTCGATCACTTTTAGTTTATCACCCTTGTATAGTTGGAAAGCTGTTCCCGATTGTTTTGGAATTTTCTTGATCATAAGCCTTGATTTCGATTGCTCTTTGCACTCCCATTCCCAATGTTCGCTTCAAGAAGGTGCCCGCCCATCGGTAACCGAATAATTTTAAATGTTATTAAAAGGAATTGGAGTGCTCTTTATGGGTTATGGTGAAAGGGGCATTCCCAGTCTCCTTCAACCTTTCTCCCGCTATACTGCCTTGCTTCAGTGTCCTTACCAAAATCTTCGAGAACAGGATTTATGAAGCCTTGGAGATTCTTATCGCGCTTGCGGATGGTGTTCCGCACACGCCGATATGTTCCCATTTCACGCAATTTTTCAAACTGCCAATGTAGGTTGAACACCAAGGTGGGAAAGGGTGCCTGGCGCGCCAGCCGTGAACTCTTGGGATGCATTCCCACAATATAAAATGCCTTTCCGGCCACGCTAAAACTGAACTTGCTGCTCGTGGGATCACTGCTCACCGAGGGATCCCAGGGTTGACTGTCCACCTTATGGAGCCATTGAAGTTGCTTCCACAATAATTCCTCAAACTCCTTCTCCGAAAATACCTCGGTAGTGGGGAAGGTAGCAATAAATGTCTGGAAACTGTTCTCTTCAAAGTCATATCCTTCAAGGTACCGCTTTATATCTTCATACATCTTTTTCGCCACTTCTTCGCTTCCCAATTCGGAATAACTTTTGAGAACGGCCCTATCCATTTCAAAGACCGTCTGTGCCATCATACAGGGGTGGTCTTTTTCCAGTATGAACTTTTTAAATCGCCGTTTTATTTCCTCGAAGGAAACATTCCTTGTTTCTATCTCCATTGCTATGTGATGATCTACGTATGTCCTTGCCTTAGGTGAAAGGACGTACCCAGCGTTTATGATTGGGCCATTCGGATATTGTCCCAGTGCTTACTTTTTCATTACCTAAGGCCTTATAGTGTTTCAATATACAAGGGGACCTTGCATCCTATTGACACGATAACGACAAAAATTAGCCCACACTTTCATTAAGAAGTATGGGTCGTTTTTTTAATCTTGCTTTCGATAGCGCACCATCAAATACAACATGATGATATTAAGTCCGAGTGAAAGTCCATTGGTGGCAATGATGGGAAGGTCATTTTTAATGATTCCGTACAAAACCCACATCCCCACTCCCAGGATAAGGATACCGAACATAAAGGGTGAAACATCTTCCACTTTCTTAGTGCGCCAAGCCTTTTTTATTTGGGGGACCACTGCCGACGTGGTACAGATACCGGCGGCAAGCCCCAATATTTCAGTCCATTCCATAGCCTATTCCACTTTTATGTCTTTTAGGAGCCATTCTTCCAATTCCTTGTTGCCATCATTGGAATGGAGCACGGATATATTTCCAGTGGTTTCAAAGACGACGGCCCGTATATCCTCCAATTCAACCACATTCGCCTCACGCAGCTTGGACCTTAGGTCCGATTCGGTAAGCCGTGCTTTTTTCAAATTATCGTACAGGATTTCCTTGCCATCCATGAGCAACAACGGTGTGTTGTCAATGGCATCCTGAAAATGCTTGTTATGCCGTAACATGGCGGCTGTCCATTGAAGTACATACACGACAAGAAGCCCAACAGCCCCTTGAAGAAGGTCCACTGACGGGCTGAGTGCCGTTGTGCCAATGATGGAACCTACGGCCACTGTCATCGCAAAGTCGAAGCTGGACATCTTGGAGAAACTGCGCTTCCCAAAGATGCGTGTATATACAATGACCGCCACATAGATCCCCAAGGCAGAAAGCGCAATGGGTAATAGGGAGGTCAACGAGGTATCAAACCATTTTTCCATGATTGTATATGTGTTTAATGAAACTCGGGATGTCTTTGTCCATCAAGTTCCGATTCTAAAACCTATTCTACCATGCAAACGTGGGATTGAGGCAATTTTTGTTCGGTTCAGGTCAGTCTTTCCCTCACCCCATCGCTAACTTTCAATAAATAGAACACTTGGGCCGTGCCGCCCCAAAGCGAGAAAACAGGGTTGTCAATCCTAATATTAATTTTTAAAAAATGATGTCATGCCAAATCCAAGAATAAAAGATGAGGACAAGTATGAAGCGCTACGAGACAAAGGGTACAGCAAACAGAAAGCTGCCCGTATCGCCAACACTCCAGATTCCGGGAAGAAAGGTGGAAAATCACCCAAATATGAGGAGTGGACGAAAAAAGACCTTTATGGCCAGGCCAAAAAAGTGGGCATCGAAGGTCGTTCAAAAATGAGCAAGAAAGAACTGATCCATGCCCTTCGCAATAATTGATGGATTCCTTTTGGAATAGTCAAGAAAAGGCAAATACCACGGCAGGGAATAAATGCACCAAAAAAATAGAAATGGAGAAAAAAGGAAAAAAAACAAATTGGAAAGCAGAAGATAGTGCGCCCATGCCCACCAAGGGACGAAAAGGAGCCCATTTTAGAAACCAGACCACCAACAGCCAAAAGAACAGGTTTCCTTTGACAACCATTATTATGGCGATTATTTTGTTAGGTATCATAGCTTTTTTCCTCCTGTTCGTTGAAGGATTGGTCTCCAATGGATAGCATCCCATTTGGGATAGTGCGGTTTTTCAATGAAAAAGGAGGGACTTTGCCCCTCCTTTCATTACAATGCCAATCAAACTACTCCACTGAATCAATCCCAACCGAAAACTTGTTCCAAATTGGGGTTCAATGCTTTTTCTGCCGCAGGAATCGGCCTATAATAATGCTTGGGTTCCTGAAAAGTTCCCCTATCAACAGTCCCTACCACATATCCACTTGTGCCATTGGTCAAGTACACATCGGCGTTGCTTCCAACACTGCCCGCCCGATAATAGACAAGGGCAACTCCCAAATCGTTCAATTCCTTTGGATCGGGAATAGGGTCGGAAACCGCCAACAGCTCTATATCCTCTACGCCGTCGCCTGTAAGATCATATTGACCAAGACCTGGAAAGTACATTCCAACTGGTTCTTTTTCCAAGAGCTTACCTGCTTTCCAGCGGTTCAGGTCGTCCAACCGTCTGCCCTCCATGGCAAATTCCACTCGACGCTCCCTTCTGATTTCCAATAGGACCGCACTGGCCACTCCCGGATAGCGGGCCGCTTGGACAGGGTCCATGCCCACATTCATTTCCAAAGGTGGCATTCCAACACGGTTTCTCAACTGGTTTACCGTTTCGTCCAAAGTGTTCTGGTCCAAAGTGCCCAATTCTGCCTTGGCCTCTGCCAAGTTCAACAATACCTCGGCATAGCGGAGTACCGGGATATCGATACCCCTTCTCACATCCAACGACGGATCATTTGCAAAACCTTTGATCTGGTGATAACCCGTGAAGTTTTTCTTCAACTCTTGCACATAGTTTGTGGTCCCTGGGCTGTAGGTAGAGGTATAGTACAGTTCCCAACCTGGATAGGCATAGGTCTGCGACAATCTGGGATCTCTGTTCTGAAACTCTTCCACAAAGGTCATGGTCTCCATACCAGGCTCGTTACTGAAATAGGAGCCATCCGTCATAAGATAGGATTCCAATAGGTCCCTGCTCATGGACATCTCATAGCTCCCGAACAAATATTGGGGGTCATCGGTATTTTTTATTTCCGCTTCGTGGATGTTGGCAAAGATGACCTCAGGATTCGCGGTGAGGTCCTGGCTGCCAAAAAGTGTCAGATAATCTTGGGCGGGACTTCCCGTATTGTAAATAGTGAACCCTCCTTCGTCCATAATCTCACGGGAAACACGCTCGGCCAATTGCAAATAGGTATTGGCCGTGGCCTCCAATCCCAATTCATCATGATACTTTCTAAAAGTCCCTTCAAAAAGGGCATTACGGCCATAATAGGCCATGACCGTCCACCTGTCAACGGCACCTTCCTCAACATCCGTCCTTACATGGTCCATGGCAAACTGATAATCCTCGAAAATATGGTCCACGACCATTTCCCTGGAATCGCTGGGCTTGTACAGATCTTCGGAATCCGTGGAAAGTACATGGTCGTACCAAGGGACATTGGAATATCGCTTTACCTTTTCCATATAGAACTGGGCCCTGAAAAACCGCGCTACGCCGATGTAATGGTTTTTGATATCTTCACTGATGTTGGCCTTTTCCGCATTTTCCAGAAAAAGATTGATGTCCCTAAGACTGCCCCAATCCCACCCTGAGGTAATGGTCTGTGAATTGGCCTCGGTGGTCATGATGGTCTTGATCTCGCGGTTGCCGGTCGTGGCAGCATTGTCCGTAGCATCGTCGTAGTAGATTCCCAACCCTGGAAAACTATACAGGCCATTGACGTAGATAGCCAGATCTTCCTCGGTGTTGAAAAAATTGTCCACACCGATTTCCGTTTCGGGTAAGCGATCGAGATAATCGTCATTGCATCCCATGGCCAAAATCAATACTACAGCGATCAAGCTTGTGATGAAAGGCCTTTTTATATATTTTCTTTCGTTTTTCATTTTTGAATTCTTTTTTGTTAAAAAGTAACATTGATCCCGAAAGCATATTTTCGCTGGTACGGGTATTGGTACCCGCTGGTCTCTTGTCGTCCCGCACTATGCGCCGGGTTGATTCTATTGTCCACATCGGAAATGGATTCAGGATCGAAGAAATCGGCCACCTCGGACCATTCGAAGAGATTATCCCCGGAGAAGTACAATCGCAATGAGGTAATCCCCATTTTCTTGGTATAGACAGATGGAATAGTGTATCCGAAGGTGATGTTCTTCAGCCTCAGGTAGGCAGCACTGAGCATGTATCCGGTCTGGGGAATGGCCAATCCTTGTGCCTGGTCTATTCGCTCCCCTAGATTTCGGTCGGCCAGCCATGCTTGGTACACCGGATACCGTGCATCCGTATTGGCACTTGCATAACCGGCATCGATATAGGCCTGTGAGTGTTGGGCCATAAGATCAGCGGGGTCATCGGCTGCCCTATAGAAATCGCTCAAGTGGGCATACCCCCCGGCATAGGGCTGTTGGTAAAATCCCCAGTAGATATAGTCCTTGGGGTAAAAATCCCTTTTGCCCACCCCTTGCAGAAAAATACCCAAGTCAAAATTGTTCCAATCCATGTTCAGGTTGAGACCAAAACGATATCTGGGCAGCATATTGCCAATGACGCTCAAATCCTTGGGATCATCCGCGGTGGTTCCTTTCTCAATTTTTTGGTTTCCGTCCAAATCCACATATTTGGGCCAACCTTCCACAATTTCCAAAGCTCCCCATGGAATGATGGATGTCTGGTCCAACGCATCTATCTCGGCCTGGGATTGGAAAAGCCCATTCGAAGTAAGCCCCCATATTTCGCCCAGTTCCATTCCTTCACGATATTGGGTCAAACTATTGTTGGGATTTTCAAATCGGGTAATGTAGGAACGGCTATCACTGAGTACCAAACTGGCGCTCAAATTGAATGGTTTGTCCGGATTGCCAAAACTGTCCTTATAGCCCAAAGAAAGTTCCCAACCTTCCGTTTTAAGGTCCGCGGCGTTCTCATTGGGTTCGGATGCCCCCAAAACACCTGGCAAGTCAGTTCCTACCGTCAGCATGTCCTTGGTGTCGCGACGGTACACATCGAAGGTGGCAGAAAGCTTGTTGTTGAAAAAGCCCAAATCCACCCCAATATTTTTAGTGATGACGGTTTCCCACGTATAGTTGGCCGAAGCAAGCCCTGGAGAGCTCACCTGAGTGGGAAGTTCCCCGTTTATGATGTATCCACCCTGGCCAGCACTCATGGTAGGAATGTACCCGAAAGCGCCAACATCCTGATTGCCCAAAGAACCGTAGGAGGCCCTGACCTTGAAAAGGTTCAGCGTGGGTTCCAATGCTTTCATGAAGGGTTCACGGGAGACATTCCAAGCCGCGGATACTGATGGGAAAAACCCAAAACGCTTGTCCTTCGGGAAACGGGAAGAACCATCGTATCGCCCGTTGAGTTCCAAAATGTACCTATCCTTCAAGATATAGTTGGCCCTGTAAAAAGCTCCTCTAAGGGCCCAACTGTACACGGCAGTATCATTTTCATCCAACAAGATTGGGCCTGTAGCCAAATTTAGAGCGGGCAATGAGGCAGAAATCACCCCACTACGGCTGAGGGAAATATATTCGTCCCAGTACTCCTCTTGGTTGTACCCCGCCAACAGGGTCAATTGGTGGTCTTCCCCAAAGGTCTTGTTGAAGGTGGCATATAGGTTCAGGACGTTGTACTGTTCCACCCCGAAATCCCTCCATACCTGGTTGTTGCCTTCTTCCCTCACATCATTGGGTCCAAATCCAATCTGATACTTGGAATAAAAGGCATCATAGTTTTGGTTTTCCTGTTCGTAGGTATATTCCCCATTGATTTTCAGCATGTCCTTCACCAACCAAGCCTGTGCCGTGAAATTGGTACGAAAGGTATGGGTGTTATATACCTCGTCCCCTCCATCGGTCAATTGAGCCGCCATTCGTCCCACGGGCGTATTGGCCCAGCTTCCATCCGGGTTTTCAGCATAGGCATAGGTATTGAAATCGAAAAGGGTAGAAATGTTAAAATAGGAAGGGTTCTTTCTTTTTCCTTTGATGTAGGATGTATTGTTTCCTACGGATAACCAATCGGTCAATTGTACGTTCAATTTGGACCGCATTCCTGTTCGGGTAAAATAATCCTCGGCCAAGATCAAGGAGCCATTGTCCTTGTTATAGGAGCCTGAAATGAAATAGTTGATCTTGTCCGTGCCCCCTGTGGCACTTAGACTATGGTTTTGGGAATAGGTGGAACTCGATAAAAAGTAATCGGTCCAATCCCGATTCCCCATATATTCCCAAAGTCCAGGGTTTACCGTGCTTTCACGCACCCCAACGGTCCCGTAGGGATTGTCGCTGCGTTCACGGGCCCATTGGAACTGTTCCGTTGTAAAATACTGGTTGTGCCAAGGCGTGTTCTTTGAGGCGGTTTCCTGTAACCTCATGTAGATGTACGGATCGGAAATCTTATCAGGAAGCACGGTGGCTGTCCCTAAGGTGACATTGGTATTATAGTTGATTCGCATTTTGCCGTCGGCTCCACTCTTTGTGGTCACAAGCACCACTCCAAAAGCGGCCCTGGCCCCATAGATGGCAGCTGATGAGGCATCCTTCAATACCGAAATGCTCTCGATATCCTCTGGGGCAAGTTGGTTGAGATAGGAAACGTCGGAGGGGATGTTGTCAATGAGCACCAAGGGATCACCACCATTGATGGATGTGAACCCCCTGATATTGATTTTGGGATTGGCGCCAGGTGCACCACTCGAAAAATCAATGTTGAGCCCCGGCGAAATCCCTTGTAGCCCTTGGGTCACATTGTTGATGGGTCTGGATGATAGCTGCTCAACGGAAACATTGTTGACCGCTCCGGAAAGATTGACTTTCTTTTGGGTACCAAAACCAACCACGACCACCTCACTGAGACTCTGGACGTCCTCTTCCAGTGTGACATTGATTGTTGGGGAAGTAGCTATGGTAACCTCTTTTTTGGAAAAGCCGATATAGGAAAATTCCAATACTTGGCCTTCGGACCCGGTGATGGAATAGTTGCCATCAAAATCGGTGGCGGTCCCATTCGAGGTTCCCTTTACCATGACGGTTACACCGGGCAGGGGGACCCCGGAAGCATCAACGACCGTACCTGTGACTTCCTTTTGGGCAAGGCCCAGGAAGGCAGTGGTCAAAAACAGTACTAAAAGTAATGTGTTCTTCATTTCATTTGAAAGTTTAGTTGGGATTTAAAAAATGGTTTGATTATTCTTCTGAAAACCAGGCGTTCAGTGTTGTGTTCTCTGTTTCCAAGACAAGCTTGCAAAACCCTTTCGGTATTTTTTTCATGGGAATTTTGACCTGTCCTTTTTCGAGGACGATGGTATCAATGAACTTATACTCGTCCTTGCCCCCTGATTTATAATTGTTGGTGCTGCTCAGATACAATTTTCCTTCCCCTTCGGAAAGGTTTTGCCATGACACCACAAGGTTTTTACCTTCTCTTTTGGCCTTTAGACCGATGGCGTCCACGGGGTGTACCAACGATACGCCGTCCCACTCTCTCCTTACCTCTGTGGGCACTTTTATTCCCAAGAAATCAGTCATGGTAGGCAGGATATCAACGACCGCAGGGGTATGGGCCTTGAAATAAGGGTTGGTCTGCTGTGAATTGGTCACGATCCACGTGCTTCTTTCCCTGTCACTCTGCCCCCCATGATGCTTACCGTCATCGGCTCCCCTACCATGGTCTGTGGTCACAACAAACAACCACTCTTCATTGTTGGAAGCCTCACGCTCTTCAACTGCCGCCCATATTTTCCCGATCAATTTGTCTTCGAAGTGGATGGCCGCATTGAAACGGTCACTATCTCCAAAACCATGGCCCATATCATCAGAAAATTCAAGATATATCCAAGACACATCAGGGGCCTTTTCCAAGATGGTCTGGGCCGCGTGGTCAGCAACGGTATAATCGATAAGCTTCATGAAGTTTCGTTGGGCATCATGGGGGAAATTAATGGAGTCGTGTTCCAATCCATCAAAATGGTAATCAACTTGGATTTCCCCAGTTTCTTTCATTCCATCGCCTACCAACTTGGTCCTATTATCGAGCCATGAGGAGAATACGGCAATGGTCCCCTTCGGATATTGATCCTTATACAGTCTGAAAATGGTCGGGTAATTGTAGTTTGGGGCCTCAATATCGTTATCCCAAACGTTGTGCTTGTTGGCCCAGGTCCCTGTCAACAAACTGTTATATCCCACAGCGGAAATGGTCGGTGTTTCAGAATAGGTACCCTTTCCTCCCCCCACATAGGCATCGGAGTATGCCCCTATCCTTCCGATCCGATCTAAGTTAGGTGTGTCCGCTGTCTTCAATTGATCTGCAGAAATGCCATCCACGATCACAAAGACCACTTTTTTGGCTGAAGTGTCCGTTTCCTGTGCCCTGGTCACAACCATGGCGAAAATCCCGAAAATACAGGTAAGCTTGATCAAGTTCATAATGATGTTTTAATGAAGTCCAAAGAAATATTAATTGAATGATTGTTCAATTAAAAAATATTTAAGTGATTGTTATGGAATTGTAAAATAAATTGAATGAACGTTCAGTAAATATATAATATTTTTAAAAAAAGAAGTATTATTGTTTCCGAGATTTTAAGGAAATTTCAATTTTAAAAGAAGTGTAAAATGGGTAGAAAGAGCTTGGGGGCCATACGAAGATTGGAAATCATTAAATCCTTTTATGAAGTGGCCAGGGACATTGGATTGGAAAATGCCTCCATAGCCAAAGTAGCCGAGGCCATGGGCATCAGCAATGGGCTGGTCATGCACTATTTCAAAACCAAGGAAGAGCTGTTGGTGGGTCTCAACAAATATATTCTAAAGCAGCACTTGAATGTTCTGGTTGAAGGCAACCTAAAGCCCTTGCAAACCCGACAGGATCTTGAGAATCTCATCCAGAACTTGTTCTCCCGAAAATGGAACCAGTATTTTGACGATGGTGTTTTCTACAGTTGTTACGCCATGGTATATAGGAACAAGGCGTTCAATGACAGTTTCAAACAATACCTGTTGAAGCTGCACGACGTACTAAGGGAAGAGCTGAACCAGGCCCGCACCAATGGGGTTATCCACAATACCAATATTGATGAATTAACCGAGATCATCTTTGCACTGATAGATGGCTCCTACTATTACTTGGGAATGTTCGAACAGGGCAAGGAAGCCCATCAAAAACAGCAGGAAATCTATATCAACCATTGCCTTAGCCTCTTTAACTATACCAAGCCATGAGCCTTTTCTTTGAATTATTGGGTTGGATAGGTTCCTTCTGTTTTCTTTTGGCCTACTATATGCTCATTCGCGGAAAATGGGAAGCCAACCAACCTATATACCATTGGTACAACATAGCCGGAAGCGTCCTCTTTGTAGCCAATGGCGCCTACTACTCGGCATGGGCCGTGCTTTTCATCAACTTGGTATGGGGAATTATTGCCGGTTATGGGTTGATGAAGGCTACTAAATGACCATGTTGGTTCATTTTTTTATGACAATCCTGGGTTTGGGGACTATTTTGCATGAAAATAATTCCTCTCCTCTTTTGCTTGTGGTTTGCGTTGGAGATCCTATCAAGGGATGAAATGAAATTAAAGTGGTTATATTTAGTGGGAATGTATTTGCCTAGGGGGAATACCATTTTTACTTTTTGGTATTCCTGAAAAGAATTCTAATGGATAAATGAAAAAATATATTGTAAACCATATTCCCGGAAATAAGTTGACCTTTACTGGGATGTCTGATGATCAGTTGTGGGAACTAGCCAACAGTTTAACTGATTTCAGTTCGCCTTGGCGAACATTACAGGATACGGAAACTGAGTTTAGGGCCTTATGGGACGGTGATAATTTATATTTTATGTTCAAGGTTGTGGATTCACACATCCATGTGGACAAAAAGTACAGTGGCAATGAAAGTATAAATGTTTCGGACAGGGTTGAACTCTTTTTCCGGCAAGACGACTCCCTTAATCCCTACTATTGTCTTGAAATAGACCCTACTCCGCGAATCATGGATTTCAGGGCATTTCCAAATAGGGCCTTTGATTTTGACTGGAATTGGCCCGAAAACCATTTGACCGTAAAATCCCATTCGTGTCCCGATGGTTTCATAGTCGAGGGCAAGATCAGTATGGCATCTTTGAAAAAACTCAACTTAATCCATGACCAAGCCATTCAAACAGGGATCTTTAGGGCAAAGTACGTAAAAGTGGATGCATCCACCTACGAACCCATTTGGATAACATGGGTAAACCCTGAAACGGAAACGCCCGATTTTCACATTGCCTCGTCATTTGGTGTTTTGATTCTTGGGCAAGAAAAATCCAATGTTACAGATAGGTAATCAAGTTTTCAGAGTTCACGATACCTATGGGCAACAGTTTTTTATTGGGTATTTCCTTGTTGAACAGAAAATGTTCGATCAAATAGGTCAATCCAAGATACGTCTGGGTCCTTGGACTTTGGTGTATCAAAAAGGAGATCATGTCCTTTTTCAACAGATCGATGTTCTCATCCAATAGGTCATAACCGATGACCTTGATGTTCTTTTGGCGCTGTCCCTGAAGAATCTCCACCAGATTATAGGATTTCGAAGTGGTCACAAAAAAACCAAAGGCCTTGTCCTGGGACTTCAAAAAATTGACCAAGGATAGATCTGGGTTTGTTTGATCGACGCTTAAGGTCAATATGGTGTAATCCACACCGTTCAATTCACTGAAATAATCCCTAAACCCTTTTTCCTTTTGCTGCATGTGAATCGCATTGTTCAGGGTTTCATCGAAATGACAGATCACAATGTCATGCGTATCGGGAACTATAGTGTGCATTAATTTGGCGGCCACTCTCCCGCTTTGGTACAGATCCAGCCCCACATAGTTTATCGCTTCCTCCAAAACTATTTGACTATTGAACGTACTCACCACAATGCCTGCAGATCTGTAATTGTTCACGGCACTTATACTTTCCTTATGGAAAAGAGGTGATAGCAGTACCGCATCAGGTCCCAACTCCAATACCTTCTTGTTGATCTCTTTGAAAGAAGCAGTGCTCGTCGGTTTATAAAAAAATAGTTTGATGTCCACTAAAAAGGACTTGAATTCCTCAATAGCTTGAATGACCCCCTCAACACAAGGTGCCCAAAAGTTATCCTCTTTTGGGTCGGGCAAAACAACATAAATTTGGTAAACCTTGTTGTTCTTTAGATTCCTTGCTATCGGGTTGGGTCGGTAGTCTATCTCACCAAGTATTTTTGTGACTTTGTCCAGGGCTTTTTGGGAAACCTTTCCTCTTTTGTGGATGACCCTGTCCACAGTCCCTTTTGATACTCCTGCCAGTTCAGCAATATCCTTTATGGTGTACTTCTTCATAATTAAGCAAATATATAAAAACTAAAGTTTGCCCATAAAAAATGTGCTCGAAAACACTTTTTTTGTGTGTTCGAGCACATTTTTTGTCCATTTCCTTTTTTTTTTTGAAAAAAACAAATACATTCGTTTGAAAGCGTGACCAAATGTTGACGATTTTTTAATGAAAAATTAAAGGGATTTTGGTTCGAAATACGCATCGGTTTAAAGATCAATATGAGAAAAATAATATCATTGGCCCCTGGAAGAACATGTCTGTTCGGTGATCACCAAGACTATTTGGGGCTACCTGTTATTGCCTGTGCCATTAACAGAAAAATACAACTTACGGCTGTCGAAAACGGGTTGCAGGTCTTTAATATAGACAAGCCGGACATCAACCAGAAGAGGACCATATCCATCCATGAGGATTTTGAGCATATTAAACAAGGGGACCATTTATTGCATGCCCTTAAAGTTTTGAAGCGGTACAATTGTGTGCCCAACAAAGGTTATAACATAGAAATCAAAGGAGACCTGCCCATCAATGCTGGAACATCCAGTTCTTCCGCCGTTGTTGTTTCCTGGGTCAACTTTTTGATCGAAGCCTTTGGCATAGATACCGAAGTGACCCCGGAACTGATCTCACAGCTTTCATACGAATCCGAGGTATTGGAACAAAAGGCCCCAGGAGGAAAAATGGACCAATATAGCATAGGGTTGGGCAACATTGTGTTCATAGAAACAGGGGACGATTTTTCATTTGAGGTCATAAACCAGCCTTTGCAAGGAATCATCATTGGAGAGTCCGGCATCCCCAAAGAAACTGTGGGACTTTTGGGTGAATTGAGGGAAAAAGCAAAGTTGGCGATCCGTGCCGTGAAGGACAAAATCAAGGATTTTGACATCAAAACCGCCAAGCGGGAAAATCTTGGGGAATACTTGAGCCACGTGCCCGATCATCTACAAGGCTATTTGTACGCGGCGGTGGTAAATCATGATATCACCCAACGTGCCTTGAATGAATTCAAAAAACCTAACCCGGATTTGGAACAGATCGGAAGGTTGATGAGCGAACACCACGACATCCTAAAGAACATTTTGAAGATCACCGTTCCAAGGATCGACGACATGATCGAAGGTGCTCTGAATGCTGGTGCCTACGGAGCCAAGATCGTTGGTTCTGGCGGTGGCGGCAGTATTGTGGCCCTGGCTCCCGCAGGAAAAGAACTCCAGGTGGTCCAGGGCATCAAAGAAGCGGGAGGAATAAATGCCTACGAGGTCAGTGTGGACACCGGGGCAAGAATACTTGAATCCACATGAAAAGTCAACATGGACCAATTCAGGTGATTCACTATAGGGAGCTTAAATTTTAACGTCACTGAAGTTAAAAGGGGATTGAACTTGAAAACCAAATAACAAATAACTACAAACTAAACTATGGATTATGAATGAACAAGCTTTGACGAACCCAGTAAAAAAACCGGAAAATGTTCCAGCACTTCCCGGTCAAAATACGTGACCTAATTTAATCTCTAAATACTAATAAATCACCAACGAAAAATATGAAAAAAAATATGAAACTACTCGGTGGGAAGAGCGTTGGGTTTTATTTCGATTTGAAACTGAAACTAACCGTATTGATAGCGTTAGTCTTTTTATTCAAAACGAATGCAGGAACCCATTCACCAAACGCGAACCCGGATATTGAGGTCCAAAAACTTCAAGATAGGACAATTACAGGTACCGTAACTGATGAATCAGGGGTCCCGCTCCCCGGCGCAACAGTGTTTGTAAAAGGGACATCTACAGGGACCACAACGGATTTTGATGGAAATTACAGCTTAACCATACCAAGTGGGAGCTCCACTATCGTTTTTTCCTATGTGGGTTACCTAACCCAAGAAGTGCGGATCAACCAACAGTCACAGGTCAACATTTCCTTGGCACCCGATAACACCATTTTGGATGAGGTCGTTGTGGTCGGATACGGTACACAACGGAAAAAAGATATAGCAGGGGCCATCTCCACCGTGGAGACGGAGGAATTGGTATTGTCATCATCCCCGTCCATAGGTGATGTGCTCAGGGGTAAGGTGTCCGGTCTGCAAATTACACAGAACAGCGCCCAGCCAGGCGGTGGTTTGGATTTTCAGATCAGGGGTGCAGGATCCATCAATGCCAGCAACCAACCTCTTATCGTTGTAGATGGATTTCCCATAACCGATTTTCAACAACCAGGGACAGGAAATAGGTACAGCGGAGGAACACAAAGCATTCTTAACTCGTTCAACCCCAATGATATCGAGTCCATTTCTGTTCTTAAAGATGCAAGTGCTACATCAATTTATGGGGCAAGGGCAGCAAATGGTGTTATTTTGATCACCACCAAAAAAGGGGTTTCCGGAAAAGTTGAGGTAAGCTACTCTTCGTCCTTTTCCTACCAAGCCTATAATGATGATTTTGATGTGTTGAGCTTGCAGGAATGGATGAAGCTCAGAAATGATGCCGCTTATGAAAACTGGTTGTTCCAGAATAGAGTGGAGCCATACAGCAGTGGAAACACCAGTAGCAGGACATTGGAAGAAGCCATCGCGAACCCCGTCAATGGTGTCGCCTTCACCCGCTTCTATTCGGACGACCAAATCAACAATGCAGGGCAAAGCACGGATTGGTTGGGTCTGGTGACGAGGGATGGAAGCACACAACAACATAACCTTTCCATAAGAGGTGGGACCGAAAGCACTAGGTACTATCTATCAGGAAACCTATATGACCAAAAAGGGATACTGAAGAACTCAGCATTTGAAAGAGCTGCGCTTAGGTTCAACCTCGATCAAAAATTGAATGACTACATATCGGTCGGGATGAACCTTACCATGAGTAGGATCAACAATGACAATAGTCAATTGGGAGGTGACCGTTATGAAAATTCCGGTCTTTTGAGATCGGCATTACAGTATGGTCCACATATACAGCCCATTGATGAAAATGGCTATTACCCCATAAACCCGGACAATTCCCAAGAACCTAACCCCTATTCACTCCTTACCATCACCGATCAGGGGGTAATAGACAGGACCCTTACCAACTTTTTCACCGAAATAAAACCGTTAAAAGGGATGGTGGCGAGGTTCCAAGCCGGTTTTGACCAAGGCTATACCAGTAGAAACACCTATTTGCCCAGAACAACCTTGTATGGGGAACTTGAAAATGGCAAGGCCACCATTGCCAATGAGAAAAAGAACGATGCGCTTTTTGATTTTACGTTGAACTACACCACACTCATAAACGATGAGCATAACTTCAACTTCTTGGTAGGCTATTCAAGGCAAAAATACAAATCGGAAAGTGCTTCCTCCGGAAACAGCGATTTCTTGACAGATGCTTTTTTATGGAACAATATCAATGCCGGGGCCGGAACCAAAGTGTTGGCCTCAACAAAATATGAAAACAACCTAGTGTCCTATTTTGGTAGGGTAAATTATACCTACAAAGATCGGTATATTCTATCATCCACCATACGTAGGGATGGTTCCAGCGTTTTCTCCAAAAACAATAGGTTTGCCCTTTTTCCGTCCATTGCACTCGGCTGGGACATTGCTGGCGAGCCTTTCATGGAAAATCTCAATGATGCCATCTCGCAATTGAAATTGAGGATTGGTTACGGAGAAACGGGAAATGCGGACATCGGTTCCAATGCCTTTGCAGCATATTATGCACAGCCTGCTTACCTCAACCCCGACGAGACAATTTTGGTAGGGGTGTTCCCTTCAAGATTGGAAAATCCAAACCTGAAGTGGGAGACCACAAAGGAAATAAACCTTGGGCTCGACTTTGAAGTATTGAAGGGAAGGATATCTGGATCTGTGGAAGTTTATGACAAAGAGATTTCAGATCTATTGCAAATAAAACCCATCAATTCCTATAATGAAATAAATCAGGTTTGGGCAAACGTGGGATCCACACAAAGTAGAGGGGTCGAAGTAACCCTGAATACCGTAAATGTGGATGCCAAAGATTTTAAATGGAGGAGTACAGTGGTCTTCTCAAAATTCGAGGACAGATGGAAGGAAAGAGCGGAAGATTGGAAACCAAGTATCTACCAAAGTGTCGATGATCCCATCCGTGCCCGTTACACGTACCTGTCCGATGGCATCATGCAAATTGGTGAGGAAGTCCCTGCACAACCGGAGCTATTCCCAGGACAAATAAAAATTAAAGATCTAAATGGTTTTTCCCGCGACGGCGCAGGCAACCCCATAGTTGATGAAAACGGGCGATTTGTGCCAACTGGAGCTCCAGACGGTATAATAGACGAAGCGGACATTGTAATGACGGGCTCTACAGATCCAGATTTTATAGCAGGTTTCAGTAATAGCATACAGTACAAAAACTTTGAGCTCAACTTCCATTTCAACGGAATGTTTGGAAGGCAGATTATAGATGCCACCGATCTTGCACTAGGTGTTTCTGCCGATGGTGTTTGGCAAAACGGGCGCAATGCATTACGGAACATCTACAATAGATGGACCCCGGACAATCCAACCAATGACAGGCCGGCATCTCACTACGGCTATACACAATACAGCGCAGGGGATTTCTTCTTGCAAGACGCATGGTTCATACGACTACAGAACTTGTCACTGTCCTATACGTTACCGTCCAAATGGACCGGGAAACTATTCAACAGTGCGTCCATCAGGTTTGATGCCCAAAATTTATTCCTAATTACACCTTTTGATGGTGTTGACCCTGAAACAAATGGGTATGACAGTCGATTATCAGGTTCCGATCAGGACCCCACAAACCTAGTGGCCGCTTACCCAAATGTGAAGACCTATACACTAGGATTGGATTTAAAATTTTAAAAAAATGATTATGAAAAAGTTTAAACTAATACTGATGGGGCTTCTGGTAGCCTTGACATTTGGGTGTGACCCAGAACTTGAATCAATCAATTATGATGAGATCAACCCGGCCATTTTCCCAGCTTCGGAAGCTGATGTGGAAGCCTTGGTCGTAGCGGCCTATTATCCCCTGAGAGGCTCTTGGTGGAATGGCATACACACCACCTCAGAACGAGGGATCATGTTTGTCAACGATGCCTCCACCGAAATACTCCAAGGAAATTTTGGTGTACAGCAATTGGCCACATTGCACAGCTATGTACCCACAAGTGAAGGCGTTACCAGGTTCTATGACGATTTCTATAATAGGATCAGTTCCAACACATTGAGCATAGACCGATTGGAAAATTCCACCGTCAACGAGAATATCAAAAAAAGAGGAATTGCCGAACTGAAATGTGCCAGGGCTTTTTTGAGCTACGAGCTTTTCGATATGTACGGTCCCATTGTGGTGGCGCCATTGGAGGTCTTGCAAAACCCATTGATCGAGACACCGTTGGCAAGGCTTAGCCATAGTGAAATGGTAAGTTTCATTGAGCAAGACCTCTTGGACGCTGTCGAAGATTTACCATCCCCCGAAGATGCAGCCTATGGAAGATTCAGCAAAGGCTTTGCTAGAATGTTGTTGATCAGGCTATACCTGCATGAAAAAAGATGGGCGGATGTGGAAGCACAGGCAAATGCCATCATGGCCATGAACTATTACGAATTGACCGACGATTATGTGGATATGTTCAGCACAGAATCACAGGCCGATAACAAAGAAGTGATGTTCGCAGTTCCAGCAGACTATGCAGGTACCAGTGAGAACCAGTGGCAAATGATGGTGTTGCCTTCCAATTATCCGGTAAGAGGTGGATGGGCGACCATACAAAGTTCATGGATGTTTTACGATTCCTTTGAACCCAATGATGTCAGAAAAACCAATTTAATAGCTGAATATACTGGGACAGATGGGGTTACCTACAACAGAAATAATCCTGGTAACGTGATGCAGATGGGGCCCTTGCCTTTAAAAATAGCCGAAGATGCAGATAGGACCACTGCCCTTACCACGGTGGATATCATTTTATACAGATATGCTGATGTTATTTTATCAAAGGCCGAAGCCATAGCCAATAAAAATGGTGCTCCCAATCAGGAGGCCATAGACTTGGTGAATGAAATTAGAAATAGGGCGGGATTGGATGATATAGCATTGGCGGACTATGCCGATATAGATTCCTTCAACGAAATGATCCTTGTGGAAAGATCTCATGAATATTGGTGTGAAAATGGGCAGTACAGATCGGATTTGATACGACATGGCAAATTTGTGGAACATTCGATAGAGCTAAACGGAAGTGCCAGCCAAGCGGCCCCATATAAGGAACTTTACCCATTTTCATTGGCAAGGATAAGCGAGGGCAAAGGAGCATTCATACAAAATCCTGGATATAATTAATTTGAGTTAGTTGAAAAAAGGGTTGATTTAGAAAGTTTTCGCCTTGGAACAATCAATGTTAAGTCAGCCCTTTTTACAAATCCTAAATAAAAAAATAGGCAATGGCAATGGACACGAGAAGAGATTTTATAAAAAAATCCGCAATGTTGGGAGCGGGAATATCATTAATGCCAAGTTTTGGTTTTGCAACCAATGGTCGGACGGACAAGCTCAATATCGGTATGATCGGCGTTGGCCTCAGGGGAACCAATCACTTGGAGAATCTCTTGTTGAGGGACGACGTAAATATTACCGCTATTTGCGATATAGACCCAAGCAGAACAAAACTTGCCACGGAAAAGATAACGGGCAAAGGCAACAAAAAACCTTTGGTTTTTGGCAAGGACAGTTATGACTACAAAAACCTTTTGGCCTTGGACAATGTTGATGCCGTTGTTATATCCACTCCTTGGTTGTGGCACACACGTATGGCCAAGGACGCCCTGCGGGCCAGGAAATATACTGGTTTGGAAGTGTCCGCTGCCAATACCCTTGAAGAATGTTGGGATTTGGTGAATGCGCACGAAGAAACCGGCACCCACCTCATGATCTTGGAAAATGTGAACTACCGCAGGGATATCATGGCGGTTTTGAACATGGTGAGGCAAAACGTATTTGGGGAACTGATCCATTTCAGATGTGGTTACCAACACGATCTGCGTGAAGTCAAGTTCAACAATGGAAAGCAACCGTATGGAGGAGGCGTGGAATTTGGCGAAAAGGCAATCTCCGAGGCCAAATGGAGAACACAGCACTCGGTCCTGAGAAATGCGGACCTATACCCTACCCATGGTGTGGGACCCATAGCTGTCATGTGCGACATCAATCGGGGAAACAGGTTTCTGTCCTTGACATCGCATGCCACGAAAAGTGTCGGCCTGCACAACTACATTGTCCAACATGGTGGGGAAAACCACCCCAATGCCAAGGTGAAGTTCAAATTGGGGGATATTGTGACGTCCACCATAGAAACAGCAAACGGGGAAACCATAATCGTCACCCACGACACCAATTTGCCAAGACCCTATTCCCTCGGTTTTAGGGTTCAAGGTGCGAACGGATTGTGGGAAGTGGATGGGAACAGGATCCACATTGCAGGGATCACCGAACCCCATCAATGGGACGATGCCGACAAATGGCTGGAAAAATATGACCATCCCTTATGGAAAAAATATGGGGAACATGCCACAGGTGCCGGACATGGAGGAATGGATTTCTTTGTGATCCACGCTTTTGTCGAATCCGCTAAATTGGGTGTGGCCCCACCATTGGATGCCTATGATGCTGCAGCTTGGAGCGCAATCACACCATTATCCGAAGTTTCCATTGAAAACAATGGGGAACCACAGGATTTTCCTGATTTTACCAGAGGGGGTTGGATCAACAGAAAACCCTATGACTGGATCAAAGACGAATATTAATCGACTTTTAACTACGACAAACTATGAAATGCCCATGAACGGATTTATCAAACCTCCCGATTTTTATTGGGACGATATGTTCTGAGGGCATTGCATGTGACCTTTAAAAAACAAATAAAAATGAACAGATGAAATATAAATTTATAACCCTATTCATTTTGTGCATCATCAGTTGTGGCAGTGATGGTACTGGTACGGGCGAAACGCCCATCGAACCAGATCCGGTGGACGACACCATAAACGCCATAACCTATACTGCATCAAATGATGTCATATCAAACCCGGAAAGAGGGTTCATGCACCACTGGGCCGTGGAATCCGAAGGGGCACCGCTCAGTCTGGCAATGCTCAATGCCCTTAAAAACGAGAAAGTCACCATTATCAATCGGATCTATTATTTGGATGCGTTCAAAGACGCGGACCTCAGTGCAGCAGAACTGGACTTGATCACCACCGATTTTGAACGATTGAGAACAACCGGCGTCAAATGTATTCTCCGCTTTGCCTATAACAGCGATCAGAATGAGACCGATGCCCCATTGAGCAGGGTCCTTGCGCACTTGGACCAACTGCAACCTGTACTGACCGAAAATGCAGATGTAATTGCATTTGTTCAAGCAGGTTTCATAGGATCTTGGGGAGAATGGTACTACACCACCAATAATTTGACCACTGTTGAAAACAAAAGAGCGATCCTCAATAAATTATTGGAGGTCTTGCCCAAAGAAATCAAGGTCCAGGTCAGGACCCCTTTGTACAAGCAAGAAATATTCGAGTACTCCACGGCTATGGATGCATCCGTGGGCTATGGGGACAGCGATGTTGCCCGTGTAGGGTTCCATAACGACTGCTTTTTGGCCAGTTCAGATGACTATGGAACCTATCAAAATGTTGCTGTCGAAAAACAATACATCAGCGATGAAGCACTTTTTGTACCCACCGGGGGTGAGACCTGCCCCCCTACCAATGTTCCGATTGCCAGTTGCAATACGGCCGATACGGAAATGTCCTTACTGAAATGGACCTATCTGAACCTGGATTACTATGGCCCTGTCCTTCAGGAATGGAGAAACAATGATTGCTTTGAGGATTTTCAAAAGGAATTGGGATATCGCCTTTTATTAAAAACAGGCCGTCTAAAAAAGGAAGCGGCCGCCAATGGCAATTTTGAGTTGGAACTGGTCCTTGAAAATGCAGGCTTTGCCCCTGTTTACAACAAGAAGAATGCTTTTTTGGTGTTCAAATCCGTTGCCGATGGAACGGTGTACAGAAAGGCGTTGAGCCTTGATGTGAGAAAGGTGGTGCCGGATTCAGATTTCGACCTGAAGGAGAGCATCGGCCTTGCGGACATCCCTGTGGGTGACTACAAGCTCTATATAAAAATAGAGGATGCTTCCGCTTCATTGAAAGATAGGCCCGAATATGCCATCCAATTGGCAAACTCCGGCACCTGGGAGGCCAGTACCGGCATGAACGATTTATTGCACACACTGACGATCAATTAAAAAAACTATAACCGCTAAATACATAAGTCATGAAAAAATTCAAGCTTTTATATTGTCTTTTGGCCGTTTCACTCCTTGCTGGTTGTGATTCGGATGACTCTTCCAGTCCGGAGAGCAGCATTACGGCCGACTTTTCATTTACAAGTGATGGCAGCACATTCACATTTACAAATCTGTCCGAAGGGGCCACGTCCTATCGATGGGATTTTGGCGATCTTTATTTTTATTCCTATGATGAAAATCCAGTTTATACCTATTCCATCATGGGCGGGGACCTGACCGTTACTTTGACGGCAATGAATGAAGCCGGTGAAGAGGCACATGTGTCAAAACAGATCAGTGCCCCGGTCATCATTGTTGCCAATATTGACATAGATGGGGAATTTGAGGATTGGGAAGAGGTACCTGTCTATTATGAATTTACAGGTTCGGTCAAAAAAATGAAGTACTACACCAAGGGGCCTAACATCGATATCTATTTTGAAGGAGGTCCGGACATGACATTGGACGTTGTGGACATGCTCTTCAATGCTGATGAAGACAACACCACGGGATATACTGAAAACTGGGGCATTGGTGCGGAATATCTGTTCGAGGGACCTCCAATTTTAGGTTCTTGGGGAAGTTTCTATTCACACCCTGGAACAGGCAACGGCTGGGCATGGGATTGGATAGGACTGGATGGCCATGGGTTTGAATCTTCCGGTGCGGTTGTGGTTGATGGTGAAACCAATGCCATAGAAATGAGGTTTCCCAAAAGCTTTTTTGGAACAGTTGGAGATACCATTGATTTCGGTATGTGGGTAAATTGGGGGGCTGAGTACTACCCAAGCGATACCGCTGGTCCGCCCATCAGTATTGAAATTCAAAGGTAAAGACCTATATAACTAAAATTGAGCAGTTTCAATACTTGATCAATGAGATGTACTTAGATCTACCGATCTTTGAAAATAACCTTCTAAACCAATTGCAATAAACGAAAACCCTGATAAATCAACCAAGAAGATTTGTTGGGGTTTTCTTTTTCAATCATCAAAACCCAACAGCATATGGAAACCAATACCAATCGATTACTGTCTTTGGATTTTTATAGAGGCCTGACCATGTTTTTGCTCATTGCGGAATTTTCAAGCCTTTTTGAGTTCTTGGTGTCTCCCGAACTTCACGGCACCCTTATACACACCATTGGGGAACAGTTCCATCATGTGGAATGGAAAGGATTGCACTTTTGGGATTTGATCCAACCGTTTTTCATGTTCATTGTGGGTGTGGCTATGCCCCTCTCCTTTTCAAAGAGAATGGCCAAGGGAGATACCTATAAGGAATTGCGGAGACATGCTTTCAAAAGAGCCTTTTTGATGCTCGTTCTGGGGTGGGCTTTGTACTGTATCGATCCCGGAGAAATCGTTTTTAAGTTCCAAAATGTCCTGGCACAGCTATCGGTCACCTACCTGCTTGCGTTTTTGGTCATCCGTAAAAAACCCATGGTTCAGATCGGGTTTTCCCTATTGCTGATCTTGATTAGCGAAGGCCTTTACCGATTTTCCCCCCTTGAAGGTTTTGACCGTGCCTTTGTGCCCGGAGAAAACTTTGGCGCGTGGTTCAATATTTTGATTTCCGGCGAAGAAGATGGCGGGCATTGGGCAATGTTCAACGCTATTCCCACCGCCGCCCATACCATTTGGGGCGTGCTGGCAGGCAAATTGTTGATCGGCAACAAAACGACCAAGGAAAAAATCCGGCTTTTGGTAATCGGGGGCCTCGTGGCCTTGATCATTGGTTACGGGTTCAGTTATGTGACACCGATCATCAAACGAATTTCCACAAGCACTTTTGTTTTGGTAGGTGGCGGATGGTCCATTTTGGCCCTTGCACTCTGCTATTGGGTGATAGATGTCAAAAAATACCAAAAGGGAGTGCTGTTCTTTGCCGTTGTGGGAATGAACCCCTTATTTATCTACCTGTTCGCACATGTTGGCGGGGCAGCGTTGATCCGAAAGATATTCCTGCCGTTTTCCAATGCCCTTTTTGGATGGACCGGAGCACTGAGTGCCAACATACTCTTGAGCATTGTAGTACTCTTTTTTCTATGGTTCATTTGCTTTTGGATGTACAAAAAGAAACTATTTATCAGAATATAATCAAGTTAGAAAAAGCAGCTATCATCATGAAAAATCTTTTATATCTCTTTGGCCTAAACTGTCTGCTCATCGCCTGTGGCGGTGGAAATAATGATGCTACCAATGAAAAACCGGAAACCCAGGAGCCTGTTTTGAATGGTGGGGGTGTCAGCAGTTTTACCAACGTACAACCGATGACGGGAATCGTGGTCTGGGATGGAAATCCGAATGCCAATTCAGGTGCACATAGCCTTGAGTATTCCTATATGCTTTTTGAAGATGTGGTTTCTGAAAAGGGGGTCTATGACTGGACGGTTGTTGAAAACAAACTGAACGATATCGCCTCACGGAACCACCAAGCCATTATTCGTTTCAGATATACGTATGTAGGACAGCAAACATCGGTACCAAAATACATTAAGGATTTACCGGATTATAAGGAAACGAAAGGGATCAGTGAAGGTAGGGAAACCTGGTTTCCGGATTGGTCGCATCCAGAACTGCAGGATTTTACCTTGGAGTTTTATGAAAAATTCGCCGAACGCTATGATCACGATAACCGTTTGGCCTTCTTGCAGGTCGGTTTTGGACTGTGGGGGGAATACCACATTTATGATGGGCCGTTTGAACTGGGGAAAACCTTTCCTTCAAAAGCGTACCAGACCCTGTTTTTAAATCGTATGGACACGTTGTTCACCGATCTGCATTGGTCTATTTCCATTGATGTTGAAGATGGCAATGTCACTCCATTCCGTGACGATCCTTCCCTATTGGATTTATCATTTGGTTTGTTCGATGATTCCTTTATGGCCGAAGAACATGCCACGGTCAACGAACAGCGCTTTAAATTCTTGGGACTGGAAACCCGATATGTCAACAATCCGATAGGTGGCGAATTCAATTACTATACGGATCATGACCAGCAAAATGTGTTGTCTCCAAATGGTCCGCACGGGGAATCGTACGAATCGTTCATAAAACGGTTCCATACCACCTATATGATCGGGAATGACCAATACAAATATCAATCCGTGGAGAGGATAAAAGAGGCCAGCATCAATACCGGATACAAATTTGAGGTCACCGATTTTGTAAAAACCAACGGCACATTGAAAATAACCGTAAGAAATATTGGAACGGCGCCCATTTATTACGATGCCTATCTTTCCATCAACGGAAACAAATCCACCGCATCCCTTAGAACCGTATTGCCAAATGAAGAAAAGGAATTCACCATAAATTATGATGGCAATGAGGATTTGATTATTGTATGCGATCGTTTGTTGAGCGGACAGACCATCGATTTCAAAAGGTCATTTTAAGACTGCTGCTTAAGTTTGAAGAAGGGTCATCATGAAATCTCATCACAATGACCCTTTTTGCACTAACAACTAAACAACTTAAAACCTGCTTTGCACATTCTCATCGTGCCGTTGCCCTCGATGATTGCAGTCAATGTGATGGCATGGAACTGTTATTTTTCATATGACAGAAACCCTTTTTGAGTTTCACCTGGACTCTATCTTATTCAATCCACTTTGGTGTAAAATGGAAGCCTGCCCAACGGCGCATCAATCTCTATGGTTTTATTCCCATTGACTATTTTGCCGGTATCGTCTTTCCACTTTCCTTTTGGCAAGACCACTTTTCGTTTGTAAGCACCTTTTGACACCACAGGCGCAACGATAATGTCATCGCCCAGCAGGAATTGGTCCTTTATCATTTCATATCGATTGTTCGGGTAGGCCAAGGCCATGGGCTTTACAATGGGTTCCCCAGTTTTCGAGGCCAGTTTGGCCAACTCAAGAAAATAAGGCCCCATTTCAGCATGCAATTTTGCCGCCTCCAAGCAGTAGGCTGCATTTTCCTTGGAGAGCACGCGCCAAGGAGCTACCGAAAATTGCATCATGGGCATCAAGGCATGGACCTGGGCGGATCGCACCACCAATTCCTCATCAATGGACGTAAGGTTGATAAACGTGCCGTACTCACCCCCACCTATCATATCCGGGCAGGTATAGGCATATCCCATCAGGCTTTGACTCATCTGATCCGGGATCAGCTTTTGCAAGTCCGTCCAATTGTGCCCTTTGTCCCGCAAGCGTTGGGCCAAGGGCAACCCTGCCATTTTCCAAGAGGCGCGGTATTCATTGAGGGGATAGTCCAGACCGATCTCGGCAAACAGTGCAGTATGGTCGTTTGGCAGGACTTCTTCATAGGATATGACCCCATTGTCATAAAAATGGGCATCGCCAGCATCAAATTTGAACCCGTCAACACCATACTTATCCACCAAATGGTCCAGTTGTTCCTTGAACCATTTCTTCGCTTTCGGATTGCTCAGGTCCAAACAGGCACTGGCCCCGTTCCACCAGCGTACAATGGCCGCTTTCTCCTGGGTGTTTGCCCAAAGAACATCCTGCGTTTTTTGGGGATCGAGCAATAACATGCCCTCCTTGTCCAAATACCGGAAAACCTCCGAATCCGGACTGATGAATGGACAGATCCAAAGCATGACCTTGAACCCCATATCGTGGAGTTTTTTGATCATGGCTTTGGGGTCTTTGAACCTTCGAGGGGAAAATTCCCAAACCCCATAATTTTCCTGCCAGTTATCATCGATCATCAAAACCCCCGGAGGGTAACCATTGTCTATGATGCCCTGTGCATATTTGAGAATATCCTCCTCATTTTGGTTGTAGATCAATTCTATCCAGGTATTGTATTGGGGATGGGTAAACAGTTTTTCCTCTGGTATTTTACCGTTTGGAGGAAAGAAATGTTTTACCGCATATTGGTAGGCATCACGCAAATTTTTACCGGCTTCGCCAAAGATGATCTTATCACTTTTGGAAGTCACCTGCAAGTGGCCATTATCGAAGGCATAATGGATAGGACCCTCACTCCAAACATATCTGCCCTTATTCGAGAGCAAAAGGGGCTGGGCCTGGTTGCCCTCGTTGTTGGCCCACAGATCATGGGTCACTTTTGAACTACTATCATAGGGTGTATTGTGGCCTTCGGTGCTCAGTCCTCCCCACCAATATTCCCCTTTGGCGATGTCTATGTCCAGCGTATCGGCATTCTGGGAAAATGAGCTTACAGCACTCAATAGCAGCAGTCCAAAGGTAATTACGGTCGATTTCATTCGTTGTTCAATTGTTTTTTTGGTATTTGCCACAGGTCCGTTGGATACCTGTTTTTTTTCTTTAAGGTATCGATGGCCTTTTGCACTATTTCTTTGTCCTCTCTATAGGTAACACCAAACCACTTGGCATCGGATTGCAGCACTTTAACAATGCCAATATTCTCTTTCAACATCTCGTTTACGATCAAAGGGATGTAGAATTCAGCCTTCAAATTTTCATGGTTCTCCTCCAGGAATTTGAGGAACAAAGCTTCCCCGTACTCAAAACATTTGGGGGTAAATCCAAAGAAATTCATGGAGACCACCGTGTTCTGATCAATGGGAAGAAAGTTTCCGTCATCATCCTTTCGCATCAATGCTCCGTTTCTTTTTTCAATGTGTGTCCTTTCCACGATGTCGGTCAAATATCCATTTTCATCCACTTGACATTCGCCCCTGGATACAAAACCATGGTCGGATATGGTATTTTTCAAGAGGTAGGACATCGTATAAAAGTTATAAGATTCCTTATCTGTCCCTCTTAAGGCTTCAGCCATCACATGGAAAGCCTCTTTGCCATAGAAATCATCTGCATTGATAATGGCAAAATTCCCCTCGACTACATCTTTGACCATTAAAAGTGCATGGCCGGTTCCCCAGGGTTTCACCCTTTTCGGATTGAAATACTTTTCCGGCACATTTTCAATTTCCTGATATACATAAACCACCTCGGCCCTTCCTTCCAATTTTCGGTCGAAGATCTCCTTGAACTCACGCTCAAAGCTCTTTCTGATAATGAACACGAATTTGCCGAAACCGGCCTGCAATGCATCATAAATTGAAAAGTCGATCAAAGTGTCACCTTGGGGGGTAAATGAGTCTATCTGTTTAAGACCTCCATATCGACTTCCCATGCCCGCGGCCAACACCACTAATGTCGGTTTTGTTGTTTTTTGCATTTAAACTATATAATGTTGATAATCTGATTTTTACAAAACTACATTTACTGATTTTTCTCTTCAACTTGAACGAACTTACATATTTTTCATTCAAGAAAAAAGTAAAAAGACATAAAATGTGCTCGTACACACTAAAAAATGTTTTCGAACACATTTAATAGTCAAAGTGGTAAAAGGAATGTGCTTTTTTTCAATCACAAAGAATGATACATATCCCGTCGATTGAAATTCTTGGAATCCTGTTCCTAAAACCGAACTGATACTAAAATTTAGAAATGATACCTAACAAAGGCTTCCATTGCTGCATAACTTGCCAATCCCAAGGTTTGATATGTATGGGCCGTTTCCTTATTGCGTTCCTCTGCCCTTACCCAAAATTCCCTGAGGTCTTCCCCTTGAAACATGACGCCATCCTTCTGGGTCTGGTGGTAAAAAATCGCCTTTCGCTTTCTGAGTACTTGTTCGGGGCTCATGGGTACGGCCATCTCAATTTCATGGATCTCCCACTCATGCCACGCACCACGGTACAACCATACCCAGCAATCTTTCATATAAGGTTCATCCTTTAGGCACCGTAATGATTCAAAAAGCGCCTCCAAACAGACTCGATGGGTGCCGTGGGGATCGGCAAGATCTCCAGCCGCAAAAATCTGGTGGGGCCTTACCTCTTCAATAATCTCGTTCATGATGGCGATGTCCTTTTCCGACAAGGGACTTTTCTTGATGGCACCGGTCTCATAAAAGGGAAGGTCCAAAAAATGGACCTGCTCGTCCGGGATACCAAAGTAACGGGTTGCCCCAAGGCTTTCTGCCCTTCTGATATTCCCCTTCACCTTTCGAACAAGTTCCGAGTCAAACTCCTCCTCTGTCTTCGCCTGAATGTCACTGATCACTTTTGAAAAAAGCGGGGTTTCCCCAATGCTATTGGCCACTTCGGCCACCTTGAGGGTCTCATGGTCGGCCACCGCTATATTTCCTGAAGTTTGGTACGCAATATGGATCTCGTGTCCTTGGGCCACCAATCGATCAAAGGTCCCGCCCATGGAGATCACATCGTCATCAGGATGGGGGCTAAAGATAATGACCCGCTTTTTTGCCGGTTTGGCCCTTTCCGGCCGGTTTGAATCATCTGCATCCGGCTTGCCACCGGGCCATCCTGTTATGGTGTGCTGCAATCTATTGAAGGTCTTTATATTGATCTCGTACGAGGATTGTTCCGAACTCAACAGATCTGACATGCCCGAATCGTTATAATCCTTGTCCGTCAATTGGAGTATGGGCTTGCCCTTGGCCATACTCAACCACACCACTGCCTTATGCGTAAGGTCTTCCGTCCATGAGCAACCACCCACCAACCAAGGTGTGTCTATCCTGGTCAATTGTGCAGCGGCCTCCTTGTCCATCACAAATGTGGCGTTTCCATGTTCTTGCAAATAGGTAGCAGGGACCTCAGGACTTATTTCGCCCTCAATGGTGGCCTTTACCACTTCTGCCTTGTTTTGCCCCCAGGCCAAAAGTACGATCCGCTTTGCATTACTTATGGTATTGATCCCCATGGTGATTGCTTTCCTAGGGACATTTTCTACCCCTTTGAAGGCCGAAGCTGCATCCACCCTTGTGATGTGATCTAAGGTAATATCACGGGTCGCGGAATTATGGTGCGAGCCAGGTTCATTGAAACCGATATGCCCTGTCCTTCCTATGCCCAGTAATTGAAAGTCCAATCCCCCCTCCTCTTCTATCCTTTTTTCATAAGTCCTACAGTATTCCTTGATTTCTTCCATAGGGACCGTTCCATCGGGTATATGGATATGTTGCGGGGCTATGTCCACATGGTCGAACAAATGCTGGTGCATGAAATAGTGGTAGCTCTGTATGTTGCCCTTCTCCATGGGATAGTATTCGTCCAAATTGAAAGTGACCACATTGGAGAAGCTGAGCCCCTCTTCCCGATGCATCCGTACCAATTCCTCATAAACTTTGATGGGCGAGGAACCGGTAGCAAGTCCCAGAACGCAATTTTGTCCTTTGGAGGCCTTCTCCCGGATCAGATTCGAAATCTCCTTGGCGACTTCAATGGAACCTTGTTGGGATGTATCAAAAATGACATTATGGATTTTTTCAAAACGGGTCTCCTCAAATTGTCCCGCGGGTTGGTAAGAAATCAAGCTTGATCTCGTCTTTGTCTTCATGACCATATGATATATTTGATGATTTAACCTATACTTTCTTTTACTTTGTTCCATAACAGGAGCAATGCTGTCCCAGCGATAAGGGAGCACAATGTCAAAAGTGATGCCCATATCCATTCGCCATAGATCCAATAGCCTACGGCAAACAGGGAAGCATATATAAAAATTGCCCCCACGAACATGGCAAGTAATCCTTTGGGGACACTCCAACCTTTGGTCGGCTCAAAATGGATACCCTGCTGTTTGCCTTTTTCCACCACTTTTTTCCAACCTGGACCGCCAGGGTTGATCTTTCGATAAAAATTGAACAAGACCGTTTCTTTCTCAGGGGGTGTGGCATAGGTGACCACTAACCAAGCCAATGTGGTGATGAGCACCACTAGCACATATTCTGACCAATCTGGCAAAATACCCGTCTTTTGATCGAACAGATAAGGTCCAAAAGGGGTAAGCTTGAACAGCAATGAGAGTGCTCCCGAGACGAACATCGCGGTTATTTCGCTCCAGGCATTGATTCGCCACCAAAACCAACGAAGAATAAAAATGAGCCCGGTACCTGCACCGAAAACAAGCAAAAGTTCAAAAAGCTGTAAGGCATTTTGAAGCGCAAGGGCCAGCAAGGCACTCAAAACCATGAGGCCCACCGTTGCATACCTTCCCACCCGCACCAATTGTCTTTCAGATGCATTGGGATTGATCCGCTGTTTATAAAAATCGTACACAATATAGGATGAACCCCAATTGAGTTGGGTGGATACTGTGGACATATATGCCGCAACCAATGATGCCAAAACCAATCCTAATAGGCCTGTGGGCAGTTTGGTGAGCATTGCGGAATACGCAAGATCATGACCCAGTTTATCATCGGACACAATGGGAAATGCCTCCTTTATGCTATTCAGGTCGGGAAAAACCACCAATGAGGCCAAGGCGACCAATATCCAGGGCCAAGGACGAACTGCATAGTGCATGATGTTGAAGAAGAATGTGGCCCCTATGGCATGGCGTTCATCTTTGGCGGACAACATGCGCTGGGCAATATAACCTCCTCCTCCCGGTTCGGCACCAGGGTACCAGGAACTCCACCATTGTACTGCCAAGGGAATGATCAACAAGGGTACCAAAGAACCTGTATCGTTCAGATCCGGTATGATATCCAGCTTTGTCTGCACCACTTTGTTTGAAAGTAAAGCCTCGATACCGCCCACCTCCGGAAGGTTAACGGAGTAATAGGCCGCTCCCACTGCTCCTGCCATTGCGACAAAGAACAGTACAAAATCTGTATATACCACCCCCTTGAATCCACCAACGGCGCTGAAGATAACGGTTACTAGACCTGCTGAGACCACAGTTTGCCAAGGTTCCAGCCCCAACATCACCCCACCTATCTTTATGGCGGCCAAGGTAACGGCGGCCATGGTAATGACATTGAAGACCACACCAAGGTAGATGGCCCGAAAACCCCTTAAAAACTTTGCGGCAGCTCCACCATATCGCAATTCATAAAACTCCAGATCGGTGTTCACGTTGGACCTTCTCCACAACTTGGCATAAATGAAAACCGTCAACAGCCCGGTCAACAAAAAGGCCCACCATACCCAATTGCCCGAAACCCCATTGGTCCTCACTATATCTGTCACCAAATTTGGGGTGTCGGTTGAAAATGTCGTGGCAACCATGGACATGCCCAACAACCACCAAGGCATGGACCTGCCCGATAAGAAAAAATCCTCGCTGCTTTTCCCTGAACTTTTGGACACATACAGACCAATGCCCAAGGTGAGTGCAAAGAAGCCAACTATGATCCCATAATCCCATAAACCCAACGTCACCATAATTCTCTTTTTCTTGGCCTCTTCTTAAAAGCTCCATCGATAGTCCATGAAATCTTCGATAAGATCGGGCATTCACAATATTCAAACAAAGGGCTTTCCCTTTTTGGGGAATCCACTGTCCCAATATTTAAATCCGTTTGACTTCCCTTGGGGGTATTTATCATTGGTTTTTACAATTTATAGGAAGAATCCAACACCTTGGAATTCAATATTTGTTGCAATATATAAAAAAATGTGTTCGTACACACTATTTTTTGTGCTCGTACACATTTTTCAAGGGATTGGTATGGAAAAAGTCATTCTACCCACTTCCCTCGGAACAACCAAAAGCTAAAAAAAGTTGAAAGTACCTCAAAATAAGAACTATATGAATGACAAAATGAATGGTCCCTTTGGCCATGTGGGAAATGCAATTGTGGTCGGGGACATTACTAACTGTTGGAAAACTTCAAACACTATGCTTCCAGAGGATTACCGCATAAATAATGAAAATGGCCCCATTCTGTTCCGCACCCTGATGACATTTTCCTTTTCCACCGATATATGGAAAAAGAAAAACAATGAAACGTATTCCAACCTTATTTGTATCAACAATCCTATTATGTCTTATCGGCTGTAGTTCCGATTCCGATGCCAACAACGGCCTAGCCAATGCAGAACCCCAAGGCCTTTGCGAAAATGCCACCGGATTGACCGGTATCTATTGGGAATTCGCCCACTCCATCCCAGCACCTCTCACCCAGGTCCCCACGGTGAACAATCCAGGTGGGCAATTTGTCCATAGCCTCCACCCCCTATTGGGATTTGTTTACCCTATGGGTTTTTCGGCTTTTGAAATTACCGATGCACAAACCGGTACTTTGGGTGTCAATGTGGTTCGAAATGATGAAGCAGTGGTTTTCCGATGGATTCCCAACACACAATTGAATGGGCAGGTTTCCGCCACTGCCATTATCGCCAATGAAATCAATGGCGTATTTGCCCATTATGGTTTCAGTGGCACCCCTGATGTGCTATGCAGGACCTCTGCAAACAATTCATTTGAAGGCATCCCTTCCCAGTTTGAGGCACGCCTTCTCCGTTTCAATGGCATAACCGCCCAGGTGTGGGTAAGGTCCACCTATCTTGCCGGGGGCACATTCTCTGCCATTTCGGTCACCTCCGCTCCGAGCAACGAATACAATGCGCAGGTCATGGATACTTTTCTTCCCATAAACTTCCAGCTCTTTGTGGGAAGGGACGGCACCTTTGTGGACAATGACAACGATGGGGTTCCTGCCAATGAAGATCCTGACGACAACAACCCTAATGTCCCCAACAATCAAGGATAAAGAAAAAACTGATGTTCAGTAGTTAGTTGGTTTTTGGATCAGCTCCCTTAGGGGAGCTTTTCTTTTTTAAGAAGACCATGGCCACAATCAGCACAGTCAGGGCGGCTACAACCCATAAAAGCCAAAAAGCGGGTCGGGAGAGCTCCACTGGGGACGTATCCCCCATCAAGACCAATCCAGCCCAGTACTGTGGATGTAGAATACGCCCTTGGCCATCAGCCAAATAATCCAATTTGGCCAAGCGAAGGGCCACATGTTTTGGTTTTCCTTCCGACAGGTGGCCATAAAAACGTTCCAATATTTCATTGCTGGATTTTTCATCGATCTGCCAAAGGCTGGTCAAAACACTTTCACTGCCCGCATAATTAAAGGCATGTGCCAATGAGATCATCCCCTCCCCTGGCTGATAAGTCGGCTTTCCCGTCTCACAGGCTGTCAATATGGCCAAGTGGGAACTGAGGTTTTGGTTATAGATTTCATAGGTGTACAGGTAATTGTCATTGATATCCAAAGAATCTGTGACATTCTTGGCAAACACCAATCGTGAAAGTTCGGGGCTCACATTATTGGATTCTGCATGGGTTCCAATATGTATGATCTTATGTTCCTTGGCATTTTTTGTGAACAGTTGTTTGGAAGCCTTTTCGTTCAAGAATGAGCGGCCATCAAACTTCCTGCTGAATTTTTTCACCAGTTCGGAGCTAAAGGGCTGGGGAAGCAAAGTGAGGTACGTTTGATCCAAAAACAAGGAATCGGCAATGGCCATTTGGTAATTGGTCTTCATTTCCTCATCAAATTCCGGGGCAAAGGCAATGAAATCTTTTTCAAAACCCACAACATCATGTTTCTTGCCGAGCATGAACAGGCTGTAGTTGTAGGATATATTGTGTTGGGCCAATAGGCTCTGTGTGGCCAATTCCCCATAAGACCGTATCCTTTTTGGGGTGAGCAATTCAAAATTCAGATTAAACAGCTCCCCATCCGGAAAAATGATGACATTTTCGGTTGTTACAAAACCTTCAATCGGTGCCCAAACGATTTGATAGAGTTGGTACAGGCAATCAAAAAGTTCATCCTCTGGAACGCTGTAATCTGATATGGACGATATGCAGAGATCCTGTATGGGGTCCAACTGTATCAAATTGGTCCTGCCGTCTTGGTAAACATAGGCGTAGTTGTTGTCACCATCGGAAAAGTATCGGACCAAGGTGGTATTGGCCGGGATATGTTGCCCCAGATTTTTAAGCGGTTCCACAATGGAGGCATATCGCATCCTATAATACTTTGGGTGTTCCTTTTGCAGAAACCCCAAATGGTCCTGCCATGACCTATTGAGCGAATCCCATTCCGCCACATTGAACTGTGTTTCATTCCCTTCAAGATCAAAAAAACCGTTGATTTGGTTGCGCAGGGAGTTTTCCTGCTCTCTAATGTCAATTGGCGCCAAAGCATCGGCGGTTAGGTTCAAACGCGCCCGAATCCGGTTATAAATGGAGGATTCATGTAAGGCCATTACCTTTTCAAGGTAGGCATCATCATTTGTTTGTTGGTAAAGTTCCACATATACCTTTTTGGCCACATTGAAGACCTCCCTATTGTTGGCAATAAGGTTGCTTACCCCTTCTGGGGAGGTGACCAGCGATTTTCGCTTTTCAACCAGTGCTGTGGCCTCATTGATGATCTGCGCAATTTCAATAAGATTTTTGGGCACATGGGGCAAAGACCCCAATTTGGATTTGGCCAGATATATGAGGATTTCGGCCTGTTCGCTCCAGGAATATGGTCGGTTTGCCACATCAGCTGCGCTACCGTACCCATCCAAGAGTTGCTGACACAATTCTATGGCACTTTCAAAATCACTTTTTAGAAAGTAGATCTTGATTTTACTGAGCTGCATCATTTGGGCCAAGTAGCTATGTGCACCATAGGCATCAGCTACTTTGGAATAGGTGTTGTCGATAAGGGCTAAGGCCTCTTCAAACTGTTGGTTTTCTGCATAGACCTGGGCCAAATTGGACTGTGCAAAAATGATGTTTTGACTGAATTCATCGGCACTGCTATTGGTATAGGCTTCAAGGGTTTTTTGATAATTGGTGATGGCTTCCGAAAAATTTCCCTCTTTTTTTTCAAGGTCTGCTAGGGCAAAATATAAATTGGCGGCATAGGACCAATTGCTTCCAGGAATCGAGATTAGGGATGCCTCGGCTTCTTTGAGGTAGGTTCTGGCCTTTTGTAGGTTTTCTGCATAAAGATGGGCTTCGGCCATCATCAGTACGGCACTGAAATATTGCACCGTGTTGGGAAGAAAATAGTTTTTGGCATGTTTATATCCCAAGGAAGCCACCTGTACAGCCTTGTCCTTGTCGCCAAAATCATTGTAGAGGCTGCCCAGGTTTCTGTAGGCGATGGACAGGTTGCCATGCACCTTTTCCGTCAAAGGATGGTTGTGCGTATTTTGCAAAAAGGTGTTGAAACTTGAAATGCTCTTTAAGGTAAGTTCCATGGCCGTGTCATAGTCCCCAGCACTCTGTTTTACCATGGTCCAGTTACCATAAATGGTACCGGGAAGGTAATACAGTTGCTCAGCATCCTTTTCCATGGTATCAATTGACCGGATGGCCTTGTCAAAATAATAATCGGCACTATCCGGCTTGGACATGAAGTGCATGAGTGAGGCTTTGTAATTGAGTATCCGTGGTGCCAAGGCAAACCTTGTTTTTGGATGGGCCTCCATCAAGCGAAGTGCTTTGTCCGTGCGGGCCATCAATTGGTCGATGTCCCCCATTTTGAGCCCTATTTCCCCCAAATAAAACTCCGTGGCCATCTTACGCTGTGCGTCCTGCATGGTATTTGCCAAAGCATTGGCACGGGCCATATACACATTGGCTTTGAGAACACTGCCTTGGTCCACATGGGCAAGCCCAATCCCCAAAAGTGCTTCATATTGAACGGAATCTGCTTGGTTTTTGGACTGAATATCCTTCAGCAGCTGTTGTGCCAGCAGAAAATGGGTCCCATTGTCCAGTAGAAATTCCGATTTTGCGAGGGGATAAACCAACCTACCCAAGTTCAGGGAAGGGTCTGTTTTTTTACTTATTTCAGCGTGAATGATTTTTTGTAAACTCCCAAAAGCATCCGCGGCGATAAGACTATCCAGCGTTTTTAGTGTGGGATGTTTTTGTTGGGCATGCATGGCTGTCTGCAACAAAAAGGCAAGCCCCAGAAGGATATATGCTAAACCCTTGCCCATATCAAATCAATCCTTGAGTTTTTTGGCCAATTCCCTGCCCTTTTCATCCGAAGTTTGCTCCAGACTTTTGAGCGCCGCTTCCACCTCATTGTTCTTTAAATGTGCCAAGCCTTTGTAAAATGCCGCTTCGCTTTGGAATGAAGGCTGGGCATTGCCAAGCACACGGTCAAAATAGGGAATTGCCTTGCTGGGTTCCTCGTTGGCCAAATAGGCCGCCCCCAAAAAATAGTTGAGGGTATCGTTGTCCATTTTTTGAGGCAACAGATTTTCCCACTTTTGCAACGCAGTTTTGTAGTTTCCCTGTTTGTAATCGACCATGGCTTCGTAAAAATCATAATTATCACTATTGCCCATTACCGTAGGCAAGCCAGGGTCTGGGGTGAAATAGGCATTGAACAGCCTTTCATTGGAGTTAGGGTTGTAGAAATACCAAATGCCCCCAAGCGCGATCAATAGTGCAATGGTGGCCGCGACCCGAAAAAATAATCGATAGGAGGTTGTATGAAGGGGTCTGATCTGGGAATCGTCTTCCAGATGCTCATGAAAATCGTTCAACTTGAAACGCAGACCGTCTTCCTCAATGGTCCGGAACAATTCCTTAAATTCCAAAAACTTGGTATTTAAAATGGAATCGGATTGCAGTTGGGACTCAAAATCTGTCCTTTCCTGGGCATCCATCCCATCTAGAAGATACCTTTCAAAAAGGTTCTGTTCTTCAAGGGTCCAATATGTAGGTTCCTTATCCATTGTTCTTGATTTGTTGGGCCAATGCACGTAATTGTTCCATGCACCGGTATTTTTTGTTTCGGGCTGATGCCGCACCAATGCCGAGTTTTTCGCCTATCTCTTCCATGTTTTTACGTTCAAAATAGAAGAGGGTCAAGAGGTTTTTGCATCCATTTCCCAATTGATGGAGGGCATTTTTCATGATGTCCTGTCCATTTTGCGCCTCATTGTCTTGGTCTTCGTCCTCTTCCTCTTTCTGATCGATCAAGGTCATTACATCCTGATGGACCGTTTTCTTGAACCGAGCGGACCTTAGATGGTCCGTCCATTTGTTCTTGGCAATGGTGAACAAGTACGCTTCCAGACTTCCTGTCCCATCAAATTTGTAATCCTTTACATTTTGCCAACAAGCAATGAACGCCTCTTGATAAATATCTTTTGCCTTGGCCTCGTCCCCACTGTTCTTGAGGATGTGGATCCTAACTTTTGGGAAAACACTATGATAAACTTCTTCCAGAATGCTTTCATCATTCTTTCTAAAACCTTCTAGGATTGTGCCGGTATCTTTTCTTTGTGTATTCCCCATACTTTTTGGAAAGCATGGGGAATTTAAAGAAATTTAAAAGTTCATATGCTATTTTATCGTTATGTTCCTAACTTTTTGGTTTTAAATACACTGTTACTTGGGCATAGCCTTTTGCTGAGGCATAGCGGGCCAAGGCCTCGGACATCCAACTGGATACATTTGCTGAGTTTGGTCCTGAAATGGCTCCCACCGGGCATCTCAATTCCAATTCGGAACCTTCGCTGCCCCCTTCCAATTCCTGGGGGGTCCAAGTATCACTGGTATAACTGCAGGATGGTATCACATCCGGGGTCCTTTCAATGATCCGCATGGTATAACGCTCCACTTCAAATCCATCAGGGATATCCTCCAAGGCCTCATTGGTGTTCCATTTAAACGAACTCCAGACTTGGGCATTATGGTAAATGCCCACTTGGTCCCTATGGCTGTCCACTCCAATATCAACATAATAAATAAGTGTCTGGTCATCGTTTTCAATGGTGAGGGTTGCCTCAGCTTCATCTGCAAGCGCATAGGCTTGGTCACTGCCCTTTGGTCGGGCATAAACTTCAGCCTTGATGATTTCCGTAGCACTTTCCACCTCTGTATCTTGGGCTTCATAGCTCATTGAACCATCATCCAAAGTGGTTATTGTCGTTGAAATCCCATTGAGCAGCCCATAACTGCCATTGGTGGACCATACGACCTTGTATTCGGTCTCGGCATTGGGAATGGCAGTCTCTCCATCATTGTGCACGAGTTTCAAGTTCACCTCATCATCTCCTTTAATGGTGATTCCATCGGGCTTTATCTCAAACTTTTTCTTCTTCACATCCACGGTCATGGTGGCCGTGCCCAGTTCATCCCTAGAGCTTCCGCTCTTTAAATAGGCAATAACTGTAACCTCTTCGAGATTTTCACCATCACCAAGGACAGTTGCCGAAGCATTGCTAAAAAAGGCCACTTTATCGCTGGCGGTGGTAAAACTGGTACCATCCTGGCCATTGTAATCGTTCAGCACCCCACCAAATTGCGTTGTGGTGCTCCACTCATATTCAAGTTCCTCCCCTTCTTCCAAATTGATGAGGACTTTGGCTCGGATTTCCTTGGGGTCGCCAAAGGGCACCGTAGTCATTTTTTCGGGCTGTAGTTTTACAACACCCTCTGAAATGGTGATGTCCCACTTTTCCAGTTTTGCCGAAACACCCAATCGTTGATTGATGCAATTTATGCCCACCGATTCCTTGATGGAACGCAATATGGCACTGGTGAGCTTCAGATAGCGTTGTTCGCCTTCCTGGATCAGTTCATTGTTCTGGATGAAGGTATTTGGGCTGCTTCCGGTTGAAAGGATGCCATACATTTGGGTCATGATGTTCCTAAGGTCATTGGAGAGCCTGATATCGCCGTAGAGAAAAGGCAGGAATTCGTTCATGGCCGTTTCAAAATCATTGTCCAGAACAGCGGTGATGGAGGGTTCGTGCGCCCTTAAAATCGGCTCCACCGTACCCACCATGGAGGTGGCCCCTTGCAAGGCCTTGGTCTCAAAAGTGTCCCGGTTTCCGCCAATATCCATTAAAATGGGAAGAAAATAGTCCATAATAAAGGTCTCCACGGAAAGCTCCTCAAATTTCTCCTGTTCGGCATTGGTGAGGCCACGGCCTGCGGCACCGCCACTACCAGGACCAATTACGGCCAGTTCGTAGGTTTCCGAAGCTCTCCCCTCAACAAGTTCCAGATTCAGGGCAGATGAGGTTTTTGAAGCGTATCGGGCTCCCTGTGAGCACAGATTGAAATTGGTTACCTGTCCCTGTAGATCATCTTGATTCTCATTGGCTAGTGCAATAAAAGGGATTTCCAGTTCATGGTCCGGGGTGTCGCTTCCCTCAATTTCTGAGTTGATGACGGTCTCATTCCCAAACTCATCCTTATAGGATTTTTTATAGACAAACCCGTGGGCACGCCTTGGGTAACTATTGGAAACGGTGAACGACTGCTCCCCTGCTTCGTCAAGGGACAAGCCACTGCTCTCTATGGGGCCAAAATCTATTTTGGAACCAATGTCGATGGGTTCCTTTGACGTGAGTGAAGTGATCGCCTCATTGAGCGCGTCCATAAACCCTCCCTCCGCAAATACTTTCGGGTTTTGGTTGAACAACGTCTCAAATTCGGCAGCAAGATCCATAAAGGCCTGTTCCTGTACAATGCGCTCCACGAACATTTTTTTATAGGGAGTTGTTCGAAGTGAAGTAAGCATGCCAAAATACAACATCACTTCGGCGGTTGTGGCCACGGATACTTCCTTTCGTTCATCGGTCATGAACCCTGCCAGCAGTAAATCTCCATCCGCATCGAACAAATAGGCCAGCTCCACGCTTCCGGGATTGAAGGGAATGTTGCCTTTCGCCGCATCATCAAGATTGCTCGTGGCACCCATGCCAAAAAGGGATGCACCTGTTGTATCCGCGTTTGAACCATCGGGCAGAATGACTTGCACGTCCACCATTTCATAGCCTTCGGCCGGTCCTGGGTCATCATCTGTGGGGGTGGGATCATCATCGGTCTGTGACACATCGTCGTCCATTTTAAGGGCGTTGTCGTCCGAGTTGCAACTCATTGCCAACATGAAGGCAAAAATGAGCGATACAATAATTTTTACTGAGGTTTTCATTTGGTTTCTAATTTTTTAATTGGTGTTTCTTTCAAGCTTATCGAAATAGAAAAAAAATGTCATCAAGCCATTGTCGATTTTTTTGCCTTTGTCAATTTGTCATGGGACGATGTCAAGTTTTTGACCAAAAAGAAGGTCAAACCTTCTTTGCCTATATCTCATTACTGCCAAGAGAGCATTTTTCCCAAGAAAAATTATCCATGCCCAAACCTGGAGCCCATGCTCAACGAACGGTTGTCCATCAGCATGGACATATACAACCTTTCGGATGACCAAGTGGAAAGTGGACATCTAGGTGAAATGTAACTTCCGGGCACTGAATATGCGTTTTGAAAAGAGTAGTTTTAGACCCTTGGGGTGTACAACCTTGCGACCAAAAACACCTCTCAAATTGTGGTTATTTCGACGGGAAATTCTATACAGGTAATTGACAAGTTCGCAATTGGCAAAAAAAATCACATGCTATTTCTTAAACTGGTTTAAGTTTTTGCCTTCCACAGGACCCTATTTTTGTTGTACGATATATCAATACATGGAATCGCGTAACGGTTTGCGCTCTTATACGGCAGAAAATCCAGAAGAGGGAAAAAGCAACGAAATTCAACCTAACAATCGAAGGGGAAGTTTATCGAAATTTTTATTAGGATAGCAGTAGCAAAAGATATTATAATTTGATCAACTAAAACAATAATTGGGACAATGGCAAAACTTGGAATGATATTACTAGTTTTTGTGTCAGCTATGACGAGCTGTAACACAGATACATCAAAAACGAAAGAGGCTAATTCGGAATTTTCAAAAACAGAGGTGAAAACCGATACGCTGACAAAACATTTAAAACCGTTCGATCCCGAACTGCCGACCATAGGACTATTGATGTTCAGCGGTGTTTTACAAAGTGAGATCATCGCGACCTCTGATGTCTTTGCAAAACCGAGCAAAGATGGAAAACAACTTTTTAACGTTATTGCCATCGCCGAAAACAAAAATCCGATCACAACGGAAGAAGGTATGCATTTTGTTCCCGATTATACTTTTGAGAACTGCCCCAAATTAACAGCATTGTTCGTACCCAGTGGGTATGATATGTATGCCCAGGTCCGCAACCAAAAAATGATAGATTTCATAAAGGAGAAGAACAAGGAAACCATATACACTGTGAGCAATTGCGCCGGAGCCCAGTTAATAGGTAAATCGGGAATTGCAGATGGACATAAGATTGTTACATACATCGGTGGTGGCGAAGAATTGCAGAAAGATTATCCGAACTTAAAAGTCCAAAATGATAGCCTGGTAACTTTTGTTGAGGACGGAAAGTTCAGTTCATCAAATGGAAATTTAGCGAGTTATATTTCTGCGTTGAAACTGGTAGAAAAAATGACCAGCCCAGAGCATCGCAAATACGTGGAAAGCTATCTATATCTAGGTCGGCTGCAAAATTGGAACGAATGAGCATACTGCGTAAGACCGTATATTTAAATCTTATATTTCTTTTTTTTCTTTCCTGTGGACCCAAAATTGGTACAAACAAGCGTAGTGAAGAAAAAACAAGTAATGATCATATACTGGCGCAGAAAGATGTCGATGCGTTGATTGCCTCTGAGTAATTGCGGATAATACCTAATTTTGGGTTTGACAAACAGGTTTGCAAAACACCTACGGCAAGCGTTAAACACTATCCAAATTACACACAGCAAGTGCTGAAGCATTCACCTAAACCCACATCTTTTTTATGTATCGAATGAATGTTTAAAATTCTGTAAATAGGCAAGTTAACATCCAACAAATACTACTGTTCAGTGGTTCGCCAGAGAGGGGAACTACTAACATCATCATAATCCTTGTTACCACCAAAGATTTATTTTTTGTCCTTTAATAGAATATGTCCTCGAACATCTTCTTGTGGAAATGCTATGGGGAACGAAGTTTCCAAAAGGAGTTTTTGACATCATGTAACAATTTATTCTCTGTTGGCTGGTAGGTGTTTACATGGATTAATATCCCCCGATCAGCCACCGTTTCAAAGCACGATCGCCTTGCCTGGTATGGGTATGGGATATTTCCCCTCTTGATCTGGCTTTGTTGGCGTCGGAGAATCCCATGTCAGTCCTTCGGGCATAAGCTGAAGGTTGGAGTTTATGGCCTCCTCCCAACTGATTACTTTGCCACTATAGGTGGCCATTCGTCCCAAAATGGCACTCATGGTACTTTTTGCCCCATTTTCCGCATCATTGATGACACCTTTATCCCGAATGGAAGCAAACAGTCTGTTGTGCTCTTCTTGATATGGATTGTGTCCTTGTGGATTGCTGATGGATTCCATTTCCTTTCCGGAGAGGTCATATATCTTGGCCGCACCGGCATCGCTGGTGACCACGGTACCGTTGGTCAACTGAAAAGCTTCACCGACCTTGTACATGGTGTTGGGCTGGTGGCGGCACTGACTTGATATGACCGCCCCACTTGGGTACGTAAATTCAACAAAATGATGGTCAAAGATTTCCCCATGGTCCGGTCCGGTCCTCACCATTCTTCCTCCCATACCCTGTGCCGATAACGGGTATTCCCCGATAAACCAATTGGCAACATCAATATTGTGTATATGCTGCTCGAGAATATGGTCCCCGCATATCCAGTTAAAATAATACCAGTTTCTCATTTGGTATTCCAACTCTGATTGTTCAGGTTTTCTGGAGCGTACCCATACCCCTTCACTGTTCCAATACACCTGTCCTGCCACTATTTTGCCCAAACTTCCATTTTTGATGAGTTCATGGGTCTTTATGTAATTTTCTTGGTAACGGCGCTGCAGCCCGACCACAACGTTCAACCTTTTTTGATCGGCCAATTTGGCGGTCTCAAGTACCTTTCTTATTCCAGGAACATCCGTGGCCACTGGTTTTTCCATGAACACGTGCTTGTCGTTTTCAATGGCATAGGCAAAATGATAGGGCCTGAATCCGGGCGGGGTGGTAAGGATGACGACATCGGCAAGGTCTATGGCTTTCTTGAAACCATCGAAACCGACAAATTTGTGCTCCTGCCTTACCTGCATTTTTCCGGTGTCCTTATATTTTTCATAAAGATGTCCATAGCTGGAATTCAATTGGTCTTCAAACAGGTCTGCCATGGCCACCAGTTCTACATTGTCATCGGCCTCCAATGCCTGGTTGGCCGCACCGGTGCCCCGGCCTCCACAGCCCACAAGGGCGATCTTCAATTTTTTTTCGTTGAATACATTTGCCATGGCACTTGTGCCCAGCGAGGGAAGAACCATGGCTCCTGATGCCAATGAGGCTTTTTTTATGAACTCTCGTCTTGCTTTGGTCTTGGATTGCTTTTTTGGTTTCATCTGTCTATTTATTTGGATACTCATTTTATTCTTTTCCCCAGTAACGGGAATAGTCTTCAGGGGAAGGGGTCTCAACTGGCCTTACTACCCTAAACCCTACAAATCCGGCATCTGTGAACCACCATTTACTGCGGGGGAATTGTGGGTCGCGCTCCTTCCATACGGGATTTGATGCCATTCGGGAAGCGCTGCGCAATTCATCGGGTGCACTGTTGAAAGAACCGCCCCTTAGGGCCACTGGATACTCGCTCACTGTCGGTTCAAAGGGTAAACTGGCTTCAACATAACCTTCCTCGTTATATTGGTCCAATGTCCATTCCGCAACGTTTCCATAGATATCATACAGGCCCCACGGATTTGGTTTTTTGAGGCCAACTTGATGATATTTTCCTTCACTGTTCTCCTTAAACCAGGCATGATCTTCCAATTTCGAGGGATCTTCCCCAAAATAATACGGTCGATCACTTCCTGCCCGTGCCGCATATTCCCATTCAGCCTCTGTGGGAAGACGGTAAAAATGGCCGGTTAAGGCCGAAAGCCATTCACAGAACGTAGAAGCTGCTTTTTGGGTGATGTTAACCACTGGAAAACCTTCTCCCCTTCCCATGCCAAGGCTCATATCCACATAGGGTGTGGTAGCGCCTGATACTGCGTCCACGTCCAGGTCAACATCTAAGGCCTTGTGCTCATTTTCGAGTTGGTCAATGGCCCGTTCGATGAAAAGATTATACTGTTCCCATGTGATTTCATATTGGGAAATCCAGAACCCGTTCATCTCAATTTCGCGGACGGGGCCTTCATCACTTTTTCTTCCCTCCTCATCCAAGGCACTGCCCATTTCAAATGTGCCCGAAGGTATGGCCACCATTTCCAGACCAATGTCCACACCCGGAATGCTCTGGGTATAGTTTGATTCGCTCTGGGAATAGAGGGTCCCAATGGCACACAATAACCAAAATAGGGGTGTAATGATCAATTGCTTCATCTAAAACAAATCAAAATGTATCACTGCTTTTATAGGCCTCGATTACGGCCAGTTCACCTTCCTTGCCTTTCCTGGAATTGCCATGCTCCATGCCCACGATGCCCTCAAACCCTTTGGAATGGATATGTTTGAATACATTCCTGTAATTGATCTCTCCAGTGGTGGGCTCATTCCTTCCGGGGTTGTCCCCCACCTGAAAATAGGCAATTTCGTCCCAGCATGCATCGATATTGGGAATGAGATTTCCTTCTTGGATCTGTTGATGATAAATATCAAAAAGGATCTTGCAGGAAGGACTGTCCACAGCTTTGCATACCTCATATGCCTGAGGGCTATCCGTTAAAAACAGGCCGGGATGGTCACGGAAATTCAACGGTTCCAGCACCATTACCAAGCCATGGGGTTCCAAAAGGTCGCTGGCCCGTTTTAAGGATTCCACCACATGGGCAGTTTGAAATTCTTTTCTCAACCTTAGGTCCACATGGCCTGGGACCACAGTCATCCATGTGGCATTAACTCTTTTTGCAACCTCAATGGATTCCTTTATCTCCGCAAGAAACTTTTCACGAAGTGAGGAATCGCCATTGGCAAGATTGGGCTTGTCCCAAGAAATTGTATGTGCCACAAACACACCCATTGAGATGCCCCGCTTGGCCATGGTAGCGGCCATTTTTTCTTGTAGGTCTTGGGACCTGCCCTTCATGCCATTGTCCTCAAAGGCGGTAAAGCCCATATCCGCCATAAAATTCAACTGGTCAATAGGGTCGTCCCCTGCCGATTCCTTGAACATGCCAAGGTGTGGGGCATATTTGAGCTTGAATCCACTCTTCATCTGTTTGGGACCCTCGTTAAAAGCGGACAATACCCCGACTCCTCCCAGACCCAAAGCTGTGGAAGCAATCATCTTGTTCTTTACAAAGTCTCTTCGTTTCATATTTGGATGGTCTTTGGTCTTTATTTGCATCTATATTACAACCTTCATCTGACTTAGGCGCTACATTTCTGGATTTTCACAAAAAACATCTCTCCACATTGAATCATAAAAAATTGGCATTTTTAGTAATCGATCGTACTATCACTCACATAAGAAAAATGCCCGGCAGTAAGGGAGATTTGCTACCGGGCATGAATTAAAAAAACTAAATCAAAAAAACTAAACTCATCAATCTATGTCCCAAAATATTTTGGTGGATAGGTTATCGTTGCTCTTCACGGCATTGTAATTTTCTGTGTTGTACACCAATTCGCTGTTCGGATAGATCCAACGATTGGGCGGAAGGGATTGGGCATTGGCCGGGTCGACCCAAAAATCGAGTTCAGGGGCGTTCAGCCTTCTAAGCTCTGCCCAGTTTTCATAGGGTTGTATCACATTGAAACTGAGCCATTTTTGGGCTGCAATGAGGTCCATTTTTTCCGCTTCGCTTGTGGCATTGTCCCAACTGACCGCCGCGGATGCGAGGTAATCCGATATTTCTGTATCCCCTAAGGCCACCAGTTCTGGAGAGGTTGCATCGTTGCTCAGTTCCCTCACCTGGTAGTAAAAATTGATGGATTCTGTGATCCCTTTTTCATAAGCCTCTTTGGCCATTGCATCGTTCACGCCCACATAGGCTTCGGCCTTCAAGAAGTTCACTTCCCATGCCGTGATGATCAGGCCAGGGAAATAATCGTTCCTGCTGAGGGTGGACCGGTTGTAAATGGTCAATTCACCAGAGTTAATCAAGGTTTCCTGGGTGCCCGGATTCAGCAAGGGGTCCAATCCGATGTATTCCTCATCGACATTGTTCTCGCCCGGCTCGAACATGGCGCGTAGCCTTGGGTCGCCATTGGCCAGCATGTGGTCAATCATTGTCTTTCCTGCAATGTTTCCGTTCCAATCCTCCAAACCGGTCTCAAAACCTTCGGAATCCAACGGCGTACTGAGGTCATAGACGGTGATCTGGATATTTTCATCATTCGTCTCCACGATTGGATACGTAGTGGGATCGTTCAGGATCTGGTTGATCTCTGCCTGCGCCCTGCTTGAAAACTCCCCTACTCCGGAAACCCTTGTCAACATCCGCAACCGTAACGAATTGCAGAATTTTTGCCACTTTTCAATATCTCCTTTGTTGATATAGTCCTGGGCCCCGAAACCCACCAAGATGCCCGGGTTGACATTGATGGTTCCCAACTTTTGGGAAAAATCGCTCAAATCGTCCAACATCATGGTATAAAGATCCTCCGCACTATCGTATGGGGCCAAGGAGGCAATATAATCGCCGCCGTTCTGGCTCAGTTTGCCCGCTTCTGTGAAAGGGATGTCCCCATGGAGGTCGATGGTCACTTGGGTGAAGTCATACAGGTAAATCGTTGCCGTGATCATATAGATTTCGTTCAGCGCCTGTTCTTCTGGCGAAAGATTGTTGTATATCTTCTCCAATTCCCTGTACTGGGACAACAATTGATAATAGTTGCTCCATCGATCACTGATCGAAGCGGCCCCTGGCACATATTGGTTATTGGCGTTTATCCACCCTACGGCTTGGTTGTAATATTGTAAGGTATTGCGCAGCACAACAAAATAGTTCCAATAGGCAGGCAACACATATTCCCTATTGGTCTGAAGAAATCCTGTGAACTGCTTGTCCACAGTACCCTGTGATAACTTTGACGGATCTGGGTAGTAGTTTGCAAATTTGTCCTCGGTACAAGAGACAAGCACAACCAACACCAACATCGAAACGATTGTTTTTGATATCTGTTTCATAAAATTTTTCATAATTCAGTTGTTCAACTTTATATTATAATCTCGCCCTTACTTGGAGTCCAAATGAACGGGTGGAAAAACCGTTCCCGACATTGTTCACGTTCTGGAACCAATTTGAACCGGCGGTGGTCTGCTCGGCATCCATATTCTTTATACTCCTGTAGATATAAAAGAGGTTTCTGCCAAATAGGGAAAGATCAAGGGATTTCAATCCTATTTTATCCACCACTTTCCTTGGTAGCGAATACCCTAATGATATCTCCCTCAGTTTCAGATAACTGTTCTCTTGTATGTACAGTTCGTAGCGCGTATTGGGGCTATACTGTGGTCCTCCCCAATTATAGACTGTGAAATAGTACTCCGGATTCGAAACGATCACATCGTTCTCAGAGCCATCGGCCTGTACCCCTTCCAAAAGGATACCATCATGGAAGACCTGTTCCCCGTTAGGCCCAGAAGTGGAATTGGCCGCTATCTGGACACGGGTGCCATCATTGGTTTCATAATAGCTGAGCCCCCCTCTTTCCGATGTACTGTAGTTCAAACTTTCTTCGGTGAGACCGCGTGATGTCATCCAATTCAGGGCCGTGGGCATCACATGGCCCCCGATCCTATAATCGGCCAATACATTCAGACTGAAATTCTTGATGGTCAATCCAGAACGGATACCCCCGATTACTTTGGGCTGGGCATTTCCAACCGTCACAAGGGTATCTGGATCTACTCTATACATCCCGTTGGGGTCAACAATCTTTCTACCTTGGTCGTCAGTGGCTACCGGGTGGGCCAACAGATCTCCCATGGGCTGCCCTACCCTTGAAACCAATTGGGCCGCATTTCCATCATAATCGGCATGGATGATCTCCTCAAGCCCGGGTGCCAATTTTTCTACCTTGTTCCATTGTCTGGAACCTGTGATCTCCAATTCCCAGTTCACGTTTTGGCTGCGTATGGGAAAATAGGTCAATCCCACTTCAATACCCGAGTTCCTCAAGGTTCCCACATTTGATAGGACTGAAGACCCCCCAGAGGTTATAGGAATGGTGAGGCCCAAAATCTGGTCCTGGATCTGTGCATTATAATAGGTCGTTTCAAAAATGATCCTATTGTCGAACAAATTGGCTTCTACTCCAAACTCATATTCGTGCTTTTCCTCTGGTTTTATGTTATCATTTCCAAAGTTGTCGGGCAAGGTGGTATAGAGTATGGAGGAACCACCACCCTGTACGCCAAGGTTGTCTTGATTATAGGCAATATTGGCACTATAAATACTGGGGTAGTTACCCACAATTCCCCAAGAACCGCGAATTTTCAACAGATTGATCGCTTCTGGCATTGCAAATGCATCTGAAAGGATGAAACTACTGTTCACCGACGGGTAGATAAAGCTGTTGTTCTGTGGTGACATGGTAGAGGTCCTATCCCTTCTTATCGTTCCTTCAACATAAAAAATACCTTTATAGTCCAGATTGAGCAGACCGATCATGGCATCCTTGATCAGATTTTCCCTATCATTGTCCTGTCTGGCTTGGTTGACACTGGAAGCCACATCGAACCAATTTTCAACACTCAACCCTCCATCCGTGAAGGCACTGGTATATCTCATTTTTTGTTCTGTCGCATTATAGCCCAAGCGTGCCAAAAGCGAAAAGTCATCGTTGATTTGGGCGGTATAGCTCAACAAAAGCTCCCCATATTTGATGGAATTGGTTCGGGTGGACATGCTAAAATAGCCCGAGTTACCAAAAGCGATGGGTAGCTCGTTTGGATTTCTGTTCTCAATATATTCCGTAGTAAAATCATTGGAGACCCTTCCCCTTAGGGTAAGATTTTCGGCCACGTCCCATTCCAGGGTCAAATTACCGATCACCCTATCGCTTCTTTCTTCGGATTGGAACCTGTTCGCTCTGTACAAATATTCCAGCACAGGCTCCTTATAGCCTCCGTAGATCAGGTTTTCGTCTGGTGTAAGACTTTGATTGGCCCCTGTGACCCAACGATATCCCAAACTCGTCTGATATCTGTCCTTGTACCATTCAGCACTGTCAAAACGGCTCATCATCCCACCAAAATTGTTCATGATCCGATCGATTTTGTAGGGACGGTTGTTCACTCTACCATTGATGTAATCAACAATCAAGGTAGATCTAAAATTGTCTGTCCAATTGATTGTGGTATTCAAGTTGAATATGTTCTTGTAGCTGCTCGAATTGGGAACAATGGAACCATTGTCCGAACGTGTGAAGGAAAAACGTGTATTCGAATTTTCTGTGACGTTCGATACCGATGCATTGTACCTTGTGGTGTGTGCCGTATTGAACAATCCAGAGTAACTGTCCTGGGGCAAATAGGGACGTATTTTTCCATCCCAAGCCAAAGTGGGTTGTCCATCGAATCGAGGACCAAAGTTCAACGTGGTGCCTATGAGGCCCCTGGTCTCGTTCACATCATCTCCATCCAGATCGTAGTACAGGAACAAGTTCTCGTCCTGCCCTGCATCTGAAATGCTTATGGGATAGCCCGGACCTCTTTCATCTTGAAATTCAGGCAGATATGCCACCCTGTCAAAATTGTAGGCCGTGTTGAAATCAGCACTCCAACCTCTTCCTTTTCCTTTCTTTGTGGTAATGAGCACTACCCCGTTGGTGGCTTCCGATCCGTAAAGCGCAGCTGCCGAAGCACCTTTCAGGATGGAAATGCTTTCAATGTCCTCTGGGTTGATGTCGTTCAGTCCGTTTCCAAGTATCCGTTGGTCGTCCCAATAGTTACCGTTGTTCACGTCACCATTCCTGATCGGGATACCATCCTTTATGATCAAGGGAGTACTGGTCCCTGTAATGGACTGTGCCCCACGGATGGTGATATTGACGGCACTGGTGGCACCACCTGGCGTTGCTGAGATCTGCACCCCTGGGGCCCTACCATAAAGCGCCGCGGCAATGTTGGGAGTGGCCACTTCTGTCAAAGCCTCCGCCTCTACGGTTGCCGTTGCGTACCCCAAGGCTTTTTTCTCCCTGGTAATGCCCAAACCCGTCACCACCACTTCATTTAGTTGTTCCGTACTTATGGACATCACTACATTGATAGTGGTTCTTCCATTGACCGGAATTTCTTGGGATTCATACCCAATGGCGGTAAACCTCAACGTGGCGTTTGAAGGTACTTCTATGGAATAGTTTCCATCAAAATCGGACGAAGCGCCATTGGCGGCTCCCGTTTGCAGGACAGTGACACCTGGTACGGGCTGGTTCGTCTCGGCATCGACTATCGATCCCGTCACTGTAATGCTTTGGCCAAACACATACCCTGAGCTTAGCACAAGCATTAAAATCAAGATTAGCTTTTTTTTCATAAGATTGCGAGTTGTTTAGTGTACTGGTTAAAATTTTGAGTTGTTAGTGAAATTTCATCGTATATTTTGATGATTGAGCGCATCAGAATTCTTATGTTCTTCTGATGATTAATGCAAATGAATTGTTAAAAAAAAATATTCACCACCTTTTATTTGACATAAAATGATACTTTTTTTGCCCATTGTACCCTATTACCGTTATTTTTGGAAATACAGCATGCAAATTGTTTCTAAAAAGTTTTGAATCAAGGTTTTGGAAAAGACCTCAAACGTGATATCATGTCCCTGATTTTTGAAGAGGTTCCAGGTGGGCATGAAAACAGAAAAAACAACTAATCAATATGTTTGTAAATTGGCTTAAAGGCAGAATGGTATGAAGCTTCATTTATTGAACCGTAAAAGTGATGCCAGTTCATCGTTTTCCGTCACCCAAAACAGCTATCCCTACTTTTTAAAAGTTTGGCATTACCATCCTGAACTGGAATTGGTCTTCATCAAAAAGAGTACTGGCACCAGGTTTATTGGGGACAGCATCCAAAAGTTCCAGCCGGGGGAAGTGGTGCTCTTGGGCAAGAACCTGCCCCATATGTGGCTGAACGATGACCACTATTTTGAGGCCGAAGACCCCACTGCCGCCGAAGCCGTGGCCATCCATTTTACAGAAGACTTCTTGGGGGACGCCTTTTTCAAGTCTGCCGAACTTTCCCATATTGGCCTGATGCTGGAGACAGCCACAAGGGGCATTAAGTTCCAGTCAACAGGTACGGACATCCAAAAATACTTTGAAAACATGCCCACCATGGATTCCTTTTCAAAGACCATTGCCTTGATCGAACTATTGAACAAATTGACCAAGCATAAAGACCATGAATTCTTGTCCAGTATCGGCTACATGGACAATTTTGAACAAAATGAAAACAAAAAACTCCGCAAGGTCTATGGATATATTTTTGATAATTTTAAAAATGAGGTCAATTTAGGTGAGGTGGCCCAACTTGTGGGAATGAACCCATCCGCTTTCAGTCGCTTTTTTAAAAGGACGCACCGAAAGACCTTCACGCGGTACCTTAATGAGGTCAGGATTGGGTATGCCTGCAAACTATTGCTGGAAAACGAAAATAATATTACGGGAACTGCTTATGAATCAGGCTTTAACAACATTTCAAATTTTAACCGACAGTTCAGGGCCATAAAGAAGATGTCCCCAAAAGACTATATTAAATCTTACAAAAAATCAGAATAAATGATAAAAAGGCAAAAAAAGTATCGTTTTTGGTGTTTTTTTAGGTAGCCCATCATGGAATGCACTTCTAATTTTATGCGGGAATTTTCCCAAACCAACACTATGACCAGAATTACAGACATTAAAGTAAAAGACATCCGTTTTCCCACTAGCCTCACACTGGATGGGTCGGATGCGACAAACCCCGATCCGGATTATTCTGCCGCCTACGTTATCCTACAAACTGACCATCCCCAACAGATTGAAGGCCATGGGCTCACATTCACCATCGGCCGTGGCAATGAAATATGCGTAGCTGCCATCAATGCGATGTCCCATTTGATTGTGGGAAAGAGCCTAGAAAGTTTCACTTCGGATATGGGTGCTTTTTGGAAAATGATCACCAGTGACAGCCAATTGAGGTGGCTTGGTCCCGAAAAAGGGGTCATCCATCTGGCGACCGGGGCTTTGGTCAATGCCGTTTGGGACCTCTATGCCAAAATCGAGCAGAAACCCCTTTGGAGGCTTTTGGCCGATATGACACCTGAAGAATTGGTATCCTGCGTGGATTTCACCTACATCACCGATGCCATTACCCCCGATGAGGCTTTGGAACTCCTCAAAAAAATTGAGGTGACCAAGCAAGAACGTATCGACCATCTCATGGTACACGGGTATCCTGCCTATACCACTTCGGCTGGCTGGTTGGGGTATTCGGACGAGAAAGTGAGGCGATTGTGCCGGGAGGCCAAGGAAGAAGGCTTCAAACACCTTAAAATGAAAGTGGGCTCCAACCTTGAGGACGATATGCGCCGGGCTGCCCTAATTCGGGAAGAAATTGGCAATGACATCAAATTGATGATGGATGCCAACCAAAAATGGGATGTCCAGGAGGCCATTGATAATCTTGCCCAATTGAAAAAATTCAATCCCTGGTGGATCGAGGAACCCACAAGCCCTGACGATGTGCTGGGCCATGCCAGGATTGCCGAAGCCATTGCCCCCATTAAAGTGGCCACGGGTGAGCATTGCCAAAACCGCGTCATCTTCAAACAACTGATGCAGGCAAAATCCTTTGAAATTTGCCAGATAGACAGCTGTAGGGTGGGCGGTGTAAATGAAAACTTGGCCATAATGCTCATGGCCGCAAAATTCAATATCCCCATATGTCCGCATGCCGGAGGTGTTGGTCTCTGCGAATACGTCCAGCACCTGTCCATGGTGGATTATATCTGCATCAGTGGCAGTCTGGAAGGCCGCGTCATTGAGTATGTGGATCACCTCCACGAACATTTTTTGGATCCTGTGACCATCAAGAATGGTGCGTACATGCCTCCTAATATGCCAGGTTATAGCATCCAAATGAAACAAGAATCCTTGAAGGACCACACCTTCCCGCAGGGAAAAGTGTGGAACCCCCATCAAACTGCAACCTTATGAAGCATTTAATGAAAAAATCCGCAGTCCTGTTACTTTTTCTCAGTACACTGGCATATGGCCAAGGACAGGAAAACTATCAACCCTCACCAGAAAATAGGGAAGCCAGACAATGGTTCCAAGAGGCCAGGTTCGGGCTGTTTGTCCACTGGGGTGTATACAGTATTTTGGGTGATGGCGAGTGGGTCATGAACAACCAGAACATTCCGATTGATGCCTATGAAAAACTGCCGACCTTCTTCAATCCGGTAGCCTTCAATGCTGAGGAATGGGTAAAAATGGCCAAGGATGCGGGCATGAAATACATCACCATTACAAGTAGGCACCACGATGGTTTTTCCATGTTCGACACCAAGGCCAGTTCTTACGATATTGTGGACAGCACTCCTTATGGTAAGGATGTTTTAAAGCAGTTGGCCGATGCCTGCCATAAAGAAGGGATCAAACTGTTCTTTTACTATTCCCTGCTGGATTGGCACGAAGATGATTATTATCCAAGAGGTAGAACAGGGACCAACATACCCGGAAGGAACACTGGCGATTGGGACAAATATATCAACTTTATGAAGGCCCAACTCACGGAACTTTTGACCAATTATGGGGACATTGCCGGTATTTGGTTCGATGGGCATTGGGACCAAAAACAATGGGATGGCAAAAAATTTGGAAAACTCCAAGTGGATTGGCATTATGATGAAATCTATAAATTGATCCACGACCTACAGCCCCAATGCCTTATCGGAAACAACCATCATTTGGCCCCGATTGAAGGAGAGGATTTCCAGATGTTCGAAAAAGACCTGCCCGGAAAGAACACTACGGGTTTTGGCACATCCGCATCGGATATTGGCCAATTGCCCTTGGAAGTCTGCGAGACCATCAATGGATCATGGGGGTTCAACCTTCAGGACAGAAGCCATAAATCAGAAAAAGAACTCGTACACTATATAGTGAAGGCCGCTGGCTATGGAAGCAATTTATTGCTCAACGTAGGACCCATGCCCAACGGAGAAATCCAGCAAGAGCACAAGGAATCCCTTCATCAAATGGGCAAATGGATGCGTGAAAACGGAGAGACCATTTATGGCACATCGGCGGGGCCCGTTCCACCCACCGAAAGAATGGCATCCACCCAAAAGGGGAAAACCATATACTTGCATATACTTGATCAAAATGACAAAGTGTTCGTAAAAGACTTCAATCTCAATATAAAAAGTGTCAAGCTCTTCAAGGACAAAAGTAGTTTGACACATCAAAAGAACGGATTTGGATTGCTGATCCAGATTCCAAAAGACAAGCTAGATCCCTTGGACACTATCATAGAAATCACCTTGAAATAAAAATGGCATCCTTCAACTATAACAATAAAACGGTATTGATTACGGGAGGCGGCAGCGGAATAGGCGAAGCCCTCTCCAAACAGTTTGCCATCAATGGGGCCAACGTGCATATTCTGGACTTTCAATGGGAAAAAGCACAACAAGTGGTTGAAGAAATCACCAACTTGGGACATAGGGCCCAAGCGCACCTATGCGATGTTTCCGATCAGGGTCAGGTCAAAAAGATTATCGACGACATTGCCGCAGACCATCCTTTACATGTACTCATCAACAATGCAGGCATTGCCCATGTGGGCAACATTGAAGAAACCTCGGAATCTGATCTCGACCGATTGTACCAAGTGAACATCAAAGGGGTCTATAATTGCATGTATGCCGCTATGGGCAAAATGAAAGAGCAGGGTTACGGCGTGATCCTCAACATGGCATCGGTTGCCTCCTCGGTGGGTATTGCGGAGAGGTTTGCCTACTCCATGACCAAGGGTGCAGTTTTGACGATGACTTATTCCGTGGCCAAGGACTATGTAGGATATGGCATCCGTTGCAATAGCATTTCCCCAGCTCGGGTGCACACCCCTTTTGTGGATGGTTTCATTTCCAAAAACTATCCGGGCAAAGAACAGGAGATGTTTGAAAAACTCTCTAAGACCCAACCCATTGGTCGTATGGGAAAACCCGAGGAAGTGGCCAATCTGGCCCTTTACCTTTGTTCGGACGAAGCTTCGTTCATAACAGGCACCGACTTTCCGATAGACGGAGGGTTCATCAAATTGAATGGATAACACAGGTACGATATGACCCATAACAGAACCAAACCCAACAGCTCTTTGATCCTACTCCTTTTGATTATTTTTGGGCAACTTTCGGCCCAAGCCGTTTACGAAGACGAACGCTATGTTCCCGAGACGGATCCTTTGGTCCTCAAAAAACTGGAGGAATGGCAGGACCTGAAATTTGGATTGCTCATGCACTGGGGGCCTTACAGTCAATGGGGCATTGTGGAGTCTTGGTCCATCTGTCCGGAGGAATACGGCTGGTGTGAACGGAAAAAAGGTTCCAATCCCGACAATTACTTTGCATACAAAAAAGAATATGAAGGTCTGCAGACCACTTTCAACCCGGTCAACTTCGATCCCGAAAAATGGGCCAAGGCCGCCAAGAACGCCGGCATGAAATACGTGGTCTTTACCACCAAGCACCACGATGGCTTCAGCATGTTCGATTCGAAGTACACGGATTACAAAATCACCGACCCCAAAACCCCTTTCAGTAAAAATCCAAAGGCCAACATAACCAAGGAGGTCTTTGATGCCTTTCGGGGGGAGGGACTTTGGACTGGGGCCTATTTTTCAAAACCTGATTGGCACCACCCCAATTATTGGGACCCCTACTATCCGCCAAGGGACCGAAACGTGAATTACGAACCTGAGGCCAATCCCGAAAAATGGAACAAATTCGTGGAGTTTACCCACAACCAGATCTTGGAACTGCTCACGGATTACGGCAAAGTGGACATTTTGTGGCTCGACGGGGGTTGGGTGGCCAAAACACCCAAATCCGAGATTACCAGCTGGTACGACCAACAACTTGTAAACAATGACAATGGGTATCTCAAACACCGTATAGTGAACCAGGACATCCGTATGGACGAATTGGTGGAAAAGGCCCGTGAAAAACAGCCCGGTCTAATCGTAGTGGACAGGGCCGTCCATGGAAAAAACCAAAACTACCTGACCCCAGAGAACCGCGTACCCGAAAAGGCTCTTCCCTACCCTTGGGAATCGTGCATCATTGCCGGAGGCGGATGGTCCTATGCCTTCAATGCCAATTATATGAGCACCAAAAAGGCCGTTCACACCTTGGTCGATATTGTGGCCAAAGGGGGCAACCTCCTGTTGAACATTGCCCCCAGCCCGGAAGGTAAATGGGACCAAGGGGCCTATAACCTCCTTCAGGGCATTGGGGATTGGATGGGCACCAATAGCGAGGCGATTTATGGCACCGAGGCCATTGCTCCCTATAAATATGAAAAGGTATGCCTAACTTCCAAACCGGACGGTACCCTTTATCTGATCTATTTGATGGATGAAAATGAAGAGACACTTCCCGATACCATTGAATTTGTGGGCCTACCCAAGGACAATATCCGAAAGGCCACCATCTTGGGAAGCTCTGGGAAAGTCAAATGGAAAAAAGAGGGCGACACCACAGTTTTTACCATTCCTTCATCGGCCAAGAACAGCATGAAGGGAACCGTGGCATTTACGACCAAGTTGAACTAGACAAAAAAAGGAAATAACAATCAAAGCCAGAAAAGAGATATGAAACTGATACGATTTGGAGACATAGGAAAAGAAAAACCGGGGATACAGACCGAAGATGGGAAATGGCTGGATGTCTCGGCCTTTGTCCAGGATTATGATGAAGCTTTTTTCGGGAGTGACGGCATTGCCCATTTGAGGGAATGGCTCGGCAAAAATGCAGCCCATTGTCCCGAAATCCCAAAGGAAACCCGCTTGGGACCGCCATTGGCCAGACCCTCGAAACTGGTATGCGTGGGCTTGAATTATGCAAAACATGCCGAAGAGTCAGGGATGGCCGTTCCGAAGGAACCTGTACTTTTTTTTAAATCGACCACTGCCATATGTGGTCCCAATGATGATGTCATCATCCCCAAAAACAGTATAAAGACCGATTGGGAAGTGGAACTGGCCATCGTGATAGGCAAAAAAGCTTCCTATATCGAAGAATCGGAAGCCTTTGATCATATTGCAGGTTACGTGCTTCACAACGACATCAGTGAAAGAGCCTTCCAGATCGAGAAGGGGGGACAATGGTGCAAAGGGAAGGGCTGTGACACCTTCGCGCCACTTGGTCCCTACATTGCCACCACCGATGAGATCAAGGACCCGAACAATTTGGAACTGTGGCTGGACGTCAATGGGGAGCGATTGCAACATTCATCCACATCAGATTTTGTTTTCAATGTTCAAGAAGTGGTTTCCTATATCAGCCAATATATGACCCTATTGCCAGGGGATGTTATTTCCACTGGAACCCCTTTTGGTGTGGGTCTTGGTTTTGACCCTCCCCGATATCTCAAACCAGGAGATCGTATGGAACTGGGGATTGAAGGTCTGGGTAAGTCAAAACAAACCTGTATTGCATATAAAAAATAGGAACTTGGACATCTCAAGAGTTATCCAACACACCTTTTGAAAATGTCCCATAAAAAATCAATAGTGATCAATTCAATTATGGATAAGGCCAACATTAGGAAAACAATCGTCGCCATTTGCTTATTGACCTCTGTTCTGTCCCAAAACCTGTTCGGGCAGAAAGGGAACAGCTACAAAAACCCCCAACTTTCTGTGGAAGAGCGCGTGACCGATCTGTTGTCAAAAATGAGCCTCGAAGAAAAAGTCCGCCAAATGGATATGTACAAGGGGGAGTTTTTCGTGGACGGACAGAATTTTTCCGTGGATAAGGCCAAAAGTAAAATAGACAGTTTGGGCGTGGGTGCCATCCACGACCTTTATCCAGAATCCGCGCAGACCATCAACGACCTCCAAAAATTTGTGATCGAAAGCAACAGATGGGGCATACCGGCCCTTATCATGGAAGAAATGCTCCATGGCTATATGGCGGAGGGAAGTACCGCTTTTCCCATGAACATTGGCTTAGGGGCCACATGGGACACGGAACTCGTGAAGAAGGTCGGGGAAGTGATCGGCACCGAAGCAAGGGCACATGGGGTCCATTTTGGTCTTGGCCCGAACTTGGATATTGGTCTGGAACCCCGCTGGGGAAGGATTGCCGAAACCTTTGGGGAAGATGTTTATTTGGTGGGCGAATTGGGAACGGCGATGGTCCAAGGTCTTCAAGGTGAAAGTTTGGCCTCCGATCGCTCCATCATTGCCGAACCCAAGCATTTTGCCGTGCACGGCATACCACAAGCTGGTGGAAACTCCTCTCCTGCCCTTGTCGGCGAACGTACGGCGCGGGAAAGTTTCCTGCCATCCTTTCAGAAAGCCTTCATGAAAGGGGGTGCGCTGGGTACCATGTGTGCCTATTCCGAGTTGGATGGCATCCCTTGCGCCTCGAACCATTGGCTATTGACAGAGGTCCTAAGAAAAGAATATGGTTTTAAGGGGATTGTGGTTTCCGATCTAGGGGCAATCAAATACCTCCAGACCACACATAACGTTTCCGATTCCCCAAAAGAGAGTATTCGCCAAGCAGTATCGGCAGGAGTGGATATGCAATTTTACGATTTCAGCAATGAGTTTTGGCAAGAGACCTTGATCGAATTGGTAAACGAAGGCCAATTGAGCATGAAAGAGATTGACAGGGCTGTCGGGGGCGTGCTGCGACTTAAATTTATGCTGGGGCTTTTTGAAAATCCCTACACCAGTGAAAAATTGATCCAGGAAAGGTTCCACTCAGAAGAGCATCAAAAAATTGCCTTGGAAGCTGCCCTCAAGTCGATTGTGTTGCTCAAAAACCAAGACAACCTATTGCCTTTGGACAAGAATATCAAATCGATAGCTGTCATAGGTCCCAATGCGGACCAATCGAGATTGGGAGGGTATGCTGTGAGGAACAAAGTGGCAACAACCGTTCTTGAAGGAATCAAACAGACCGTTGGTCCCAATACCCTTGTTCAGTATGAAGAGGGCGTTCCCTTGATTGTAAAAGGACAGGCCATTCCATCCGAATATTTGTTCGTTCCGGATGGTTCACAGAACGGCCTGAAGGGTGAGTACTTCAACAATAGAAATTTGCAGGGTGACCCAGCCTTGGTCAGGATCGACAAGGAGTTGGAATTTGATTGGCCCTGGTCTCCCGGTATTGGTGTGGAAGATGATAACTTTTCCATCCGGTGGACCGGTTTTATAAAAAGTGACCAGGCTTTTGATGGCTGGCTGGGATTGAGCTCGGATGATGGCATCCGAATGTGGCTGGACGATCAATTGGTCATTGACAATTGGAGGAAGGGAAGCACAAACATTGTCACAATACCCCAAAAAATAGAGGTCGGCAAAACCTATAAAGTCCGCATTGAAATGTGGGAAGGAGGCTGGGGAGCCAGGGCACATTTGCGCTGGAACAGGGAAAAGGTCAATTTTCAACCTGCCTTGGATCTGGTGAAAAAGTCCGATGTGGCCATCGTTGTCTTGGGAGAATCCAAGGAATTAGTGGAAGAAAATAGGGATGTCGCCACTTTGGACCTCCATGGCATGCAAAACGAACTCATACAGGCGGTACAACAGACCGGAAAACCGGTTGTATGCGTTTTGCTCAACGGACGCCCGCTATCCATCAACTGGGTCCAGAACAATGTTCCGGCCATAGTGGAAGCATGGTTTCCCGGGGAACTTGGAGGAAAAGCGGTTGCACAAGTGCTTTTTGGGGAGTACAATCCCAGCGGGAAGTTACCTCTCACCTTCCCTAAATCTGTGGGGCAACTGCCCATCTATTACAACCAAAAACCCTCTGCCATCCATAGATATGTGAGCGAGAGCGAAAACCCATTATATGTCTTTGGACATGGTCTGAGCTATACCACTTTTGAATATTCCGATATCAAAGTGGAAACTCCAGAAATACAAAAAGATGGAAATGTCACCGTCTCCGTATCCGTAAAAAATACGGGTAATCGAGATGGGGAAGAGGTGGTACAACTTTACATCAATGATGTATATAGCAGTGTGACCACCCCCGAAAAAACATTGAAGGGCTTTAGACGGATCTTTCTCAAGAAGGGAGAGACCCAAAAAGTCACCTTCACCCTTACACCTGAAGAACTTGCTGTTTGGAACAAGGAAATGGATTATGTGGTCGAACCGGGCAAGTTTGAGGTGATGATCGGAGGAAACAGTATGGATCTGATCCGGACCCATTTCACGGTATTGCCGTGATCGGCAGGTACCCTGAACAATTGATATAGGTCAGGGTCCAACCTGTTGGAGCATCCGACACCAACGAAACGGAACTGCTGTCAACCTTGAAGACAGAAAATTTATGAGCAACGTAAAAATCGACAGTCACCAGCATTTTTGGAAATACCATCCGAGCACACATGAATGGATCGGTCCTTCCATGGAGACCATTAAAAAGGATTTTTTACCTGTCGATCTATATCCCTTGCTCCAACAAAACGATATGGATGGCTGTATTGCCATCCAGGCACAGCAATCCGAAGCCGAAACCTTGTTTTTGCTGGACCTTGCAAAGCAACATCCGTTCATAAAAGGAGTTGTGGGCTGGCTTGACCTATGTGCCGAGGATATCGGGGAAAAACTACAGGAGTATGCAAAAGATCCATTATTGAAAGGATTACGGCATGTTGTCCAGGATGAACCGGACGACTATTTTATGCTCCGTCCCGAGTTCCAAAGAGGGCTATCCCTATTGGAAAAATATGACCTCACTTATGACATTCTTATCTATCCGAAGCATTTGTCCCCTGCATTGGAACTGGTAAAACTGTTCCCTGGCCAATCTTTTGTCTTGGACCATATCGCCAAGCCCAATATCAATGGAAAAATAGATTCTAACTGGGAACACTATATGGGTGAACTTGGCAAACGGAAGAATGTGTATTGCAAGGCTTCTGGAATGGTCACAGAAGCTGCTTGGGGAAAATGGTCCAAAAATGATTTCATCCCCTATCTGGATGTGGTGTTCGATTCCTTTGGTGCTGAGCGAATCATGTTCGGTTCGGATTGGCCCGTTTGTCTGCTCTCTGCCGAATACGGACAAGTAAAAGATATTTTGATTCAATATCTGACCCAATATCCGAAGGAATCCCAGGAACAGGTCATGGGGTTGAACGCCCTAAAATTTTATAGGATATGATCGCCAAATTAAATATTCCACTCTCAACCAACCATCTTGTGCCAAAATTGGCATGGGTGCTGGTCTTCGTTTTGGCCACTATCTTTTCCAACTTGAAAGCACAGGATTCCGAGAAAGTTTTATGGTATTCCGCCCCAGCCGAAGAATGGATGCAGGCCCGTCCCATTGGCAACGGTCATTCGGGGGCCATGGTCTTTGGATATCCATTCAAAGAACACCTTCAACTGAACGAGGACTCCATGTGGGCCGAAGGATCGGATTGGGAAGATGCGCAGGGAACCCCCGAAGACCTGGAGGAGTTGCGACAATTGCTACGTGAGGGCAAAACTATGAAGGTGGATATGAGTTGGAAGAATGGTACCTTGGAGGAAGTTGCCTTTCGTTCCCCATCCGACACGAGCATTGCCATAACATATAGCTTGTCCATCGCTATCGCTGACCTACAACTAAAGGCCAATGAGGAAATCAAGCTAAGCAAAGCTTAAAAAAACGAACGATTAAATGATCCAATATAAAATGACATTGCCATTTCAAAAGAACACTGTCCAAGTTGTCAACAAGTTGACCCCATTGGGCCTTATCATCGTGTCCTTTTTGACATCGGTCGCTGGAACGGCACAGAACCATTCGCAAACTGATGAGAAGATGCAGTGGTTCCAAGATGCCAAATTGGGTATTTTCATCCATTGGGGGCTATACGCCGTAAATGGGATCGATGAGTCTTGGTCCTTTTTCAACGGATATATTTCACATAACGATTACCTGAAACAGACCGATGGATTTACGGCCAAAAACTACGACCCTGCGGCCTGGACCGATCTCATCAAAAAAAGTGGGGCCTGTTACTCTGTCATTACCTCAAAACACCATGACGGATTTGCCCTTTGGGACAGCAAGTTTGGGGATTTCAATGCCAAAAAGGCCTCCGCGGCCAAGAGGGATGTACTTTCGCCTTTTGTGAATGCCCTCAGAAAGGATGGGTTAAAGGTAGGCATCTATTATTCCCTTCCCGATTGGTCCTATCAAGACTACACCCACCACACCCGGGATTCCATGCGGTACAAACCCGCGGACGACCCCAAACGTTGGAACACCTTTTTACACTATTACCAAGGACAGCTGAAAGAGCTTTCAAAAACCTACAACCCCGACCTTTGGTGGTTTGATGGGGATTGGGAGCATAGCTCAGCAGAGTGGGAAGCCCCCAAGGTCCGGCAAATGCTGCTCGATCAAAATCCCCGCACCATCATCAATTCCAGATTGCAGGGACATGGTGATTATGCCACTCCCGAGCAAGGCATGCCCGTCACCCGTCCCAAGGACAACTATTGGGAACTCTGCATGACCCTAAACAACTCGTGGGGATATCAAAAAAATGACCATGACTACAAAAGTCTGGATCAGTTGATCGGTATTTTCACCGATGTCATTTCTGCAGGTGGAAATTTATTGTTGGACATTGGCCCCAAGGGAGATGGTTCCATCCCAAAGGAACAAGAAGAACTGTTGACCGGTTTGGGACGTTGGACCCAAAAGCACAAAGAAGCCATTTTTGGAACCGTTGCCGGTATCCCCAAAGAACATTTCTATGGTCCAACTACGCTTTCAAAGGATAAAAGCATCTTGTACCTTTTCGTAAAAGGAAATCCGAACGGGGAAATCGTGCTCCGTGGAATAAAGAACAAAATCAATCGGATATGGGTTGTGGGTGATGGCACCAAACTCTCCCACAAAGTGGTGGGAAAAATCTATTGGAGCCATTATCCGGGCATCCAATACATCCAAGTCCCGGATTACGTTTTGGACGAAAACATGACTGTGCTGGCCGTGCTCTTGGATGGTGAAATAGAGTTGTACCGGGAAGATGGTTCTGTAATTGAAAGTAATTAATATGAAGGTGATCACAATAAATTGTATGCTGCGCAATGCTTCGGAAAATGCTGTTGCGCAACAATTTGACCCTTTTGAAAATCAAAAACCCAACCATGAAAGCGACCTGCTCCACACCTGAAAACGGGTAGCGAAAGAGATTGTATTTCTTAAAAAAACTTGAAAAATGATTCGAAAAGCCCACATCCTAATCTTCCCCCTGGTCTTGCTTTTTGTAGCTTGCCAGACTGTGGAACCACCCCAAGCTGTTGGCCCAACCCCTTCGCAACGGCAAATGGATTGGCATGAACTGCAATATTATGCCTTTGTCCATTTCAACATGAACACCTTTACCGATATGGAATGGGGCACTGGAGGAGAATCCCCTGCCCTTTTCAACCCTACCCAACTGGACACCCGACAGTGGGCAAAAGTGGCCAAAGAGGCCGGGATGAAGGGAATCATTTTAACTGCAAAGCACCATGATGGTTTCTGTTTGTGGCCCACCAAGACCACGGAACATTCCGTTAAAAACTCGCCTTGGAAGGATGGAAAAGGGGACGTGGTCCAAGAATTGGCCGATGCCTGCAAGGAATATGGCCTAAAATTGGGGTTATACCTTTCCCCTTGGGACCGCAACAACGAACATTATGGGAAACCGGAATACGTAGAAATCTTCCATGAACAGTTACGGGAACTATTGACCAATTATGGGGAACTCTTCGAAGTATGGTTCGATGGTGCCAATGGAGGTTCCGGATACTACGGGGGTGCCAACGAAACCCGAAAAATAGACAACAAAACCTATTACGAATGGGAAAAGACCACCGAAATGATCCGGGAATTACAGCCCAATGCGGTCATTTTCAGTGACGGCGGACCGGACATACGCTGGGTCGGCAACGAGGAAGGTTGGGCCAACGAGACCAACTGGAGCGTGATGCGAAGGGATGAGATCCATCCTGGCTGGCCACGATATGTGGAATTGCGTTCGGGCCATGAAGACGGTACACATTGGCTGCCCGCAGAAGTGAACACCTCCATACGCCCTGGGTGGTACTATCATCCCGGTGAGGACCATCAGGTAAAAACCCTGCCCCGTTTGGTGCAAACCTATTACGAATCCATCGGGAGGAACGGAAACTTTTTGTTGAACCTTCCGGTGGACGATAGAGGTCTGGTGAATGAAAACGATGTACAACAATTGATGGCCCTGAAGGCACAAATCGATACCGATTTTGCCCAAGAACTGGCGGAGGGAAGTACTGCCAGTGCTTCCAATGTCCGTGGCAACAGCTCCACCTTCAATGCCGAAAAGGCCATCGATGGGGACTTTGAAACCTACTGGGCCACTGATGACGGAACAACACAGGCTTCCATCACCATCAGTTTAAATGAGCCCACCAAAGTCAACCGCATACTCCTTCAAGAGTATATTCCTTTGGGACAACGCATCAAAAAATTCACGGTAAGTGCCGAAGTCGATGGCACATGGCAAGTTTTGGACGAGCAGACCACAGTGGGGTACAAGCGCATCCTTCGGTTCGAAACGGTTACCGCTACCCAAGTCAAGGTGGATATTTTGGATGCCAAAGGCCCAATTACACTCTCCACGCTTGAGCTCTATAATGCCCCTCCCCTTTTGGTGGACCCTAAAATCACCCGAAATAGGGACGGAATGGTTTCCATTGAAGTCCCTGATGATGAAGTGGACGTCTATGTGACCACTGATGGGATGGAACCAACAACGACCTCCGAAAAATATGACGGCCCATTTCCTGTCTTGACCCCTACAAACGTAAAGGCCATTGCCGTGGACCCGAACAATAGACAACAAACACAGACGGTGAGCCAATACTTTGATCTGGCCAAAAAAGATTGGAAAGTGGTCGGGGCCCTTCAAAATGATGCCGATCTCGTTAAACTTATGGATGACGACCCCAATACTTTTTGGGCAACGGATGAAAATGCTTCGAACAGCAATGAAATCACCCTAGATTTGGGAGCATCCCATACACTAACTGGATTTAGCTATTGGCCCATCCAAGAACGCTATCCGTTTGGGATCATCACCAAGTATGAATTTTGGGTAAGTCAGGATAACCGAACATGGAAGTCAGCATCGAAAGGGGAATTCAGCAATGTGGCCAACAATCGCATTGAACAAAAGATAAATTTCAATCCAACATTGGCTAGATATATAAAATTGAAAGCCTTGGAAAAACACAATGGTGATGCCAGGACTTCCTTTGCGGAAATCGGTGTGTTCACCACAAATCAATGATACATGGATTTAAGATTAAAGGACAAAGTCATATTGGTCACAGGAGGTGACAAAGGAATAGGAAAAGGGATTTCCTGTGTTTTGGCAGAAGAAAATGCCATCCCGGTCATTATTGGGCGAAATGAGGCCGACGTGCTTTCCACTGTCGAAGAAATCAAGGACAAGGGAGGCAAAGCCTTTTATGCCCTCGCTGAGCTTACCGACCCTATACAATGCAAAAATGCCGTTGAAAGAGCCATCGAGCAGTGCGGAAGAATAGATGGATTGGTGAACAATGCCGGGGTCAATGACGGAGTGGGGCTCGAAAATGGCAATTATGACGGTTTTAAACGTTCCTTGGAGCGCAATGTGGGACATTATTATCTGATGGCCCACCATGCCCTGCCCCACTTGAAGAAACACAAAGGCAGCATCGTGAACATCGGTTCCAAAACATCGGTGACGGGCCAGGGCAATACCTCGGGTTATGCGGCAGCAAACGGGGCCCGAAATTCACTTACCCGGGAATGGGCTCTGGAACTTCTTCCCTATTCCATCCGGGTGAATGCCGTAATTGTCGCTGAATGTTATACCCCATTGTACAAGAATTGGATAAATTCTTTTGATCATCCTGAAGAAAAACTCAAGGAAATTATGGACAACATCCCCTTGGGAAATAGAATGACAACTGCAGAAGAGATTGCCAACACAGTGGCCTTTCTTCTTTCCGAAAAATCCAGCCATACCACTGGCCAACTTATTTTCGTGGATGGGGGCTACACCCATCTGGACCGTTCACTTTAACACATCGCCATGACCAGACCAAAAATTGTATCCAAAAAAGTGCTTTTGCCCTTCGTACTGATCACTTCCCTTTTTGCTTTATGGGGTTTTGCCAATGCCGTTACGGACCCCATGGTACAGGCATTCAAAAAAGTGTTGGAGCTTTCCAACTCCCAAGCCGCTTGGGTCCAAATGGCTTTTTATGGCGGCTATTTTTGCATGGCCTTGCCTGCGGCACTGTTTGTTCGGAAATACTCTTATAAGGTAGGAATACTGATTGGGTTGGCACTATATGCCATAGGTGCAATCATGTTCTATCCAGCCGCCATCATGGAGAAGTTTTGGTTTTTTTGCCTTGGCCTGTATGTGCTCACCTTTGGACTTGCTTTTTTGGAAACAACGGCCAACCCCTACATTTTGGCCATGGGCGCAAAGGAAACGGCAACGCAGCGTCTAAATCTGGCACAAGTGTTCAATCCGGTAGGGTTGTTATTGGGATTGCTCATTGCACAACAATTTGTACTCAAAAAACTACAATCGGATGATATCGCCGATTATTCATCCTTGGACCCTGTCAAAAAAGCTTTGGTGCGTACCTCGGACCTCATGGTGATCAGGGACCCATATGTGGTTCTGGGACTGGTTATTCTGGCGGTATTCGTCCTCATATTGGTCAATAAAATGCCGCAGGCCAAAGCAAATGGAACGATTCCGTCGTTGAAAGAAACGGGCAGGATACTGTTCCAAAGACCTCGTTACAGGTTGGGGGTATTGGCCCAGATCCTATATGTCGGTGCACAGATCATGTGCTGGACCTACATCTATCAATATGCCGAAGCCATGGGCATGGCAAGCGATATAGCTGCAAATTACCAGTTTGCGGCGTTCATTTTGTTTTTGGTCGGGCGGGCCATCGGCACGTATCTGTTACGTTTTATCAGTCCAGGCAAATTGTTGATGTGGTTTTCCCTCATGGCTGGAATCTGTTCCTTGGGTGCCATTTTCATTGAAGGCCATTGGGGGGTATATTCCCTGGTGGGCATTTCGTTCTTCATGTCGCCCATGTTCCCGACCATTTATGGGGTGGCCTTGAACGGATTGACCGAGGAGGAATCCAAATTGGGCGCGGCCGGATTGGTCATGGCCATTGTTGGAGGTGCCCTGATGCCCAAATTACAGGGAATGATCATTGATGTTGGGGGCCATGGGGTGGCCGACACGAAGATCATGGGGGTGGCCGAGGTGAATTATTCTTTTATCCTTCCCTTGTTCTGTTTTGCCTACATTACATGGTTCGGGTTCAACACTTTCAAAAAGGAACACGTATGGGAAATCTAAAACGATATTGCCTGGCACTTGATCTGGTGGATGATGAACAAAGTATCAAGGCCTACGAGGAACACCATAAAAATGTATGGCCCGAAATTTTGGAGAGCATCAAGGAATCTGGAATCCAAAACATGGAAATATACCGAATAGGCAATCGGTTGTCCATGATCATGGAAGTGGATGATTCGTTTTCTTTTGAGAAAAAACAACAGGCCGATGCCCAAAACCCCAAGGTGCAAGAATGGGAAGAGTTGATGTGGACGTTCCAAAAACCGCTTCCCTTTGCCCAAAAAGGGGAAAAATGGGTGCCCATGAAAAAAATTTTCAAGTTGTAATCGTATGCGCAACCAAAAACAAATCATATTCAACCCCAGATACCCCTCCATCGAAGACCTTCGAGAGAAAGCCCGCAAGCGTATTCCCAAGTTCGCCTTTGAATATCTGGACGGTGGGTGCAATGAGGAGGTAAACCTCAGAAAGAACACCAGTGAAATCAGAGAGGTTGAATTGTTGCCCCGGTATTTGGACACCTACAAAGAGGCGAATATGACCACAGAGATCTTTGGAAAAAGTTACGCTGCGCCTTTTGGGATTGCCCCCATCGGTCTCCAAGGACTCATGTGGCCCAATTCCCCCGAAATCCTGGCCAAAGCCGCATTTCAACACAATATTCCCTTCATTCTGAGTACCGTGGGCACTTCCAGCATCGAACGCATCAGCGAGATCACCGAGGGAAATGCTTGGTTTCAACTGTACCATCCCACAAAGGAATCCGTTCGAAATGACCTGATCCATCGGGCCCAAGTTGCTGGTTGCCCCGTACTCGTATTGCTTTGTGACACGCCAGTTTTTGGTTTTCGTCCCAAAGAAATAAAGAATGGACTTTCCATGCCCCCGAAAATGAGCTTTTCCAACATCCTTCAGATATTGGGAAAACCCCAATGGGCCTTTGAGACTTTACGGCATGGACAGCCCAATTTTGAGGTGCTTAAACCATACATGCCCAAAGGGCTCAACTTAAAACAGTTGGGACAATTCATGGACCAGACCTTTAGCAAGCGTATGGACATGGACAAAATTGCTCAAATAAGAGACCTTTGGAAAGGAAAGCTGGTCCTAAAGGGAGTGGCCACGGAAGCCGATGCTGAAAAAGCGATATCCCTGGGACTGGATGGCATCATTGTATCCAATCATGGGGGGAGGCAATTGGATGCCGGGGAATCCACCATACAGCCATTGACCCGAATATCGGCAAAATATGGTGATCAACTCACTGTGATGATGGATAGCGGTGCGCGCTCCGGGCCTGATATTGCCCGAACCATGGCCAGTGGGGCCCAATTTACTTTTTTAGGCCGTTCTTTCATGTATGGCGTGGCAGCTATGGGAAGTGCAGGGGGCGATCATACCATTTCCCTGCTCAAAACGCAATTGAAACAGGTAATGGAACAAATTGGATGCCCTGAAGTTGGGCAAATGCCACTTTTTAGAAAGCATTGAGCTATGTAAAAACCCATCGAATACCTTTTAGTTATTACACCGTATGGATGGAAAATGATTGGTTTTAATCAGAAAAACATTCTCCAATTATTGAAAAATTTTGGAGTGGCAAAATAGGTTTGCAGAACGTCAAACCAAAGCTATATTATGCACAAGGAATGCGTCGAACTCTACATCCTTTACATGGTTTTAGCTGAAATCCGATGAATGCATTAAAAATACTGAAAATCAAATGATTAACAGCATCTTGTTTTGACCTATTTTTAGGTTCGTCATCTTGGCAACACTTGACTCCATAACCTATTACTATACATATCACGAATGGTATTAAAACCCGTAAGATGGTTACTCATTTGCTTTAAGTTGTCAACTTAGCAAGCAGCACCAATTTATGGGTAGGTTTTTAAAATAGAAAAGGCACAAGCCAAAATGCCCGTGCCTCAACTAACTAAACTAACTCAAAACAATTATTTTTCAAACCAACTTTTGTTCGGCTCAGGACCCAATTCATATTCCAATTTGGCTCCCTCCTTGAGCAAACGCAACGGTATCTGGTTAGTATGGCTTTCGGCCCTGTTCACTTTTAAGGATTGTATATAATGATTTGTTGGAATGTTATCTTTTGCGGCAATTGTAATGGTGCTTCCCCAGCCCGATTTGATCTCTATTTTATCGAATAATGGGCTGGTCAACTGAAAGGTTGGATCGATATCCACCAAACCTTTCACATCAAACAAGCCCATGGCGGCCATATTGTACCAGGCACCCAACTGGCCTTGGTCTTCATCTTGACCGTAGCCGTAACCATGAATGGGCCCTACGCCATAAAAGCCATCGCAAATCTCCCTAACCCATTTCTGGGTCAGCCATGGTTCATCGGTAAAATTAAAGAGATAGGCAATATGAAGGTTGGGCTGGTTTCCTTGATTGTACAAATAATTCAATCCGGCAAAGGCATCAATCTGTTCACCTCCAAACTTCGTTTTCTCCGATACCGTAAAAATGGAATCCAGTCGTTTGACAAATTTTTCCTCTCCCATCTTCTCTACAAGTTCCTTGGGTTGATGAGGCACATAGAAGGTGTACTGCCAGGCATTTCCCTCTTGATACCCTATCCATGGGGCAAAGGGATCAAAATCATCAAGAAAATTACCTGATCCATCCTTTGGCCGAATAAAATCGGTCTGCTCATCATAAAGATTTTTCCAATTCTCCGACAGTGCCATCAATTCTTCATACTCCTTTTGCTTTCCCAACGCTTTGGCAAACTGTGCCACGGCATAGGAACTGAAGCAATATTCGAGGGTATGGGATACGGAAAAGCCAGAACCTTCCGTAGTGGTTTCCATGCCAGGGATGTAGTTGATATACCCATTTTCCACAAAACCTTTTAAATCCATTTTTCCTGCCCCCTCAATCCTATCCTTGTAGCGTACCTCATTCTCATAAGCGGCCTTAAATGCCAGTTCCACATCATAATCCCTGATCCCTGCCTGATACGCGGAAGCTATGATCAAACTTACAAAGTTGGTTCCTACACCGGATACAAACCGGGAATTGGCCAGCCCATCGCCCATCCAACCTGAATTTTTATATACGGCAAGATGTGTCTGCACCAAATCGTTATAATATTCGGGCCATACAAGTGTCCATAATTGCGTAAGGTTCCAGAAAGCTCCCCAAATGGCATCGGTATTGTAAAAGTTGAATTCCGGACTTCCATTTGCATCCAGTGGAATTTGACCTATACTCCCATCATTTTCTGGAAACTGCCCGTTCACATCATTGGCCAGTCCCCTGCCCAACAAGGCATGGAACAAACCTGTGTAAAATTTGGTCTTGTTGACCGTTGAAGTATCGGTGACCTTGATTTTTGAGAGTTCGTCCTCCCAATTTTTGGTTGCTGCTGAAAGCGCTTCATCAAATGTCAAATCCTCAGCTTCTGCCCTGAGGTTTGCCAAAGCATTTTCTGCTGACGTATAGGAAAAACCGGCTTTGATTTCAATAGCTTCATTTTCTTCGGTTTCGAATTTTAAGTAGATTCCTGAACCTTCACCCTTTTTGGTGAACACATCCTTGAATTGTTTGTCGTGTATAAATGTCCCTGCCTCTTCTGCTTTTTTACTTATCTCGCCTGCAACGAACATTTTTACCTCGGCACCTTTCTGATATTTTTGGACATATTTCGGATAGGTGGTCACCCATCCCGTGAATGTCTGGTCTTCTGGATTGTACGCTACTTCGGCATCCTTTACATCGCCACTTTCACCAAGTTCATTGCCGATGTCCAAAATCACATAGGCACTGTCGGTTTTCGGAAAGGAATATCTATGGAACCCGACGCGCTTTGTTGCCGTAAGCTCGGCCGTTACATTATAATCCTTCAGTTTTACTTTGTAATACCCAGGCCGGGCAATCTCGTCCTTCCGGTCAAAACTGGAACGATAGCCCGTTTCCGGATTCTCCATATCCCCGGGCACCGTTTTTAAATCCCCTGTCATGGCAGTGAACAAAAATCCTCCTATTTGAAACTCATGCAAGTTGGCAAACCCTTCGATGGTAGTATCCCTGGAATCGTAACCCGTGGCTTCCCAACCTTGCTCGTTGCCAAGACTTCCATTGGTGGAAGGTCCCAATTTTGCCATGCCAAAGGGCATGGAAGCCGGTGTGTAAAAAAACCATCGGCTGTGGGCCGTCCCAATATTGGGGTCCACAAAGTCCAGTGGTGAATCCTCATCAATATCCTTGGCTGGATCAGCTTTCTTCGACGTTTCGCAGGAAACGAACAGAATGGCAAAGACAATAAAAAACCTATAGATCATTTAACCTCTTTTTTTAATAATATAATACGTTACAAAAACATACAGTGCCGATAGCACAAGCACTACAAAACTCAATTGGACACCAAAAGACTTGTTGATCAGACCCATGACAGGCGGTATGACCGCTCCTCCGACAACGGCCATGATCATCAGCCCTGAGATTTCATTGGCCCGTTCGGGAAGCTTGTTTACCGTAAGTGAAAAAATCAACGGGAAAAGGTTCCCGGAAGTCAAACCTATAAGAAAGATCAGCACTTGGGCCATTAGGCTGGTTGTGGAAAAGACAAGTGCCACAAGCAATACGATGGTCAGTAAGGACGACCAGTACAAAAACTTCAGATTGTCTATTTTGGAAAATAGGAGCGCCCCAAAAAATCGGGTTATCATCAGTGCCGTAAAATAGATGCTTATTCCAATCGATGCCTTTTCCAGACTTATACCAAATTGGGTGGTAAGTAGGTTCTGGATATTGGTATTCATACCTACATCAAGCCCTACAATCAAGAAAATGGCCAGCACCATGGCGGCAACAAACGGATTTTTCAATAATGCCAGTGCCGAACCAAATGATGCCCTTTCGGTTGAAGAGGACTCTTCAATTGGGGTAAGCATGAGCCAAAGCCCGGCAATTAAAGAAGTAATCCCATACACCAAGAACACCAGTTTCCAATCTCCATACCGGGATACGGCAAAAGTTACGATCAATGGCCCTACAAGGGAACTTATGGCCTTTATAAATTGCGACAGGCTCATAAAGCTCGAAAACCGGTCTTTGGCAACGACATCCTGCAAAAGTGGGTTTGAGGAAACTTGGATGATGGTATTGCCTATGCCCAGCAACACAAAACAGGCCAATAAAATTCCGTACGAGTAAGATATAAAAGGCAAAAACATGCCAATGGCAGTGAAAAGGATACCAAAAAGCAGCACTTTGCGCTTACCCAGATTATGTTGTAGCACACCTATGGGTATGGAGAGGAAAAAAAACCATACGAAGACCATAGAGGGTATCAATTGTGCCATTTCCGGTGAAAGGTCAAAATCACGTTGTGCAAAACCGTTGGACACCCCTACAATATCCACAAACCCCATGACAATGTAGCATAACAACACAGGGAGAACGACCTTAAAATTCATCTTTTTACGGTTCATTACATCAATTTTAAGGTTTCCGATATTTCAGCATAATATGCTTCATCCAGTAAAAGTGCACTTCCGATAATAGCGGCCTTTTCCCCAAATTCCGACACATAAATTTCCTCAACCCCTTTCAGTTCCTCCTCCATGGCAGGGCCAAAGAATGCGAACGCTTTGGAGATGTTCCCACCAAAAACCAAAACATCGGCTTCAAATTCCTCAATATAAGGGTTGATAAAATCAGCCAGTCGGGTTCCAAAGTCGTGAAAGACTTTATTGGCATTGGGATCTACATCCACCAATTCGCAAAGCTCCTTTACATTGTTAAGGCGCTTACCGGTCTCTTCTTCAAAAGCATTGATGATGCCCCTTGTGGAGAAAAGGTCGTCGGCAAACACGTTTTGGTAATATTGGTTGTAAAGGAACCCTCCTTCGGGAACTTTTTTATCCTTTATAATGGGCTTACCGTTTAAAAGAAAGCTGGATCCCAATCCAGTTCCCAAGGTTATCGCAATTGCCTTTTTATATTTTGATGCTTTCCCGATCAATGCCTCTGCAACGGAGAATGCGGTCGCATCGTTTATAAATCGAATCTGGGAAGGCCGCATTTTAAGCCTTTCGGCCAGTTCCAAACAAAGATTGACATCGTATAGGGATTGCAGTTTTTCTACATCGGTGATCTTGCTTATTCCATTATAGTAATCAAATGGGCCGGGCATGGCCACACCTATGCCACTTATTGGTTCGGCCAGACCTTTGATGGTTGCCTCCAACGCATCGACCCATCCACTCAAAATCTCCTCCTTGTTCCCATGGGGATCTATTTTCTTATGTGAAAAGGTTTCCCTGCGCAAGGTTTTGCTTTCATGGTCATACGCACAAGACGAAATATGGCTCCCCCCTATATCAACTCCTATACTGAACATCTAGTTTTCTATTCAATTTTTTGGAAAAACTGTTTTCCGATCAAAATCTATTTATGACTCATTTTCATACAAGGCCACTACTCCATAAGCCTCGATCAAGGCTGCTTGATGTAGCAACCAGTAGTATCTGCCTTTGCTGTTGCCTGACCAATCTTCAAAAAACTGTCCTTCGGCATTTCGGGCATTTTTCCAAGCATGATCCATGTTTTTGATAAAGACGTCAATATATTCATCAGTTTTTGAATCGTATTCGGATAATTGCACAAATGCGGACAACAATTCGACATTGAACCAGGAGTCATGGGTTTGATAAAATATTTGCCCAGCCACCACACTCGTGAACTTGGAGTAGGCGGATCGTGCCGTGGCAATGGCCTCGTTCAAATACTCCTGGTCATCCGATATTTCGTACAGGTTCACCCCTGCCATGATCATCAAGGCTGCATTGTAGGTCCACTTGGTCGTGTTGATCTGCTCGGTGGCAATATTGATATCGTTCCAATATAGATTATCGCTGGGATCTCTTAAAGTGTTATAGTTCCACTCGTACACCCGTTCCGCAAAAGTCCGATACTGTGACTCATTGGTCAATTGATACATTTTGCTGGTTACATAGGCTGCATATGCACTTGTATTGGCCGCTTTCATACAATTGGCCCCACCGGTACAATCCGTGGATTCCGCCTCAAACCAGTACAGTCCTCCCCCCATGCGGGAATCTTCACCGGACATGATAAATTCTGTAACGGTCTTGGCCCTGTTCAAATAAAAGGCATCCCCCGTAAGCTCGTAAGCTTTGATGAGTTCCATGGCCACAATGGCACTGTCATCGTAGTAATGATCGGTCTGTCCCTCGGTTACCGGAGCTGCTTGATAGGTGGGCAGAACACTCCTGTCATCATAGTACGCTTCAAGACCCGCAAACTCCTTGTCCAAAATAGCCCTATCGTACCCAAGCTCATAAAGCACATTTCCGGCCGTAAGCATGCCCACATAGGGCCATAAGTAGCTATAAGAAGGGTCTCCTGTTTGTGGCGGAAAATTTTCCTTATACAGATCACCTTCTTTATAAAGGGATTGGATCATATCATAAACTGCCTTTGCCTTTTCTTTATGGCTCAAAGACTCCTCTTCTTCCGGTTCTGGGTTCTCGATTTCCCCATTTCCATTCTCCAACTGGTCTTCAACAGAGGGATCATTGCTGCAACTGGTTCCCAATAGAAACAGCATGGACCAGGTAATTAAAATTTTTGCGCTTATCATCTAAGGTTTATTCTAAAATTAATTCTTGGTAATAATTGTCTGCCTTGGGATCAAAAACAATCCTGACCGTAAAGTTGGCACCGTTCAATGCATCAGGAAACTTCCATGCTCCTTGCCAATAGGCCGCCTCAGGCCCCAAGAAATAAACATTATTGTAATATTCCGGTTCACCACCATTTGGTCTGGCATTGTATCCATCCAAGCCGGGTACCAGCGATCCGTTCATGGCTTCGTTGTGCATGCTTCCCAAATAGGAAACCTGGCCATCTCCCAATTGGAATTGGTAACGATACCGTTCTTCTTCCCAACCCAACCAGTCAGGGGCTTCGGGGGATCCCGGTGTCAAAAATTCGAAATAGGCACCGGTAGCTTCAAAAGTATGGTCCCCAATGTAACTGAGATTGGCTTTAACGACTTGATTGGCCAAGATATACAATTGAACGTTGGAGATTTCTGTGAAGGAAATAGTCGCTTTGGCCAAATCCATCCGCACTCGGTACACCCCTTCTTCCATATCAAAAGCAGTAGGGTCGTCACCAGATCTGATCTTACCTTCTGAGTTGATGTAATAATGGGTCAGGTTTTCGGCGGCAGCATTGTTTTCATTCACAATATAAAACTCCCCGGGCCCGAGATGCGTTATCGACTCAAAAACACCGGGTTGGATGTCATCGCTGGGCAATTGGTTGGAAATTTGCTTGAACGCCACCGCATTGGGAATATCGGATGCCTCCGTAGCGGAACCATAAATGTACATATACTCTGGAAATATGGCCAATCCTTCAGGTCTGCTCAAGCTGAGCGTGGAAGGTTGGGTAAAATTTTCCCTGAAATAGCTGCTCGATGCTTCGACAGTCCATTCCACGTCTCCCGTTTCCAATTGTTGAATCCCGGCTTCGGCGGCAATGATGTTCAGCCGCGAGGTACTCATGGTGAAGGTAGTGGCACCACCACCATTATCGGACGGCGAAGTGTACAATGGGTCGCTAAAATCCCCACCAGGCTTATCGAACTTAATGGTGTACAATATGGTACCACCATCATTGGCCTGTGCCGGGGTCCAAGAAAAGATGACATTGTCACCATTCTCAAGGTCTATCTCTATATTCTCGTTATTCCCTGGGCTTTCCAAAGAACCCGTTAGCGCAATTTCAGGATCCAATGTGTAATCGTCGTTTTCACATGAAATCAATGTCATGGATAAAACGATCAATGTCAAAAGTGACTGTAGTATTGTTTTCATTACCAATTCGGGTTTTGGGTTAGATTGTCGTTAATGTCTCTCTCACTAAGTGGAATGGGCCACAAATAATGTTTTGCGGGGTCAAAGTTCCGTTCATCCACTCTAATGTATCCATCGTCCACCATACTATCGTCTGTTTTAATCCCGTGCGCCCAACCGTTGAGCACCTCCTCCGCGATGCCCCACCTTCTGATATCAAAGAAGCGGTGCCCGGCCTCAAAGGCCAGTTCCAATCTTCTCTCGTTCCTAACAATTTCCCTGAGTTGGTTTTGGTCATTGCCGGGAAACACAAGGGCATTGCCCTGAAGTCCGGCGCGGGCCCTGATGGCCCCAATGGTGGCGTCCCAATCGGACTGGCCAAATGTTCCCATTTCTATTTTGGCCTCGGCCAAATTCAGCAGTACCTCTGCATAACGGATCAAAATCAGGTTGAGACCGGAATTAACTTGGTTCCTGGCCATGGGATCATAGAACTTGTGCACATAATACCCCGTAGGTGTGCTGTTGGATGAAAAGTTCAGTCCATCCGGCTCATCCCCCGGGGAAGTCCCTATGACGATGTCATTGCCCTCAAAATCCTTCATTGGGTATTCATCGTGGATAATGGTCGCGGACAATCTGGGATCACGATTTTGATACGGATTGTTCTCATCATAATTTGCCCCTGGTTCATCAATACCGTATCCGTTTAGGGTCGGATAGGCATCTACTAGTTCCTGCAAGGGGGAAAAATTGGCATAGCCTCCCAAACTCGGGGGTATCAATGAATATTGGATGTTGTGCTCCCTAAATGTTGGGATGTACTGAAGGCTCAACAAAATTTCATTGGCCGATTCATTCTCCGTTTTAAAAAGGTCGGCATAGCTGGGAAACAAAGAATAATCCCCCAATAGTCCCTCTGCCAATGTAGCCGCGGTCCCATAGTCCCCATTGTACAGATGGACCCTGGATTTGAACGCTATTGCCGCACCTTTGGTGATCCTACCGGACTGATCTGCAGGGTAGCTGCTTGGTAGGCCATTGATCGCGGACGAAAGTTCATCATAAATGAAGTTCAAAATCGTCTCCCTGTCGTCCCTCTCCAGGGCAAGCGATTCTTCTATGCTTATTTCATCCGTTATAAAGGGGACATCCCCGTAGAGTTCTATAAGATTGAAATAATGCCAGGCCCGAACAAATCTTGCCTGGGCCGTGAAGGATGCGCGCTGGTCTTCCGATATTTCCGCAACGTCTCCAATATTGTTGAGAAATATATTGGTTCTACGTATGGCTTCGTACCTCCCGGACCACACACCGGCCACCACACCATTGGCAGTGCCGTAACTTCCACTTGCAATATTGCGGTACTCTTCCATGGCCTTCGTATAGGCGTCATCCGAAAGCGCATTGAAGTATAGGTAGTCTTGTGCCGACATTAGGTCAGCATAAATGGAGTTCAGGAAGATTTGGGCATCCTCTTCGGTTTCCCAATAATTCAATTCGCTCTGCGAATCGATCGGGGACAGATCCAGATCTGAGCTGCATGCGGAAAATATCCATATTACACTTAGGAATAAAACTATTTTTTTCATGATGTTTTTTTTAGAAATTAATGTCCAATCCCAATGAAAATATTCTGGACACTGGGTAAACCCTTCCACTTGCCCCGGTATTTTCCGGATCGACGCCAATTGCATTCAAAGGACTGAACGTGGCAATGTTCAAACCGGTCAGATACAATCTGATTTTGTTCAGACCCATTCGCTCTACGGCGGTTTCAGGTATGGTATACCCCAACTGAACGTTTTTGATCCTAAGGTAATGGGCATCAAAAATGTAGAAATCGGATTTTGCCGCGTTGTTCACCGACTCCGCACCGACGGTAAGCCGTGGATACGAAGCGTCCATGTTCTGTGGGGTCCACCGATCGAGGTGACGGTTGAACACCGGCCCTTCATTACTGTTATGGAAAGCCTCGACAACCTCGCCTCGCAACCACTGTTTTCGTTGGCCCACACCTTGGACAAAAATTGAAAAATCGAACCCTTTCCACTTGGCGGCATAGGTGGCCCCGTAGGTATATCTTGGAAATTCATTGCCCAGGATGAAGCGATCGTTATCATAATCGATCTGGCCATCCCCATTGCGATCTACATATTTGATGTCACCGGGACCCACATCATTTACAAAAATTGGGGTGGCACTATTGGCGATCTCTTCATCACTATTGAAGAATCCATCGCTCTTCAGCGCATAATAGGAATTGATGGAGTAACCTTCACGTAAGATGGTATTGACATCAAATCCATTGATGAACTCCCTTCCCCGAAGGTCTTCGATCTCGTTTTTGTTATCGGCAACGTTCACATTCAGGGAATGATCCACCGCTCCGGTCTGGAATTGATAGCCCAAACTGAATTCCCAACCCCTATTCCGGACAGATCCAGCGTTTTGGAAGGGTTGTCCAAGGCCATAAGTGGCAGGAACCGGCAACTGGAGCAATATGTCCTCTGTCAGGTTATCGAACAATTCAACGGTCAGGTCCAGTTTTCTATTGAACAATGACAGGTCGATACCCAAGTTTTTCATCGTGGATGTCTCCCATGTCCTATTGCTGTTGCTCACGGAATAATAAGATCCCGAGGCAGCCACACCTCCAAAACTGTACACATTGCTATTGATGTTCACCAAACTTTGGTAGCCGTACAGATCATTGATGTCCTGGTTCCCTACCTGGCCCCAAGAGGCCCTAATTTTGGCGAAGGAGACAACATCGGAAATGGACTCCATAAACGTCTCATTGCTCAGGGTCCATCCTGCGGAGATGGAAGGGAAGACGCCCCAACGGTTTTTGGAAGAGAATCTGGATGACCCGTCATATCTGACAATTCCGTTTATTTGGAAACGGTCATCGAAGGAATAGCCCATCTTCCCAAAAAACGATTGAATGGACCATTCATTGCCCGAACCACTTGCGCTCTGGATATCACTTGCATTTCCTATCACTCCAAATTCATTTCCAGGAATATCAATTCCGGTAACACCAAAGAATTCGCTTTTGAAACTTTCGGAGGAAGCCCCCAACATCACATTGAAGCTATGCTTATCCGAAAAATCCTTGCTGTAACTGGCCGTCAAGAAAGGGTTGAGGTACAAGGACCTGTCATAATTATCAGTCACCAAGTTTTCGTTGTTTCCCCCACCCGGGTACACAAATTCTATCGCCTTACGAAAAAGATGTGTCTTGTTACTGGTCAAATTGCCCCCCAATACCCCTTTGAATATCAAGTTTTCCACAGGTTCGTATTCTATACTGAAATTTCCCAGAAATTCATCGTTCTGGTATTCGGTGGTACCTCCGACCTCAAGCTGGGCCAAAGGGTTGCTATTGCTCCCGCTCACCAGGGTATAATCGCCGTTTTCGTCCACAATGTCATAGATTGGGGGAATACGCATAGTGGGTTCAATGATCCACTGTTCGAAGTAGGCATTATCCTTAATATCGTTTCTGGCAAAGGACATGCGCCCGGCCAACTTTAATTTTTCATTGACCTGTTTTTCCAGGTTGATTCTGGCATTGTACCGTTGGTACCCATAGTCCGGGCCCTTGAACATACTCTCTTGGTCCACATAGCCAAGCGACACCAAATAATTGAGCCCATTTTCGGCACCGCTCATGGATAGGTTATGGCTGTTCTGCAAGGCCATGTCCTTGTAAATCTCACGGTTCCAGTGCACATTGGGTCCGTTCTCCTTATAATCCAAAATCTGCTCCGGAGTGAAGGCAGGTTGGAAACCTGAATTCACCAAAGCTTCATTGCGTAAGGTGGCATACTCCCAGGAAGAGGCAAATTCTGGAAAATTGGTAGGTGTCTGTACCCCATAAGATCCACGGTATTGAAATACAGGCTTACCGGACTTCCCTTTTTTGGTGGTCACTAGAATAACACCATTGGCAGCCCGGGAACCATAAATGGCGGAAGAGGCCGCATCCTTTAGGACACTTATGCTCTCAATATTGTTGGGGTTCACATTGTTCAAGGAACCGATCACACCATCCACTACGATCAACGGGGTGTTTCCATTAATGGTACTTACCCCCCTGAAGTTGATCTGGGGCACAGAACCCGGTCTTGAAGTGGTATTTTGTATGATCAAGCCTGGGGACTCCCCTTGCAATGCCTGATACGAATTGCTCACAGGTTTTCCCTGAATGGCCCGCTCATCGATTGTACTGATGGCCCCGGTAACATCAGTTCTTTTTTCCGTACCATATCCTACAACGACGACCTCGTCCAAATTGGAGGTATCCGGTTCCAGTGTTATGCTCAGTGGAGCATTGCCATCAACAATGACTTCTTGGGATTTATAGCCTATGTAGGATACGACCAGAACATCCCCTTTTCTGCCTGAAAGGGAAAATTCCCCGTCCATTCCTGTACTGGTTCCGTTTGCCGTTCCTTTTATAATGACATTTGCTCCAAATATGGGCCCAATTTCATCATTTACCTTTCCGGTTATGTTAATGTCCTGAGCCCATCCCGAGCTCATGATCAGCAGCAGAAAAAGAACAGTCGTAAACATCTTCTTTAAACTGATGTCGGTCCAAAAACCTGACCCTACCGGGCCGGTGGAATACCCTTCGGAAAAAACTCCTGATAAGAATTTCCTCGAATGGCATTCATTCGTTAAAAAGTTAATTATTGATTTCATTCGTTTGTATTTAGCTAATTTTTAGTTGTTAGGTGCGTGCTTTTCGTTGTGTTACATGATGGTTTTGTGTTTGGTTTTGATTTACTTATTTTAGAAATGCATTGATTACTTTGGCGCGGCCCTGGCCCAGATTCCTCAATTTGAATCTTTTGGCGGCAGCGGGTATCACAAAGGTTTCCGCATAGGCCAGTGTTTCCACATGGCCGTTTTCGGTTTCCAATTGAATTTTTTCACCTTCGACAAGCATCATCACTTGACATGAATTCTCCGTGCTTCTTTCCACAAACTGGTCAAATTCAAGTCTTCTAATATCATAGAAGTGATCGGGGTGGGTAGGGTAATTTCTAACGATATGGCCTGGAGATTCCTCAGCTATAAATGGTTTGGAGAAAAGTTCTTCGGGAACAACTTGTCCCCTTCTATCAAAATTCAGGTTATTGAAGGCATGTTCTATATTAATGGGTCTCGGTTTGCCGTTCAGGTCCAATCGCAACCAATCATACATTTTAAATGTGAAAATGTAAGGGGTAGCACTGATTTCCAATACCATGTTCCCTGACCCCGCACTGTGCACAGTTCCGTTCGGGATGAGATAAAGGTCATGCTTATTGGACCGGTGTTTCTGCACGTAGTCCACTATGTCCAATTCAAGATTCTCTTCTTGACTACGGACCAAATCTTCTTTGAACTTTTCCGGGTCAATGTTTTCCTGAAAACCAAGATAGACATAGGCGTCATCCGTACAGTCCAGGATATAATAACATTCATCTTGGGTTATGGTTTCCCCAAAGACCTCTTGTATGTACTTTAAACTTGGGTGACATTGTATGGACAAATTGCCCCCTTCATAGGTGTCCAAAAAATTGAACCGGATGGGGAATTCAGATCCAAAAGTGGGTTCGTGTCTGCCAAGGACATTTTGGGACTCTTGGTTCATCAGAAAATCAAAAGAAATTTCCAGGAGGTTCCCATCACTTTCAAAAAGCAGCCCGTTCTCTGGAACGATCAGCGAAAAAGCCCAAGCATAATTGATGACGTCAGGATTCAGGCCTGGTATGTGCTCCTTCATCCATTGTCCACCCCAAGCACCGGGCTCAAACCATGGCCTGACCCTAAACACAGAAGTGGCCATTGCATGGAGTGCCTTCTTGATATCACTCATGTGCGCCCAAGTAATGGTGTCCTTGAACTGAGCGTCTGCAATGATATCTATCCGAGAGGCCAATCTTTTCTTATGTTGGTTCAAAACCACCCAATCAATAAAGTAGTAATGTTTGTATATTTTAAAGTCCACGTCAATACGGGAAAGACCCAAATTGGTGGCAGAACCGCCCCTCATGCGATATTGCAATTCATTTTTGGGCAGATCAAAATACACCAAGGGACAGTCCCACTGCACCAAACTTGATCCAATTCCGTACACCATATTGATTTCACTTTCAGCATCTGGCGCAAGTGTGTTTAATTTTTCCCCATCAAAATAATCCACAAGGGAAAAATCGCATTTGCTCCCCCAAACCGACTCCTCATCTCCCAAAAAAGGTCTGACCATGGATTCAATCTCGGTCTCATTCTTTAAACATGTATCAATGCTGATGGCATTTACGGTAAATCCTTTGCTCGAAAGCGCATCGATCAGCCTATGTGCCACGATTTCCCATGCGACTCCCGAAAACCCTTCCAGGCATACCATTCTGTTCTTGATTATATAGTCAACAAGTCCTCCATAACCTTCAAAAATCTTTCCGCTTTCCATATGATACTGCGGGTAAATGTTGTATTGGCCCATATGATCTGGCCTTGAACCCTCGGTAGCTGGTAGCAAGTGTTGATTGGTTTTGCGGTTTATCTGCACAGTGTTCCCTCTTTTTTCTCCCTTCTGAATCATTAAATTTTCAATAATTAAATAATGTACTTATGTACAAACATAATAATTTATTTCACTTACATCCTAATATGTAGACAAAAAAAAGTTTACATAATTTGGAAAGTCTCTGGATTTAGTTGCTTTTTTTAGGAAATTGGCAAATGGCTCACCTACTACTTTCCACCGTATAGATAAAACTATCCGATTTATAGTAACCGATATTATACTCAATGGGCCTTTCCCCTTGGTCGTACACAAATCGTTTTCTTAGCAGTACAGGTGTCCCTTTTTCAATCTCAAGTTTTTGGGAAACCAATTCGTTGCACGCCGTGGCACTGATCTCTTCCTTGGAGAGTGAAGCAATGGTGGAATGTTCTTGTTCCAACATCTCATAGAGGGGCATTTTAAAATCTTCCTCTCCCGTAAGGCCGATCCGGGGATGAAAGTAGGACACAAAATAGACAAAGGGCTCATCGGGCTTCCCTCTCACCCGCTCCATTTTAAGGACCTTTTTGCCTTCTTGGATATTGAAGAAATCAACCACGTTTGCTGGGGGTTGGACCCAACTTAAATGCAGTTCGAAATTTCGAATGGGGATGCCCCTTACCTTCATTTCCTGCGAGAAGCTGAGCCAATTATTGGAGCGCGAACTTACGGGCTGCGGTGCCACCCGTGTACCTGCCTTTTTTTTTCGGACCAAAAGACCTTCAAAGACCAGCTTTTTTATGGCCTGTCTCACCGTGGAACGGGAAATGGCCAATCTTTTGCTAAGCTCCACTTCACTGGGAAGGATTTTCCCTTTCTGATAATCCTCCTGCTCAATAAGTTCACGGAGCAATTGCTCAACTTGGGCATGGAGGGGAACAGGGCTTTTATGGTCTATTTCAAATTTCATCTGACCTCTAAATTATAATACGGCACTCAACTATTCGCACCTGGGTCAAAAATAGCATTATATCCATGGTTTTTCGTCATGTAGAGCAACATTTCCTTTTAAGGGCGGCTTCCAGGGTTGCCCACTTTATTTGTGTACATATGTCCCCTTTGGCAGGTCCTTTCCATCCGGGCCTATGATCTTTAGGTTCAGGCCTGAGCCACCGCTTGCCTGGAAAAAATGGAGCGAAAATTTGTGGTACCCTTTTTGAAGCGGTAGATCTATCGTTTTGGTTTCCATGGAGTGATGGCCATCATGGTCAATGACCAACTCATCGGCAATCCACAGTTTGGAGCCATCATCCGATGTCAAATGAAACGTATGGACCCCGTCCTCTTTGAGGCGTATGTACCCTTCGAATGTGAGACCGTAATCACTTTCCCTGGCTGCTTTGCCCAAATCTATTGTATTTGTAATGCCCGACCCCAAGGATTTGAGTTCACCAAAGTCGGGAAGATTACCCCATTGGCCCTGGTAATACGAATAGGCCACACCTTCCTCAAATTCCTCTCCCAATCCAAATTGGGGCGGGTTTAAGGAATCGATCTTTTCAAACCTCTTCTGGGCCACTTTGCTTTTTTTATCACCATCCATGGATATGGCCTTCAAGGTTGAAGTAGCGTCTATCCATAGGGGAACTGTATATTTCTGGGAGTCTTGGGTAGGCTCTGCGCCATCCAAGGTATAGTAAATTGTTTCCCCTTTTCTATTGTTCAATGTGACCTTTTCTTTGTCCAGAAAAATCGAGTGGTCATACGATATGGTGACCGGGGAGATCATATTATCGGTATGCACATCATGAAAAAAGAATATCGGCAATTTAATGGTTTCTCGATCATAGGTCACCAAACCGTTTACTTCACCTTCCACGTCGGATAGCTGGGTATATACCACAGCGCTCGCCGCTTTGTTGTGTTTCATTTGCCAAACATTGTCCCATAGTTCCAAGTAGGAATCTTTAAACTCCAAACTATCGGTCATTTCCCGATACCCCCAGTTTTCTTCCTGCCATAAATGTCCGGGAAATGCCAGGCCAAGGCCTCCGAATTCCCCTAATACCGTGGCCCGCTTTTCTTCAACGGGATAAATATCAGGACCGGGATAGCTGTGCATATCTATAATGTCCCCTACCTTGTGATCGGTCCAGCCACTGGCATTGCTCACCAATCTTGTTTCATCCATTTCCTCGACCCAACGGGTAAGTCTTTCGGTATCGTACTGCCCCCATCCTTCGTTGAAAACGACCCACATGACAATGCTTGGGTAATTATAAAGATCGTCCACCATGGCTTCAAGTTCTGCTTCAAATTGCTGCTTGTCACCAGGGGTCTGTCTTTCCTCAAAATCGTCATGGGGATACACTTGTGGCATGTCCTGCCAAACCAGCATGCCCAATTTATCGCAATGGTAATACCACCGCTGGCTTTCGGTTTTGGCATGCTTGCGCAGTAAATTGAACCCCATCTTTTTAAAGGTTTCAATATCCCATACATAAGCTCCATCCGTAGGTGGGGTCATCAAGCCGTCCGGCCAGTATCCTTGGTCCAGCACCCCGACTTGAAAATAGGGTTCGTTGTTCAATAGGATTCTGGTGTTGTTTTTTTCATCTTTCCCCAAGCTTATTTTTCTCATGGCCACATAACTGGAAAATTCATCCAAAATGGCCCCTTCATTCACCAACTGGACTTCCAGGTCATAAAGAAAGGGCTGCTCGGGACTCCATAGCTTTGCCTGGGGAACATCAAGTGTAATGGTATCCAGTGGCAAACCCTCAGTCTCGGCAACGATACGGTTTCCATCCTTTAGAACCAGTTTTATAATACCGTTCCCTTCGGTGGCATCGCCCATAAAATGAACTTGTCCTTTATCGATATCCGCCTGCACTTTGAAGGTTTGGATATGGTTAGGGGAAACCGGTTCGATCCATACCGTTTGCCAAATGCCGGTGGTGGACGTATAAAAAATACCTTCGGGTTTTTTGACCTGCTTCCCAACGGGTTGCAATCCATCATTGGAGGCATCATGGACCTTGACCATCAATTCCTGCTCACCTGTAGTCAGGTATTCGGTAATATTAAATGAAAAATGGTCAAAGGCCCCTTTATGTTCCCCTACTTTTTGTCCGTTGAGATAAACATTGGCATGATAATCCACTCCCTCAAAGTTCAGTACCACATCCTTCTTTTCCCAATCCTTAGGTATGGTAAATGTTTTTCGGTACAGAAGATCGTCCGTTCTCTCCATAACGCCGGAGAGATAGGACTCCACCGCAAAAGGGACCAGTATCGTATCCGATAAATCTTTTCCAAAAGGAATGGAATCCATTACAAAGGTATCCACTTGCCAATAGCCGTTCAGGTTCATCCATGCCTTGCGCACTTGTATGGGGCGGGGATATTCGGGAAGGACATGATCTGGATCTACCAAATCGGTCCATCTGGTCTTTAAAACAGCTTGGGGACTTTTGTCCAGTTCATCCTTTTTTTCGGCCCTATTACAGGAGATGAACAAAAGCGTGAAGGACAGTCCCGTTAAAAAGAAATATGTTTTCATGATTAGAGGAGTTTTGGTTGTTTTAAGCGCTTTTGACCTAAGCATATTATTTCCCAGTTCTTATTATAACTTCCCCACCCTTATCAAACAAGGTATGGTCTATGAAGTAACCATTTGTTTCAGTACCATCCACCATAATGGACTTCAATTCTCTGGACGTTCCCTCCTTGATCAGCTTTAAGGTCCTGTTTTCCAAATTCCAAGTGATCGTATCAAAGATGGGGACCGTAACCAAGTATTCGGGGTCCGAAGGGGAAAATGGGTATAACCCCAAGGCATTGAATACATACCAGGAAGACATCTCGCCCGCATCGTCCATCCCTGAAAGTGCCAATCCTTCTTCACCAATTCCGTAATAATTGGCCAACAGCTCATCGATGACAGCTTGGGATTTCTCGGGCTTTCCTATGAAGTAATATGAAAATGGAGCTTCATGCCCGGGTTGGTTCCCATGACAATATTGTCCCATAAATCCGGAGACATTGCGTGCAATATAGTTGGGGTTCCATTTGTGGGTAAATAGTGAATCGAGTTTCTCCTCAAACTTCTCCTCCCCTCCATATAGATCAACAAGTCCCGGCATGTCGTGGGTCGCAAAAAAGGAAACCTGCCAAGCATTGGCTTCTCGGTACATATATTCATAATAGGGATATTCCGGATTGAAAGGGGTGATCCAGTCCCCATTGGCCAATCTTCCTCTCATGAAATTTGCTTTTTTATCGAATACGTTTTTAAAGTTTTTAGATCGGTCATATAAATCCTTCTGGCGTTCGGTATCGCCGATTGCATTGGCCAATAGCGAAAGGGAATAATCGTCATAGGCAAATTCGAGGGTTTTGGACACTCCAGCCTTTCCTTTCGATTCGGTGTTTGGGTCCTCTATGTCAGGGTCCGAAATATACCCAAGACCAATATACTCCTTGATATGGGGACGGGGACCACCTTCCTTATAAGCGTTGTTGAGCAAAAGCTCATATGCCTTCCCTAGATCGAAATCCTTTATCCCCCGTAGATAGGAACCGGCAATAAACGATGCCGCATGGTCGCCGTGGAAAAAGGTAGGGATAAAACCAGTGACCTCTCCCCTGTCCATTAGGGATTTAATGACATCCGAAGTGATCTCTGGTCTCAAAATCTCCATCAATACGACTTTGTTCCTATAGGTATCCCACAATGAAGGGATGGTGTAGTAGTGAAAATCCCTGTTCTGGACATTGCCCGCCTCATCGATAAAATCACCATTGCCATCACTTCTCAAAGCAGGCCACAAAAAAGATTTGTACAAAGAGGTATAGAAAATTTCCCGCTCCTTTTCCGATCCACCCGTAATCTCGATCTGATCAAGAAAATCCGACCATATCTTTTTACCCTCACCAAATACATCTTCAAAGGTTTTGGATCCAACCTCCTCTTCCAAGTTCAGCCTTGCATTAGCTGCACTGACGTAGGACAATCCTATTTTCATGGTAACCGTGCTTTTGTCCCCATCATTTAGGTGCACAATGGCATATCTCTTGGGCTTACCGGCGTTGGCCAAAGCAATGCTATCGATATCCGCATCGATTTGAGCAAAGAAATGGATTTTATCCCTTCCCACTTTCTGGTAACCGCTCAACTCGTTGGATGAGACTTTGGAAATCCCCCAATCAGAGACAGGATTGTTGGCCGTACCCAAATCAAATAATATTCTTTTATCCTCAGGCTCTCCGTACTGATATTCATGTATGGCAGCCCGTAACGTCGAGGTCAATCGCACATTGATACCGTAATTCTGCAGCCGGACTTGGTAGTAACCGGGAGATGCCGATTCATCAACGTGGGTAAATGTACCTTTATAGGGGGCCATTGCATTGGAGGAAAGGGGTAATACGGGCAGATTACATAAATTCCAATGGCCTTTATTGGTATGGGCAAAACCCAAGATTTCCGTATCCTCATACTCGTATCCGGCCCCCGTGCCATATTCCGTGATTGGACTGACCTGGACCATTGCATTTGGCAGGGATGCCCCAGGGTAGGTCAATCCTGCCCAAACCCTCCAGTCTTTGGGTGGCTTGTAACCGATAATCTTCTCGTCAAGCAATGGAGCCGTTCCCATAAAGGTATTCACATATTCGTAAGGTGTCTTTTTCAAGCTTTCAGTATTGTTGTCAGGCTTGGTCTTACCCTCTTTACAGGAACAAAACAGGATAATTATACTGGGTAGGACTATGAGTTTGCCAATCTTCATGGCATTGGCTCCTTTTATTTTTGGTAAGCTTATGTTCTTCATGACTTTTGATTTCAGCGAAATCTAACCGCAATCTGTTTGTTATTGCCTTGGACAAGGAAGTGATCATAAACTCCCTTTTTATCTAACGATGAGTAGATTTCTGATTAGGCAAATTCAATATTGATATTATGTACGAACATATTAATTAATTTTGACATATGCATCAAATCTTATCGGAAAAGATAGACGTAAATTGATTTCCGTTTATAAGATGGACCTATGGGGAATTGACTAACCTCTGGTCCATCATCCAGATATTGCTCCCATGCAGGCCAAGGATATACTTGAATTCATAGTCGCTTTGGGACATATCTCGGGACATGATATTGGAGCCAATGTAGCTTACTCTTTTGCGGTCAACAAACTGATTCTTCTGGATACGCTTCCCCCTGATGAAGATATATATCGGCTCCCATGTTGCATGTAAGAGGCTCTTATCCTTTGTGGGTGGCTTTTAACCAGTTGAATGATTTGCCTGCACTATATATCTTGAATTTAAAAACGTTTCTCCTTGATTTGAAAACGTCATACATCTATGTGCCCAGTAGTTTTGTGAAAAAACAAATAGTATGAGCACACAGAAAGTTTGGTTAATTACAGGAGCCTCCAAAGGGATGGGTCTTGAAATAACAAAAGCAGTTTTGGAAAGCGGAGGGAAAGTCATTGCAACCTCCCGAAGTATCGACCTACTTTTAGAAAAAATTGTAGATCACAAGGATAATTTACTTCCTGTAGAATTGGACATCACCAATGAAAAGGATATACAAAATACGATTTCCAACGGCATTGAAAAATTTGGACGAATAGACGTTGTGGTCAATAATGCAGGCTATAACCTTTTGGGAAATATTGAAGAACTAAGCGATTCCGAGTTTAGGCAAACCATGGCCGTAAATGTTTTTGCAATGGCCCATATCATTAGAAACGTTTTACCACATCTACGCTGGCAAAAATCAGGGCATATCATCAACACTTCGTCTATGATGGGCTATATGGGCTATGCCGGTAATGGAAGCTACAATGCTTCGAAATACGCGGTTATAGGATTGTCGGAAGCATTGGCCCAAGAAGTCGCTCCTTTTGGCATAAAAGTGACCGTCCTTGCTCCAGGAACATTTCGTACCAACTTTATGAGTGAGGATACGCTAAATGTTGTGAAAAATAAAATTGACGCCTATAATCTGGAGAAACAGGTTGAACAGTTTACGGGATTTGATGGCCAACAATTGGGCGATCCCAAAAAATTGGCGGAAGTGCTGCTTAAGATCACCGAAATGTCCAATCCACCCTTGCATCTTCCCTTAGGTTCTGATAGCTACCATGCTATTCTGGAAGTTCGTAAAAAGGAAAGGGAAGAAATGGAACAATGGAAAGACTTATCTTTATCTACTGATTTCGAATAATCTAAGCGTGAAAAAAGCTGCTCCATATAAAATTGAGTCAATTTCTGAACTCCATAGTTTATTTGGCTTGCCAAAGCCCGATCATCCTTTGATAAGCGTGATTGATTTTGAATTGCTAAAGTTTGATGACAACAAAATTTGGAGCAGCTTTTACTATGATTTTTATTGTGTAGCCTGTAAAAAAGGATCTTCGGGAAAATTCAAGTACGGGCAAGGTCATTATGATTTCGATGAGGGCGTCATGAGTTTTACCAAACCTGGTCAAATTTTTTCAGTTACGAATCCTACGGATAATCCTGTGTCGGGTTTTATGTTCATCTTCAAGCCCGAGCTCATTCGGCATTATGAATTGGGCAAGGTCATTGGAAATTATGGGTTCTTCTCTTATTCCACTGCTGAGGCCTTACATCTTTCGGAAAAAGAAGACAAAATAATGATGAATCTTATGCATCAAATGCAGGATGAACTGAAAAACAATATTGATCATTATAGCCAAGATCTGATCGTTTCCCATATCGACCTGCTTCTCCATTATGCAAAGCGTTTTCACAATCGGCAGTTTCTGACACGAAGTGCCATAAATAACGATTTAGTGGCCAAGGTGGAAGAATTGATCGATTCCTATCTCAAAAATGATGCTTCACTTTTGGGTCTGCCAACAGTTGACTTTTTTGCCGAAAAACTCAATGTGTCCCCTAATTATTTGAGTGATCTGTTGAGAAATGTTACCGGAAAAAATGCACAAACACATATTCAGGAATCCGTAATAGACAGAGCCAAAGAACTACTTGCAACAACCAATTTAAGTGTTAAGGAAATAGCTTTTGATTTAGGTTATGAGCGTCCCCAATCATTCAGTACAATGTTCAAGAAAAAGACACGACAAACCCCGTTGCAATACAGGGCATCGTTCAATTGAAATAATATCAGTGCCGGAGAAACAGCTGATGCCTCAACCTATTTTAGAATCTCAATGTTAATCCCAATCCATATTCCCTTCCATTATAAAAAGGCATCACAATTCCTGTTGTTTTTTCCTTGTCCTTGAAAAGGGTATTCTTGATGATTGGATGCAACCAATATGCAATTTTGGTGCTTAAAATTCCGATTCCCGCACCTGTGGCAATATCGGTCAACCAATGCTTTTCGTTGTGCAATCGGAACAGACCTGTACCGGCAGCTACCACATAGCCGGCAACACCGTACCAAACCGATATGTCCTTATATTCTTGATACAAAAACTCGGCACCCATAAAAGCCGTGGCCGTATGCCCCGAGGGAAACGAGGTGGTGGAGGAGCCATCTGGCCTGGTAACCTTTGTGGTTCTTTTTAGGAGGTTTACCGAACCTCCCATAAGGAGATAAGCCGTCCCCAAAACAATGGTCCTGTCCTTAAAATTATGTTTTCCCTGGACGCCCATCGCATTTAGGGCATATACGGATACAAACGGACTATATTGGGAAAAATCGTCTATGTTTAATTTCCTGTCATCATGTTCCCTAAATTCATTTTTTGTTCTGTTATCGATATCCTTTAAAGTACCGCTTTCTTGACCAACAACTCCGTATCCTATAAAAACAGATGGGATGATGAGCGATTTAAATTTGAATCCAGAGGGTTTCTTGTTTTTTGTTGAATCAATGGAAGCGCTTTGTCCAAGGGCTTTTAAATTCGTTGAGTCCACTGAAGCGCTTTGACCGTGAACCATTAAAACGGATAGGAATAGAATGAATACAGGTATTTTATACATTTTAGTTTATTTTTTTAGGTAATCTTTCCCCATAGGCACTAAAATTTGTAGGTTAAAACTAGTGTTGGGTCGTTTCCAATAAGGCCAGAAGAAATTCCCAGCTTCTTTTGCTTTTCATACCGTTTGGTGAACAAATAACCCATGCCAACTCCTATCGCAGCACCTGCCACCACATCCACACCATCATGCTTGTTTGCCTCGATCCTGGTATACCCCACATATCCTGCCAAGAGGTAAGCAGGAATGCCATATTCCCAACCGTATCTTTTTTGTACAAATGCAGCACTGGCAAATGCCACGGAAGTGTGTCCGGATGGAAAGCTATTGTTGTTTTCACCATTTGGCCGCTCTTTGTTTATGGCCAGTTTTAAACCATAGGTTACTGCTAGGGTGCCCGCTAAGGCTTTGGAAAATTGATAGGTCCCTTTTTGACCATCTTGCCAAATGAGTGTGGAGCCCATGGCCAAAGCTGGCATGGTAACAAGCAAAACATCTCCTGCCGTTTTATGGGTATTTTGCGATGGGGTCAGAGGTTCCACCTGCCCATATATTGATGACGACCCCAAAAACACAAGCGCAACCAGAGCTCTAAAACCGCACAGACTTCTCTGTAAAATTGTGAAGCTTTCCATGCGTCTCAAGCTGAAGTGTCTAGGTTTGGATAAAGCGTATTTTTGACAACTGCCATCAACTCATCGAGTTCCACCTCATTGGTGTTTACGGCGACACTGCCCTCATTGTATGGCTTGTATTTTTCTGCATCCGTCACGGAGAATAAACCAATGGTGGGGGTAAGTGACGAGCTGGCCATTTGCATCACTCCGCTATCGGCTCCAATGAAAACATCAGTGTTTGCAATCATAGCCGCCAATTCCCTAACATCATTGGAATACAAAACAGGGGCCCTGAAACCAATCTTGGAGCTATTTTCTTTGAAAAGTATTTCAATAATGTTTACATCCGGAAATGCTTTCTGTAAATGTTCATAGAGATCAAGCCACCATGTTTTTCTATAGCTTTTGTGCGTGTATAAGCATATGGTCGGTTGTGCGTTTTGGACGATGTCATACACCAAACTGCCTCCATGTATCAGTTCATCATTCGCAAGTCTCAAGTCCAAAATGGACGGCATCGCATCATTTGGCTTAACTCCTATACCGGGCAAAAACTCCCTCAAGGAATAGATTACTTGCTTGGCAATATGTCTTTCTTTTTTATCCGTGCCCCTATCACCTACAAACTTGAAGCTTGCCTTTGAAATGCTCGTAAACAGTTTTCCAGAACAAGATTCCTTGGCGGCATTTATGGTCAGATCATATTTCTTGCTCCTGAACCGTACAAATGTCCTTATGGACTGTATTGGATTTTTGAAGGGATTCCGCGGAAATGCAATGACTTGATTGATATTCTCATAATTTTGATACAGTTGGGAAGCACAGGATTGGTTCACCAGCATATCGATCTCGCTGTTCGGGAATGTGGACTCCAACTCTTGGACCAAAGGGGAAAGCAACAGTAAATTTCCCAATCTATGGTTCGGTCTACAAATGAGGATGTTCTTTATTTCATCATTATTACTGACCGTTTCACCTATCTTGTTTGTAAAACAACCTGATAGAAGCCCAAACGCCTTCCTCTTTATGGTGATGATGATTTTTTTTGGATCCATTTCTAAAATTTTTGTGTTGAGCTTCCTGCGAGTCCATCGAATTCCCTCGTATCTTCAAACAAATCTGTCTGCGGAAAGCGGCTGGAAAATAAAGGTGGTCCAGGATGCGTATACAATCATCAAAAGTTGCAAACACGCATTTTGTCCTTAAAACCACCTTATATCCTATTGCTGTTCAATCGTATATGATGTAGTATCAAATTGACCTAGTCTAAAAAATCCCAATACCTCTTCGTTGGGATCGTTGACATTGGTACAGTTTCCTTTTAGCTGTACCGGGGTAGTTGGAAAAGGCCCGTTTTCATCGCTTCCCGATTGTTGGATAAAAATGTTCAAATAGTCATAATAGCGCTGGGAGATACCGTACAAATTGATGGCTACAGTGGCTCCGGCAACATAGTTTTCATTATCGTTCTCAATGAAATTTTCGTTGCCATCTGTAAATTCATCGCTAATGACCGCAAGGGACGGTATGGGTAGATTGGATGGAATAAATTCACCCAAATAATAATTTTCAACAGCTCCGGGGTCGTCAAAGAATACCTGAAGCTGGATTTCCTTGTCATCATCGGAACCTTCAACGGTTTGCACAATTCGATTGATATCAGGTGCCGCCATCAAGGTTTCGGTTGCAGTGTAGGTGTTGCCGTTGTACAGGATTTCCAAAGTGTACGATGCATTCAATTCCGGAACAAAGTCGGTTGCCGTGTAACTGCCATTGTTCTGGTCGGCAAACACAACTATCGACCCGTCGTTTTGTTTGGTCACCGTTACTTCTGCACCCGTGACAAGGGCATCTGGATTCTTATCAAAATATGCAGTAGATTCCCTGAGATGAATGGTCTGTGTTTCACCAGAGGTACCTTTTTCCCATTTAATGGACGCATCGACCACCAATCGTGCGCCGGCATTGGGGACATTGACATCTATGACATCGGTACACGAGTTCAATGATCCCATTAATATGAGGAGTGCCCCCAATTTGTTATATATGGTTATAGTTCTATTTTTCATTGTTCTAAAATTTAAAGTTGTAGGTTACTGAAGGGACAATGCCGAATATGGCAGTACGTGTGGCTTCATTTACGCCGGTTTCTTGATTTTGACCAAAGGAAATTGAGGCTGCGTTCATGCGGTTATAGGCGTTGTAAATGCCAAATACCCATTCGCCTTGCCATTTCCTATCTTTGTTTTTTCGAGGTGTCAGAGTTGCGGAAAGGTCCAGTCTATGGTAGGCCGGTAATCGGTCTGCGTTCCTTTCGGAATACGTCGCTACGGATAATCCGTTGTATATGAACTGCCCGTCGGGATAGGTGACAGGTCGTCCTGTTTGGAATACCATATTGGCCCCAAATCGCCATTTTTCGTTGAGTTTGTAACTTCCGGTAAATGAAAAGTCGTGTGTCCTGTCCCAGTTCGAATTATACCATTTTCCGCTGTTGATGCCCAATCCGCCTGCTGCTCCGCCTGGAGTTCGCTGTTGCGATTTTGACAATGTGTACGCCACCCAACCTGTAAAATCGCCTTTGTTCTTTCGCAACAAGAACTCCAGTCCATAGGCACGGGCCTCACCGGTCAAAATTTCGGTTTCAATGGTGTTTTGTGCTATGAGTTCCGCGCCATTGATATAATCCACCCGATTGTCGATTGTTTTGTAGTAGGCTTCGGCTTCAATGGAAAACATATTTTCCCTGAAATTTCTGAAGTAGCCCACTGCATATTGGTCTGCAATCTGTGGTTCAATAAACTTTCCGCTAGGTGCCCAGACATCCAAGGGCGTGGCTGATGTGGTGTTGGAAATTAAATGCAGGTATTGGGCCATCCGGTTATAACTTGCTTTCAATGAAGACTTCTCGTTAAGCTGATAGGAAAGGGCAAACCGAGGTTCCAGATTATTGAAGGTAGCTATGCTTTTTCCCTTCCCGTAATCGCTACTGGAAATTGGGTCGGCACGTTCATAGATGCCCAATTCTTCATTGTAGACCACGGGTAAATCATTGGCGTAATTGTTTAAGGTCTGCTCCCCCAATCGATTGAAGTAACTGAACCGCAAGCCATATTGAGCGGTGAGCCTATCGGAAATTTTATGTTCCAAACCTGCATATACCCCGGTTTCCAAAGCAAACTTGTTATCCAATTTCTCTGGGTTGACACCCGAATCTGCATCCAAAGGGTTGAGTTTGCCAGGATTGAAGTTGTAATAGATACCATTTACCCCAAAATCAAACTTTAATTTATCGCTGGCATAATACCCTAGGTCATAGCGCACATTATAATTGCTGATATCAGAGGTCCAATCAATTCCTTCAATGGGAATTTCCAAGTTGTAGTTATATCGACTGTATATTAAGGATGTATTGGAGAATAACTTGTTGTTGAAAATATGGTTCCATCGCAAGTTTCCTGAAAGGTTTCCGTAGGAATTCGTGAAAATTCCTGACAGATTAAAGTTGTCGTTGCCAAAATAACCGGATAGGTACAGTCGGTTCTTTTCATCAATTTCATAATTTGTTTTCAGGTTCAAATCGTAAAATCCGGCCCTGCTATCTTCGCCGCCCAAGGCCAAGAATATATTGGCATAGGCAGCCCTACCGGCCATTAGGAACGAACCTTTGTTCTTGAACATGGGCCCTTCCGCAGCCAAACGGCTGGAAATGGCACCAATACCGCCAGTGAGTTCAAATTCCTTACTATTCCCGTCCTTTTGACGTATATCCAGTACCGAGGAGGCCCTTCCTCCAAAACGCGCAGGAATGCCGCCTTTATAAAGTTTGACATCCTTGATGGCATCGGCATTGAACACGGAGAAGAAACCAAACAAGTGGGAGGCGTTGTAAATAATTGCTTCATCCAAAAGAATCAGGTTTTGGTCTTCTGCACCGCCGCGTACATTGAAACCCGATGCACCTTCGCCAGCGTTGGTAACCCCTGGCAACAACTGAATGGATTTTATCAAATCTACCTCACCCAAAACAACAGGTATCTGTTTGATCTCGTTGGTCGAGAGTTTTGCCACACTCATTTGTGGTGTCTGAAGGTCCACTTTCTTGGATTCCTCAGCTGTGATGACCACTTCATCCAATTGAGCGGCATCCTCTTTGAGCTCAATGTCGAGCTTTTGGTCAGCGTTAAGGTTGATATCGCTTTCAAAAGTTGTAAATCCCAAATAGGAAATGGTCAAGGTATAAGTACCTTCAGGCGCCGTGATGGAATAAAAACCATATTCGTTGGTCGTGCTTCCAATGGAAGTACCTTTTAAAAGGACAGTCGCTCCCAAGAGTGTTTCACCGTTGGCCACATCTTTGACCACACCACTGATGGTATATTTGGTCTGTGCAAAAAAGAATACGGGACACAACAGTATCACCACAAATAAGGCCTGTCTTTTTTTGGACCTAAAGGGTTTTAATCGCTTTGTTTTTGTCATAATTGTTAGATGTTTTTTGATTAAGGTTTTCGTCCAACAGGGGTAAAATTAGACCTGCATCCAAAGCGATTAAAATGAAGTAGGTCTTGAATCCGCTTTCAGTACCTGTTTATGGTGATTATGAATTTAAATAACTGATTTTTAGGTTATTAAAATCGATGGACAGTATGGTTTCAAAAGGTTCTAAATGCGCTTTTCGTACTTGGAAAGATGCCAACAGTACCATTTGGGGCTGTTTTTTGTTTTTGGCGAAGTGAAGATTAAACTCTGCTGAACCAATTGTAGGTAAGGGAATAATCCAATTTCCGGAAAAGGAAGTTTCTTTAGTTTCTTAGAGGCTTTTGAAATCGGATTTTGGTAAAAGAATTAGAGGGAGGTTGAATCTAAATTGCCGAAGCCAATGTCTTTTTAAACTCACTGGGGGTAACCCCGTATATTTTTTTAAAGGTAGTGTTGAAAGAGGATTTGGATTTGAAACCAACTTCATTGGCAATGCCCATGATGGAGTAATTCTTGAATTTGTCATCCTTGAGACATTCCACAAATTCTTCAGCCCTGTACTTGTTCATGTAGTCTTGAAAATTGGATTTTAAGTACACGTTCAAGACTTCGGATAGGTACTGTCTTGGAATACCCATTCTTTGCGCCACTTGGTTGACCGTTAGGTTACTATTGATATAAAGCTTCTCTTTATCCATAAGCTTCAAAAACTCCCTTTTATAGGCCTCTGCCTTGGATTTATTGAGACTTGAAGTTTTATAGGCCTTGATATCGGCCTTTGGAAGTACGGATGTTGGTGACACGACCAGCTTAAATAGGATCATGTAGAGCAATACCGCAGATATTCCAATAATGCCATAACTTTCCAAGAAGGAAAAATTATCGTGGCTGCTTGTTACAATAAATGAAACTTCGTCCACTAAGTTCAGAAAAGCATAGGGCACTATAAAAAACAGCATCCATCTTTCCGTTTTGTTTTTGATGATCGTATAGATGGTATACCCTAAATAGACCAATAGCGTTACACCTGCCAGAATTTCACCTATCATTAACCATATGTTCTTACCTAACCCGTTAACGTCATCAATGATTTGGAGCGCGATAAAAAACACATACGGAATAAAATAGAGAAAATCCCTGTTTTGGAACTTATCTTGTTTGGCATGGTGATACTTTATCAGTAAAAAGAACAGTGTAATGATCAATGGGGACTGGAAAAAATACCAGTTCGCATTGGAAAAAAACAGGTTGAAATCATCATCTCCGACAATGTTCAAAAGCATTGCAATAATGGATCCAAGGAGCAGTAAGAAATTTACCCGTTTGTAGCTTTCTTGTTTGACGAGCAGGATACTTAAAAGGAACAAGCCCTGAATAAGGGCGATTATTTGAATTATTTCCAACATAAATAATGGAGCACTTTCTTCGAATAGGCTAAAATAATTCAATAAAAAACGAATATCGATTGAAAATTTATAAAAGAATGCCAAAATTTAACATTCCATCGCAAGCCTGACCTCTACTCAATTTTCTTGAGCTTCTCTACACATTTTTCAGATTCATTTCTAGATTAGACAACGAGAGTTTTCGGGGATGATTGTTCTTGGTCTTCAATATTTTGATTTAAACAAAATAGGATGGTCAGGGAAGAAAAGGTGTTTACTTAGAAATCGCTCTGCTCTGTAGATTTGATTTGCCGAATCGTGTACTGCTTTTTTCTGACTTCCTCCCATATTTAGGTACTGGTCTTAACTAGAGAATTCGAGCTATTTTCATTCATTTCGATGTACTCGTTGGGGGACATGTCCCCCAACGAGCTGTGTGGTCTATGGTTATTATAGTCCTTTTTCTAAATATCGAACTTTTCCTTTGCATCCTCCAAAGAAAAGAACCAATTGGCGTTCAGGCACTCATGCTTAAATGAGCCATTGAAACTTTCGATAAAAGGATTGTCCGTTGGTTTTCCGGGCCTTGGGAAATCAAGTTCAACATTGTTTTCATAAGCCCATTTGTCCAATACTTTACTGATGAACTCACTTCCATTGTTCACTTTCACACGTTTTGTCAACACTTCGTTCCCAAAAGTAATGGCTTCCATCACCTGTACGACATCACTTCCCTTAATAGATTTTCCCGCATGGATGGCCAAGCACTTGCGACTATAGTTATCCACTACAGTTAAAGCCCTGAATCGGCTCCCATTGTACGGTTGGTCACGAACCCTTCGATGATGTCGGCGAGTTTCCCCCAACCGATGACGGTATGCCATTCGGTGTTAGTGGTGCGCTCCTCTTGGGAGTTCTTGTAGTGTTCATTGGTGTCATGGTGAACCGTGCCACACGCTTCCCTTTGTCAAGGTCTGTAATGGTGGGATCCTGCCCCACGTTTCCAATCAACTGCACTTTGTTTCTCAATGTACTCATGATAAAAAGTTTTAAAGGTCTACCGTCTTCCTTTGTTGGATAAATCAGCAAACAGGGTTAAAAATTCCCCCTCATTTTTTTGTCTTTGTTTCCCAAATTTTAAGGGGCGTTTGTTTGCTTCTTTTATTAAGTACCCTTTGAAATTTGATGGACGGACGGACGGATATGCGGCTTTCCACAGCAAGGCCCCAAGAAGGGTTTGCCAAGGAAGGCTGCGCCAAAAATCCGGATGGGTGGCTTCCTTATTAGATGTCAAAGCCCCTAATAATAAAAAACGGACAGCATTTACATTTCCTTGAGCATTGTTTGTCGTTTTTCTCCAATTTGATGCTTTCACATGCCACTAGTTTTGCTCCATAATCAATAATTGAAAAACATGGGAAGCACAACAAGTACAGAAAGGAAACTGATTTTGATAAAGTCCAGGCCTTTGCAGAGCAGGTCATCAATGATCTTTCTGCCGGAATGTCCGGGGTATTGGTCCTGATTGGTGAAGAACTCGGTCTATACCGGGCCCTTAGTGAACTTGGCCCCACCAATGCAAAGACCCTGTCCAACAAAGCGGGAACCATTGAACGGTATGTCCAAGAATGGCTCAACAACCAGGCCGTAGGAGGGTATATCCACTATAATGCCGAACAGGGAACCTACTATTTACCCGAAGAGCATGCTCTTATCTTGGCCGATACCGATAGTTCTTTTTATATGGCTCCAGGATTTCAAATATGAGATTGACTGGGGTCCTTTGGGCAATCTCATATTTGAAATCAAAAAATAAACACAAAGTATGAAAAAATGGAAGACAAAAATACTCCAGTATTGGGAAATCATCCTAGACGTCATGTCTTCTTTGGATTGGGAAGGTCCATCCCGCATCAAATGATTCCATCACATTCCAAAAGAACACCTAAAGTCAATCCTATTCAACTATTCTGGGGCATTAGTTTGAAAAAGTAATAACTCGAATCATCCCTACGGGTTACCGCCATCAGTTTTAAGATGGAAATCAAAAATCATGATGTCGTTTTTTCACAATTCAGACCCCTGCTCCGAAATTACTTTTGACATCAAAAACAAAATATATAAAAACACATGAAAACTATTGCAACAATCCTATGGATCTCGTTAAACCTATTAGTATCCAGCCAAGGCTACTCACAGCAACAAACCATAATAGAACATGATGGTCCCTTCACCAAAATGCTATTGTTCAAGTGGAACGAACAGGTGCCTGAAGAGCAAAAAAATCATATGATAACCTTGTTCGAGGACTTGGTTAAGGAAATAGATGGCTTTGACCACTTCGAGATTATCGAGCTCACACATTCCGAAAGATTTGAAACGGCCTTTGTCCTAAAATTTAGTTCGGAGGCAGCGGAGAAAATATATCAGGAACATCCAAAACACCAGCAATTGGGCAAGTTGGGACCATTGTTGGTCAAGGATTTCCAGGAAGTGAAATACTGATACACCATGAAGAGTTCAAACTATATCGAAACTTTGACCCCATTAAGGGGTATAGCCGCCATATGGGTGGTGCTCTACCATTACGACCAATTGACCACTTTTACAGGGTTGGATCATTTAGTTTCCCAAGATACCACCATGATCTTGGCCAAGGGATATCTATTCGTGGATTTCTTTTTCCTTTTGAGCGGCTTTATCCTGTCCCATGTTTACGGAAACCGTTTCCAAACTGGGATCAACTTCAAAAGTTCGCGGAACTACCTCTGGGCCCGGTTCAGCCGATTGTATCCCTTGCATATTTTTTGCTTGTTGACCCATGTAATCGTGGCCTCTGTATTGATCCTTGGCTTTCCGACTGTTTGGGAAAAATTCAGCCATATGTATGCGCTTGAGGGTATTCCTGTTCATTTGTTCCTTGCCCAAGCATGGGGTTCCGACTATTGGCTTACCTGGAATGTCCCATCCTGGTCCATCAGTGCGGAATGGGCCATTTATATGGTTTCACCTCTCTTATTTTTATTCCTTTTCCAAAAGAAAGGGTTGCGGCCATGGGTTATGGCCTTGATTTCCTTTTTCATACTTGGGGCGATAGTTCACTTCAATATAAAACATTCGTTGGATGCTACTTTTGATTGGGGAATTTTCAGGTGCTTTGCAGAATTCACCTTAGGTATCCTAGTTTACAATCTGTACCAAGAAGGGCTTTTAAAAAAATGGCTGGCCAAGGATCTTTCCTTTGTTTTGATAACCCTAGTCACTCTTTTCGGGCTTCACATCAAGATTAACGACGTTTGGATCATTCCCTGTTTTGCCCTGATCATTTTAACTGCGGCGCATAACCACGGAAGGGTCCAAAAAATGATGCAATGGCCTTTGGCCCAATACCTCGGTGAGATATCCTATTCGATCTACATGATGCAGGGCCTCTGGTTGAGTCTGTATTGGATGGGGCTGGATAGCTGGCTCGTGGATAGACCGGGCATCGTACCTGATATCTGGACCCTCCTTTCCTTGGTGATGTCCCTATTGTTCGTAAACATTGTTTCAGCGGCCTGGTCTCATCACAACATCGAAATCCCTATTCAACAGAAACTGAGAAGGATCAAATTCAAACGACTAATACATTTTCAATAAATAAGCTATGAAACCCATTACAGTACACATCGTACATGCTTTTGATATCCAAGGACAAGGTGGTAATCCCGCCGGGGTCGTTCTGGATGCCGACGGGTTGACCCCTGGGGAAAAACAGGAAATCGCCAAACATGTGGGATTGCCGGAAACCGCCTTTGTTTCCAAATCCTCCTTGGCCGACTTTAAACTGGATTTTTTCACCCCGAGCAAACAAATTGCCCATTGTGGACACGCCACGGTGGCTACCTTTTCCCTGTTGCGGAAAAAGGGACTGATATCAGGAAACCAGTCATCGAAGGAAACCATTGATGGCACCCGAAAGATCCACTTTGAAGGGGATATGGCCTTTATGGAACAGACACGACCTGTGTTCACCTGTTTGGAAATCATCGAGGACCGGGTATTCGATGCTTTGGGCATCACTCGCAACGATTTGGCGGATGGGCTGGTACCCATGAAGGTGAGTACCGGCAATGCCTTTGTAGTGATCCCGTTGAGATCGGTCGACCAATTGGCCAAGCTGGTCCCGAATTTCAACGCCATCAATGAACTGTCCCAACACCTCGGCTTGATCGGCCTATATCCCTTTGTCCTATCCCATGATGGGATAGTGGATGCCCGATCCAGAATGTTCGCACCTTACTACGGCATCGCTGAAGAAGCCGCTACAGGCATGGCCGCTGGACCTTTGGCCTGCTATCTGTATACGCAGGTTCGACCAAAGGATCATTTTGTCATCAAACAAGGGGAATTCATGAAGGAACCTTCCCCCAGTCTGATCCATGTACAATTGAACTTGGTGGATGGTAACATTAACAACCTTTTTGCCGGGGGAACCGCCTATACCTCAAAGCACTTAAAATGGTTTCCAAAACCATAACTTTAGGATAATTCAAAAAGCATACTATGAACACGATATTGAAAAAAGATCTGGAAGAAATCGAAGAAATCCTGGAAGGGGCCAAGACCACGGCCCTGTCCTATTTGGATGGCCTGAACGAGGCAGCCCCGAACATTGGGGTATCGAAAATGTCCAAAAAAGCATGGAACATGGAATCAGGCCTTGGGGCCAAAAAGACCCTGGAACTCTTCAACTCCCATTATGCACCCTACATTTCCGCAACCGCGGGTCCTAATTTTTATGGCTATGTTACAGGAGGGTCCACACCAGCGGCCCTGTTGGGGGATTGGTTGACCTCGGCATACGACCAAGTAAGTTCGGTCACCCCCATTACCGCACAACACGAATCGGACACCATCGCCCTGTATCGGGAGCTTTTTGGACTCCCCTCCGACTTTTTTGGAAGTTTTGTCACTGGGGGTACCACCTCGAACATGGTGAACTTGGCAGGGGCAAGACAATGGGTGTGCCAGCAAATGGGCCAGGATGGGTCCAAGAATGGACTGAACACCCGTTCAGGGACCTTGAAGGTATTTTCGGCAACACCTCATTCCAGTACCTATAAATCCCTATCCATATTAGGCATCGGCAGGGACAATTTGGAATTGGTCAACCGACTTCCCGATCGGGAGGCCATGGATGTCACCGATCTGAAGAAACGACTTTCCGCCCACCCAGAAAGGCCATGCATAGTAGTGGCCAGCGCCGGAACGGTCAATACAGGGGATTTTGATGATTTTATCGCCTTGGGAAACCTTAAGAAAAAGTATAACTTCTGGTTGCACATCGATGGTGCCTTTGGGGGCTTTGCCGCTGTGGCCAACGATTATAAATATCTGGTCAAGGGATGGGAATCCGCGGATTCCATCGCCATCGATGCCCATAAATGGCTCAATGTTCCCTATGATGCCGCTTTCCAGTTTACCAAACACCCAGCTTTGCAAAAACAAGTCTTCCAGAATGGAAACGTCCCCTATCTCGAAGGAGATGGTGCCACCCAGGATTTCATGAACTATGTCCCAGAGAACAGTAGGCGTTGGAGATCACTTCCCGCCTGGTTCACCCTTTTGGCCTATGGGAAAGAGGGATATGCAGAAATTGTGGGCCGAAACTGCCTATTGGCCAAGGAACTAGGTAACCGAATCAAGAACCACGGACAATTGGACCTCCTTCACGAGGTACGTTTGAATATTGTCTGTTTTGCCACAAAAATAGACTCCGGAATCGATACCAAGTCCCTTTTGGAAAAGATCAATGCAAGTAACAAGGTCTTCTTGACCCCTACCGTGTACAAGGATCGTTTTGCCATAAGAGTGGCGGTTTCCAACTGGCGAACTGGGCAAAAGGAAATCGAGAACCTCTACCGGATCATTTCTGGTGCAATGCAATCCCTTACAAAGTAAATCAGGGTGGCCAAAGTCGTTTTTTTACAATTGTAGGGAACACCATGGCCCTAGTTTTGTCCCATCATTTAAAACAATCAATAATGGAAAATACAATGGTAAAAACAGATTTGGTCCTTTTGTTCGAAGAACAAGTGGTGCTCTCGGATTTCGTGGAATACGGTTTCAGTATGCAGGACCTGGTCAATGGGGAACGCATCCCGGAAGAAGGGGCCCGTTTCGACATCTATTTCAAAGGGGAACTTACCGGGGAAAAGATCAACGGAAAAATCAGCGGGGTCGATTATTTGGAGGTGCGGGCGGATGGCCGATTCTTCCTTGACCTACATGCCAAGATCTTGACCGATGACGGGGCGCAGATCCAGGTCACCGAAACGGGCATCAACGACAATGGAGCATTGAAACTGAACATGGAGTTCCACACCAACGATGAGCGATACTCCTGGCTGAACCGGAAACAGGTATTGGGATTGGGAACCGTGGACTTCAACACAGGCCAAGCAATCGTAAAAGGATATTCACTTTAAAAAAAATAGCATGACAACAGTAAACGTAAACGAGATCGAACTGAACGAATTCATCGGCAAGGAAGACAAAAAACAACATTGTAAAGCCACCTTTCCTCTGATAGGGGCACACGGCTCCAAACAATTGGCGACGGTGTATTTCGAACTGGAACCCGGGGATAATCTGGGCAGACATACCGATAGTGCCGAGGAATTATTGATCGTACTGGAAGGCAAGGTGGAAGCGACCGTTGGTTCAGAGACCAAAACGGCCAAAAGTGGTGGATTGGTCTTGGTACCTGAACTAGTGCCCCATGACCTGAAAAACATAGGGACGACCACTGCAAAGGTCTTAGGCGTATTTGGGGGTGCCAATAATATTGTGGCCACTTTCGACAAGGCCATGTTGCCGACAGAGTCCAATGTTGTGGACACTTCACTTCTTTTTGATTGACAATTAGAGGTTTATCCATATTTTAGCAGCGGACAAAGCATAAATGCACCTTTAGGATACCTTCATGAATGTCAAGTTTTCAGAATACAGGCCCTCCTTTACCTTGAGCCCTTTTGTACAGGCATATTATACAGGTGATTTCAACCTGCATGCTGAAGACAATTTTGTACAATCGGTGGTGCCCAATGGATGTATCGAAATGATCATCCATTTGACCCATGACCACTGCGAATTGGTCAAAAGTGAAAGCTGGGGAAAATCCCCGGAATTCACCCTGATAGGATTGCAGACCAAACCCTATGAGGTCAAATTCCATGATTTGGTCCAGATTTTTGGGATCCGGTTCAATCCAGAGGGCATCTACAACATCTTTGGTGTGCCTCCTGCCCTGTTCACCGCTACCTTTGAAAATAGTTCCGATGTCCTTGGAGTGGCCTTCAAGGATTATTGTTCCTGGCTCCGGGAAGCCAAGAGCATCCAACAAAAGATTAGGCTGACGGAAGATTTCCTATTGAAAAAAATGTCCGATCACACCCAGGATTTCGATTATGTTCGTTTGGCGTCAGAGACCATCCGGAAACACCAAGGCATGTTGACCTTGGAGGAATTGATCCAACAGGTGCCCATCAGCCCAAGACAACTCCAGCGGGAATTCAAAAGGAGGTTTGGGATCACGGCCAAGGAATATATGCGGCTTTCCAGGCTTAATGCTATTCAACAGTATATGCAAGGGGACGAGGTAGTGAATCTAACAGAACTTTCCTATGATACCGGTTTCGCGGACCAATCCCATTTTATACGGGAATTCAGGCAATTGGCGGGAACCAATCCCAGGAGCTTTTTGAAGCAACGGGAAAACTTCCTCACCCTACCGGTCAATTTGGAATAACGGTTCAGCAGTAAGGACAATCAGTCAAAATTGAACTGCGTACAAAGAAGGAAAAAAATACAAATAAGGGACAAGTTCCCTATTATCTTAAACCCATAATAAAGATACATTGACCAATGAGCAAAATATTTTATGCCGTTATACTCATTGTTCTTGGTGCTTGCCAAAACAATAAAACGAAACCATTTGAAAACTCCGACCATCATTTGACTGAGGAGGAACGGACCATTCTACAAACCTTTTCGGATATTGACAGTCTGTTGGACCTTGATAGCGGTAAGTTTTGGAACAAAGAGATCTATGGACCGATACTGTTCATTGACCCTGGAACAAGAATCTTTTATGCCAATACGAACAATGCCGATAAAAGCTTTCATCGAATCGGCACAATTTATACGGACACCCTTCCGCCCGATATGAATATTGCCAACACCGCAATTGATTGGAACAATAAAAGATGGTCCATGGTCATGTTGCCCCTGCCAACGGAAAAAGCATCCCGTAACAATCTGGTGATACATGAATTATTCCATCGACTCCAACCAGAAATCGGGTTTGAAAATCTTCAGGAATTGGAAAACGGGCATTTGGATACCTATCAAGGTCGATTGTTGTTACGGCTTGAGTTGCAGGCCCTTGATAAGGCGTTACATGGCCCTGAGACAGCAAAACATATTCAAAATGCCCTGTATTTCAGAAAAAAAAGGCAAAAAGCCAATGTGATAAAGGATGCCGAAAATGCATTGGAACTCAACGAAGGGCTGGCCGAGTATACTGCAATAATGTTGAGCGGAAGAAATGCGGACCAGATGAAATCGCATCTTCGTCAAAGCAAAACCGAATTTCTTTCCAATCCCACATTCGTGAGATCGTTCGCTTATCAAACCGTTCCATTTTATGGTTACTTACTGTCGTTCAACCATCCCAACTGGCATAAAGAAATCAAGGTGAATACCAATTTGACGGATTTCTTTATCAAAGCGTTCCAAACCGACATCGACATGGACCGCTCCTTGAAAGAAGTTGACGGGCAATACGGCTATGACTATCAACGCATTGAAAATGAAGAGATGGAACGGGAAAAAACGCGGATTGAAAAAATAGCAAAACTCAAGGACAAATTTATGGAGGGCCCTACTTTGGAGCTTTCATTCCTGCACATGAACATTTCGTTCGATCCAAGAAATATAACTCCATTGGAAAATATGGGGACGGTCTATCCAAACTTAAAGATAATCGATGATTGGGGGATATTGACCGTGGAAAATGGGGCCCTTATGGCCCCCGATTGGAGCAAAGTCATCGTTACCGCACCAACCTTGATCGAGGATGGGACCGTTGAAGGTGATGGTTGGAAATTGGAACTGGAGCCCACCTGGAAGGTCATACAAATGGGCACTGGATTTATCCTCAAAAAAGGATGACGGCACCCTGTGGAGTAGGCCTCGAATCGAAAACAAACAATCATTTCAAAAACCAAAATGGAACAAAACGAATTTAAAGCACTAAAAACTGAACTGCGGCACAAGGCCAAAAGTGGCATCGATTTTATCACCGCTGCTACCGTGGTATGGCTATTGATCTATGGGATTTGGTTACTGGAAAGCCCCGCTTTTACGAAAAGCATATTTACCTTTATGATCGGGGCCGTATTACTCCCCTTGGCATTCGCATTCTCCAAACTGTTCAAGACCCAATGGAAAATCGAGGGAAACCCGTTGCAACCCTTGGGGTTATGGCTCAATTTTGCCCAATTGATCTATTTTCCGTTTCTATTTTTTCTATTGTATAGGAATCCTGAATATTTTATCATGGGATATGCCATCATTACCGGGGCCCATCTGTTCCCCTATGCTTGGCTCTATGATGAGATCGGGTATGCCGTTGGTGCAGTGCTCATTTCCATAGGATCTTATGTAATGTCGTTTTCACTGCTTGATTACATACCTCTTTATACTGCCTTGGTCTTACTCCTTTTGGCGATTCGGATATACTTTGGGAAAAAGCCTTTAAACTTTACAGGTTGACACAATACCCCGTTTGATTAAAAATCACTGAATATTTGTTTGGACAACTGCCTTATGGACTACATAATGAGGCATCAACTATTTCCACCGTAAGGGAGTAAAAGTACTTGTGACATCCTAGAACCTGGTTTCCTCTTAGTCAGACTTGAACGGCTCTCCCTGATCCTTCGGGGAAGGTCCGCTCAACTTGGGTCTTGAAGTTTTCATCCTGTCCTTTAAGGCCTTTCTTCTTTTCTCATAGATCCACCTCATATTCGGATAGTTGTTGTGGTGCTACTTCCTCCATAGCCTCCATTAGCCCTGTTTATTTGAAGGTCTTTGGGCATGGCATCCTCCCATGGTGATGGATACACAATAATGGGATTTTGCAATAGGTCCATAAAGTCAAGGACATCCAATCCATTCGTTCAATGGATTGAAACCATGCCAGTGAATTCCATATGCTGGAATTCGCATCACCCACTTTTCAATGCATTGGCATAAAGTGGCTCATAGGGACCATTTCAGATAATTTCTTTAGTTGTCCCATTTAGCGCACCAAATAGGCTAGTATGTCATAATTGACCATCAGAACCTTTTGTCTTGCGGTCAATTTGAAAAACAAGGATATAAGCTTAGGCTTTGACAATAAATCACAACCGTCCGACGGGAAAACGTCGTAGCGTTATTTCTATTGGAACCGGACTGCAAATCAAAAAGATTTCATTTTCCGGGAACCCCATCGTAATGCAACACTCAAATATTACGGTTCCATTTGACTAAACAGTCTTTGGTCCATCTGGGAACAACATCGAACCATCATTTCAAATGTTCATCCATTGCACCAACTGCATACCCGTGCCCACCATCGGGATATATATGTATTTCCACTGGCACAATATAATTCTCAACCGAGTGGATAAAAAATGTGGGGGGGGTTCGCCGTAACGTTCCGTTCATTGGAAAACCCATTTGGATGTGTAAAATGGAAAATCAAGGTTTTTTTCTATCCATTCACTTCTTGAATAAGGCCTTAAATGTTTAATCCTTCCTTACTTTACCGGGTCTTATCAGGAACAATAGGATTATCATAATCAACATAATCATACCTAGATAAGCAGTACCCAGACCGGCCTGATCTTGGGGATGCACCAATCCAACGATGGCAAAACTGGAAATGGAAGTGATAAAAAAAGCGGAACCCCCGATAAAGCCACCTGAAATCCCGGCCATTTTTGGAAACCTTCCGATACAATAGGCAAAATAGTTGTTGAAGATGAATCCTACCCCCACATGGACCAAAAAGGCAAAAACAACCAAACTGTATAGGTTTTCCCAAACCGCCACACTGAAGATCATCAAGATTGCCGTTATGACCCCGAACATATTGGCGGTTCTAAGTTTAGGGACAAAAGGCCTATCGATAAGGGCCTTGCCCAAAAATCCGCCCAACAGCCATGCCATTCCCATAATCAGGGACACATATCCGGCAACCACCGGAGGAAATCCCATACGGTGCTCCACTATGAACGCCCCGGACAGGTTAAAGATCATGATGGTCCCATAGCACAGACCACTGCAGATGACCCCGTAAATGAACATGGGCGTCCGCAGCATAATACCATAATCCTTAAGTATGGTTTTTCGTTTGAACGGTCTGAACTCAGGCAAGGTCTCCCCGGAAAAGAGCAATTCCAAAAGCAAGAGTACGGAGGCGTACCCGGCCAAAACATAAAAACTGGCCTGCCAATTGAAAAAATGCTGCAGATACCCCCCAATAAAGGGCGCCACTATGGGAGCGATGGACCATACAATGGACATGAGGCTCAAATAATGCTTTCTTTTCTCCCCTTCGTGCACATCCACAAAAAAACTGCGTTTGGAAACCCCAATACAGCCAATGGCCACCCCCTGTAGGATACGCATGGCATAGATAGGGCCCAAACTGGTGGACATTGCAATGACCAAATTGCTCAGGATAAAGAGGACGAGTGATATCAGGGTGATGCGATAGCGCCCATAGCTATCCATGATACTTCCTGCAAAAAACTGGACCACGGCATAACTCAGCAAGAAAAAAGTGAGGGTCAGTTGAACAGCCCCTTCCGACTGTTGGAGCTCAGAGGCCATGGTGGGCATGGAAGGTGCATAGATATCGGTCACCAAACCCGATAAGGGAATCATCAAAAACGAGATCAGGGTGGCCTTTTTTTTGTGGTTCTCGTGTAATCTCTTGACCTGGGTATAGGATTTTGTCACCAAGGAAATCTTTCTTTTTTAGGTGTTAAAAAATAAAACATGGATCAACGGTCTGGATGCTTTTGTTGCATAGGGTCAATTGTTCACTAGGCGCATGGCCCTCTCGTTATAGCGTTCGCCCACATTGGGATATCTTTCCAATAGAACCGTAATGGAGTCGAGCTCTTCTTGCGACAATACCACCTCAATGGCCTTTGCGTTTTCTTCCAACCTATCGATCTTTCGGGTACCTGGTATGGGCAATACATCGTCTCCTTGGTTCAAGACCCAGGCCAAGGCCAATTGGGCCATGGTAATTCCCTTTTGGCCTGCCAATCCTTGGAGTTCGGATTTAAGATGGAGGTTGTTGTCCAAGTGTTCCCCTTGGTATCTTGGCAAGGTTCTTCTATAGTCGTTCCCATCCAAAGCATCCACCTTAAAAGTGTCCGTGATCAAGCCCCTTGCCAAAGGGGAATAGGGCACCAAGGACATTTTGTAATCTCTTACGGTGTCCAAGATATCCCCTTCCACTCCTCTTGTGAGCAGGGAATATTCGCTCTGCAGGGCACTAATGGGATGCACTGCATTGGCACGTCGTATGGACTCCGGTGATGCTTCGCTCAATCCCAGATAACGCACCTTACCTTCCCTGACCAGATCGGCCATGGCCCCTACCGTGTCCTCTATCGGAACCTGTGGGTCCACCCTGTGGGCATAATAGAGGTCAATGACATCCACGCCCAATCGTTGCAAGCTGGCTTCCGCAGCCTGCTTGACATATCCGGGAGACCCGTCAAAAAAGGTGTTGGGGGAATTGCTGACCGTCGCCTTATTGGAGCGAAACCGAAAACCGAACTTGGTGGCCAAAAACACCTTCTCCCTATGTTCTTTCAGTACCTGTGAAAGCAAAAGTTCGTTCGCACCATTACCATACATATCCGCTGTATCCCAAAAGTTGATGCCCAGATCCAAGGCCCTGTGCAAAACCTTGATGCTATCTTTGTCATTGGCGGGGCCATAGGCAAAACTCATCCCCATACAACCCAATCCCACAGCGGACAACCTTTCATTTGTGTTTCCTAAATTTCTATAAACCATAGTTCCTGTTTTTGAACCAAAAGTATTTGCAAACCTATGGCCATGGCTTATAAAATTCAAAGTATCATTTATAAAATTCAAACATGGGATTCCCGTGCCTGATTGGGGGAAACCCCCATTTTACCCTTGAAGAAATTGGTAAAGTAGGCCGGGTTGTCAAATCCGAGACTATAGGCAATCTCCGAGATACTTTGGTCACTATGCTGCAGCAAGGCCAATGCTTCCCGCACCACCCGATCCGCAATATGTTCCGTAGTGGTTTTTTGGGTCTGCTTTTTGACCATTCGGTTCAGATGGTTCACATGCACCGACAAATGGGCCGCATAGTCCTTGGCAGATTTCATCTCCAACGGGGCATTGGGAAAATCTACAGGGAATTGCCGTTCCAACAGTTCCAAAAACAGGGAGGCAATCCGCTCCGAAGAATTGTAGCTCCTTTCAAAACTATTCGCCGGATTGTATTTCATGGCCTCATGGATGATCAAGTGCAAATGGCTTCGGACCACATCGTATTTAAATTGGTAATCCGATTGCATTTCCTTTTCCATCCGCTGAAAGAGTCTGGAGATTTCATCCAACTGCCCATCATTCAAAAAGAAGACAGGGTCACTGCCCACACGGAACAAAGGGGATTCCCTTAGACTGGTCGATTGGGTCCCATTAAGGAGGAAGGACTCGGAAAAAAGGGCAAACCATCCTTTTTGCTCTTCTGAGGTGGCCTCCCAGGCATAGGGCACCATGGGGTTGGAAAACAACAGTGCAGGACGGTCAATGGCAATCCATTTGTTGGCGTATTGAATGGTTCCCTCCCCAATGATCAGGGTGACCTTGTAAAAATCCCGGCGCATATACGGACTGATCAGCCTGCATTTGGCCCTGGAGAACACGTTGATGTGTCCAGCACCAGTAGGGTCCAAACTCCTGATCCCATTTCCCAATTGCGGTACCCTTTCGTAAAATTCCTGTAAAGATTCGCTCCCCTTCATAGGATAAAATTATAAAATTCAAATCACACTCCCCAATACTTCTTGTTTTCCCAGGAAAAAGGATTGATATGGGGCATGCTCCTATTCTTGGTCCAGTCCCTTTTGGTTCTCCCCGCTTTCTTCAATCGGGAAGTGGATTTCAAATCGATGATTCCCTTATAAATGGGTGTTCATATGGCAAAATATAATATCTAGCCCTACCTTGGACAAGCCTTGGGAAAATCTATGGTTAAGTTTGCTTTCATAAGTCCCATAACACAGGCAATAGAAAATAAATGAACATTCCCAATACCAGAATGGAAACAAGATTCATAAAAAATCCTGCCCTGACCATATCGGGAACCCTTAGGTAACCCGATCCAAAGACCACAGCATTTGGCGGGGTGGCCACAGGCAACATAAATGCACAGGATGCGGCAGAAGTACAGGCCACCATCAATATAAAGGGGTCTATGCCCAAGGTAAGGGCCAAAGGTGCAAGAACCGGAAGCATCATGGCCGTAGTGGCCAGATTCGATGTGACCTCAGTCAGGAAATTGATGCAGGTAATGACCAACAGCAACAAAACCAACAATGGCAGTCCATCAAAAAAGGCCATCTGGGCTCCTATATAACTTGCCAGCCCTGTATCCTCAAACCCTTTTGCAATGGCCATTCCACCTCCAAAGAGCAAAATAATGCCCCAAGGAATCTGAACCGCTTCTTCCCAGCGCAGTATGGAGCCTTTTCCATTTCCGGTGGGCAATGCAAAAAGCACCACTGCAGATGCTATGGCTATCATGGTATCGTCTATGGCCGGTATGAAATGTTGTAACAGGAAGGAACGGGTAATCCAACAAAAGGCCGTGAGCACAAATACCCCAAGCACAATCCTTTCTTCCCTGCCCATTGGTCCCAATTCATGTAGAAGCCGGTCTATTTCCTCTTTCCCTCCGGGAAACCTTCCTTGCCGCAAGGGGTATGCAATTCGGGTAAGGTACAGCCAGGCCAGAACCAGCAATATGGTGGCCACGGGAAGCCCAAACTTCATCCACTGCCAAAAACTGACATCCACACCGTATGTTTTTTGTACAAATCCGGCAAAGACCAGATTTGGAGGAGTTCCTATCAATGTGGCTATACCTCCTATGGAAGCAGCATAAGCAATGGCGAGCATCAGCATCTTTCCAAATTGCTCATTCTCGTCCTGTGGGGTTACGGGGTTGTCCTTTAATTGTTTGATGATGGATACTGCCATGGGCATGACCATCACAGTGGTCGCCGTATTCGAGATCCACATGGAAAGGAATGCCGTAGCCACCATAAACCCAAGGACGATGGTATTCATATTGGCCCCTATGAGCTTTATAATACTCAATGCAATGCGCTTATGCAAATTCCATCTTTCAATGGCCACTGCGAGCATGAAACCTCCCATATATAGAAAAACATATTTATGCCCGTAGCTGGCCGTGGTTTCTCCCAGGCTTATCGTATCCAACAAAGGGAACAGAATAATGGGCAACAGGGCCGTGGCCGCAATGGGCAATACTTCCAAAACCCACCAAATACCTATCCACACGGTGGCAGCAAGTAGATCCCTTCCTTGATCAGAAAGGCCATCACCTTCAAAAAACAAGTGAATGAGGACGAATAGTAGCGGGCCAAGGACAAAGCCCAAACGTTTGTATAGCATTATATTACGAGTTGTTTAGTACATATGCACAATAAAAAAGGGAGCATCCCAATCCATGATCGGGGCTCCCTTTTTTAATCCGTTGTTCTTAGTCGATATTTTCTTGGTCCAACCAATACAACAAATAGGGAATATTATAGGCATGCGTCCAACCAAATACGCGAAGCCCCTGATTGGTCTGCCAGTTGGTAAACCGTCCTTTACTTTCTGGAAGGTTCGAAATTTTGACCAGATCATCGCTATATGCCACGGCATTTTCATATTCCTCCGGTTTTTTGGGCAGTTCACCAATCTTAAGTACCTCTGCCCTAGCAAGTGCTTCATTCAGGTATACTTTTTCTCCACTGAATTCATACCCGATCAGCAATGGATAGATCGTTGCCAGGTACGATTCCATTTCGTGGTTCAATGGGGGTACGTCCCTTACCCATCTTGCGTGGTTGACCAAGGCTTTTCTGACTTTTTCATCCCCTGTGATCTGTTGGTATTTGTATAATCCTTGGGCCATATAGGTTTGGCTATATCCATATCTGTCCAATAGAAGGTTCCCTCCTTGTCTTTCTTGCAATTCCAACATGATGTTTACCCTATCATCCAGCTCATCCTTATATTTTTTGAGTTTTGTGGCATCATAGAGTTCGACCAAATTGAGAACGGATAGATAGAGTCTTCTTCCCCTCAGGTCGTGTTCCCCCCAAATTCTGTTGATATAGGTATCCCCGGTCATTTTAGCCACTTCAAGTGCCCGATGGTCGGCTGCCAGATAGTAATCCGCAATCCATCCCTGGATCCAAACGTGTGCACTCAAAAGGGCGTTCCAATGTTCGTTGGCGTGCCTTCTGCCTATACCCAGATAAGGTGTGGATTCCGGTTCGTCCTCATAGTTCCAAAAATCTATCGCATCATTGATCTCCCCATAATAGGTGCGCTTTCTTGGCCAGTGGATATTGTCCACATCCATGGTATGCCTGCTCATGGCCTGTGCCAGATTGAAGAATTTGGGATCCCCGGTTCGCATGAAATTGGTCCAAAGCATGAAATCGGTGGTTGGCTCGTTATTGGTCCACATGACCCATCTACCATTGAAGAAATAGGTCTTGCCGTCCCCGTAGTCAAATATACCGTACCATGGTTCGTTCTCTTGGTTATAGGTCCACCACTGATACTTGTACTGCAATGCGTTTTCAAACTCTGGATGTTTTGCAGAAAAAGGGGCCATATTGCCATACACCTTGGAACCTGTGTACCATTCCGGGGAAGCATGGGCCACAGGGGCATCCAAAACATAGTCCATTTTCTGGCCCACTCCTTCAGGGGAGTCATTGTCATGGAAATAATAAATGAACTCTGTTGTTTTGGTGATGCCCTGGGCAAAATTGTCCAACATTTCTCCATCGCTCTCAGTGTTTGCCCTAGCAAAACTTTTTGGGCCATTTTCCTTGGGCCAGATACTTCCTGTCAACGTAGATGTGGAAGCGTCCAGTTCTATCCCTTTGGGATATTCCTTCAAGAAATTCTTTATGCCGACACCAACCCCTCTTTTCCCGTCGGAAACATTTATCCATCCCTTTGCCTTTTGGGCCTGGGCGACATTGTCGCCGGCCTTGTCCACAGTGGCCACAAAGCTTGGTTGTAGTTCTTCCTCTTTTTGATCTTCCTCTTTTTTAAAGCCACTCATATATAGGCTTCTAAGGCTTGGGCTTTTTTTACCCTCGGGTCCTTTCTGTAACAATTGTACGGTTTCATCGCTAGTAACGGTCACTTCCTCCATGACAGTCTTGGCCTCTTCATCTTTCCAATCCCCATCATACAAAGGCATGGTGACGCTCACATTCTCATCCAAATGGTATTTGAGTTGAAGACCGACCCCCGCTATCTGGTCATTGGGCTGGGTCCATCCTGGGTCGTCCGTTGTTTGTTCTGATAGGATCTTATCATTCTGTGTTGCAATGTTGGCATGCTGGCCTTCCTGAATCTTATGCTTGTCGGGTATGCCCGTATAGGTCATGGTATGGAGCACCTTAATATAGCTTTTTCCTGCATAGGTGTGCAACCAAATGGAGAAAGGCGATATGTTGTTGTCCGCCCTATTGTAGGTATAGGTCCCCTCTATCCTAAATATGGAATGCATCGGTCCCGAGCCTTTTTCCCTAAAAACCTCATTGATGACGGCTTTGGATGCATCGATTCCGGCATCGTCCAAAATATCGAAGAAAGACCCCCGATTCTCCCCCTTTGATGAGCCGATCAATTCATTATCCGCAAATTTTCCGTCTTGGTCGGAATCCAGATATACCTCATCCAAAAATCCGTTGCCCCTCTTATGGATGGAAAAAGATAGCGGCCCCGTGTTCACATCTATCCCACCCTGTGGTCTCATGTTATTGGTGGATATGATCTTTTCCTTTGGAAGCATGGGCGCCACACTGTCCCCATACTCCAGCACATAATCAGAACCTTCCTCAGAGAAAAAGAACACCCAAACCCACTTGATGCTCTCATCTATTGGACCCCAATTGGATACCTCCGTGGTCTGGCATGGAATCTCTGCGCCATCGGCAGTCAACAACCGAAGGTTGTCCACTGAGTACAGTGCCCCTTTGGGAAAAGGGATCCCCAACGTTACGGGTGCGCCTTTTTTGTTGTTCTCAATGGTGATGCTTACCTGTTTGCCAGGTTCTGGTTTCGCACAGGACTTTAGCAAGAAACATGCGAGCAGTACTGTTATAACTATTCTCATTTTTTATAAGGTTATTTGTTTTACAGACATAGTGCGGCTGCACCCAAAATGGGTGAATCCACCAGATCTGATGTTTCAATTTTAAAATGTTCCAGTTGTTTTTGATAGGCAAATGAACCAAGGGAATGCATTACGGCATCCTTGAAAAATGGGTACGCATTGCTGATAGACCCCCCGAGCACGATCATCTCGGGCGCAAACAGGTAGAGAATGGCCTTTATGGCCTCTCCCAAGTGCTTTCCATATTCGTTGAATGCTTCCAGGGCCAAGGAATCTCCTTCCAATGCCCTATTGAAAAGTGCTTTGGCGGATTCCCCATATGTTTTCTCAAAGAAAAAACTGCCTGTGTAATGCTCCATGATACCATTTTTATAGGGAAGCATGCCTATTTCCCCTGCACCGCACAAAACACCATTGTACAGCTTGTTGTCTATTAAAATCCCCATACCGAGTCCCGTACCCAAGGAAAGTGCCACGCAATCGGTATATGTTTGCGCCTTTCCGAAGTATTTTTCGCCCAGTGCAAAACAGTTGGCATCGTTGTTTATGAAGACAGGCACCTTATACTTTTGATATACCAAATCCTTCAGGGCCACTTTGGTCCATGCAGGAATGTTCTGCACATCGTACACAATACCGGATTCTGGGTCCACCACTGCCGGGACTCCAATGCCAATGGCCTCCACAGCATTGGTCATTACTTTATTTATGCTTTCAAAGAGTTTATCAAGGGTTGCTTCTTCCGTGTCATTTCGGCCAACCTCCACCAAATGGCTTTGCACTACCGATCCATTGACCACCTTCCCTGCTTTCATATTGCTACCCCCAATATCGACCCCTATGAATTCCTTTTGCATGGGCCTAATTTTCTTTTTTAAGGCTAATGGTCTTGTTGTTGACCAATGGTTTGGCCCAAAAGCCGATGGTAAATATGAATGCAAGCGGAATCAGCAAGAAGAACATTCCAGACTTCAAGGACGTCATCTCACCTAATCCTCCAACAATAAATGGAATTACCGCTCCCCCCGCAATTCCTGTACAAAGGATACCCGAAAGTGAACCATGGTGTTCCTTGACTGAATTGAGGGCCAATGAAAAAATGATGGAATACATGACCGAAATAAAAAACCCGACCATCGGAAACCCGATCAAAGCCATTTGGGAAGAACCTGTCAAGGCCAATACCAAGAACACCATAGTTATGGCCGTTGCAAATATCAACAGTTTACGGCTGTCCATAAATTTCAAGAGCACGAGGCCCAAAAGACAACCTACGGTCAACATAGCCCAAAAGTAGGATACGGTATCCGCTCCCACGGTTTGCGGGTCCAACCCATGATATTGGTACAAAAACTGGGAAATCCAATTGCCCACACCTTGCTCGGTACCCACATAACAAAAGATCCCTAAGAAATACAATAGGGTCCATTTGTTTTTCAAGAGGTCCCAATAGGAACTCCCATCCCCTGCCTTTTCATCCGCTGTTTTTTCAAACTTGGGATATCTCGTCATAAAAACATAGATGAAGAGTAAGACCGATATGGCTGCAAACACAATATACAATGACACCCATGGCAGGTTTTCCGGTACCCACGAACGTAATGTTTCCGCTATGGCATCTCCTTGTGTGCCATCCCTGTCCACCAAATATTTATACAAGTAAGGACTCAAAAACGAAGCTGCACCGAACACCAACTGTGCCAGTACCGAATTGAACGCAAAGTGTTCCTCGCCACCAGCAACCCTCAGCATTGGGTTTATAATGACCTGCAAAACGGCCATGCAGCAACCCAAAGTGAACAATGTGATACTGAACATGCCGTATTGTGGCACAAGGGCAAAACCCAGGGAAGCAAGCGCCATGACCAAGAACGATACGGACAACAAGGTCCTTTCACTATACTTCTCGGAGAGGAATCCTGCCGGAATGGACATGATCCCATATGCGATAAAGAAAGTGAAAGGCAGTAAGCCCGTCAAAGTAAGGCTTAGATCAAAACTGTCCTTTACGTCGACTATAATAGAATTGAGGATGTTGGTAATGAATGATATTACAAAGAATACCAGCATTACCAACCCAATGATATGATAGTATCTCTTGGTCGTGGGCTTGCTATTCTCCATTGGTAGTTAGTTGGTTATTAATTGGATGCTCTTCCTGGGCTTGGTTTGGGTTCTATTTACTCCCCAACATAGGGAACAATTGCTTGATCTCTTCTTCGGTAGGTTGCTTGCCGTACTCACATATCTCGAAGAACTCAACTTGTTGTACTTTGGACATGTCCCTGCCCGGATACCATTTCTTGGCCGCTTCCAAGGTGCTTGCATCCGGTTTTCTGTTCATCCATCTGTTCTTGAGCCAAGCCAAGCGTTCCTCTTTTCCTGTAGGTATGGTCGACAAATCGGTACCTGCGGTCCATGGCAGCCATTCGAACATTTGCGAATCATGGGCCGCCAATCCGGCAACTTTGGTATCTATGACTTCATCCACTATTACTGCTATGTCCTTCTGGAATGGATAGGGCTTTTGAAAATGATCGCTCATATAAAGAAAAACCGGGTTTTTCTCCAAAGGAGGAGTATCAGGGGCCACGTTGGGCACAATGTTCATGTAGGCCGCATCTTGAACTACGGATCCCGCATTCCTATGGTCTGGGTGGTAATCGTTCGGTCTAAGTCCCAAAACGATATCCGCATCCCAACCACGAATCCTTCGAATCACTTCCAAACGGACGTTCAATGTTGGGAACAATTCCCCGTCGTGGTTGTCCAATACTTCATATTCGGCAATTCCCAAGGCCTTTGCCGCATCCTTGGCCTCTTGTCTGCGCTTTTTGGCCAATGGTCCGCCTCCCATGCTTTGGTGACCTGCATCACCGTTGGTCAATGCAAGGAATTTTACGTTGTGTCCCATTTTTGCAAAAAGGGCCGCCGTACCTCCAAATTTGGAATCACAATCATCGGGGTGGGCCCCAATGGCTATGATGTTCAACACTTTTTTTTCTTGTGCTTGCATTACCACGAAGGCAAGGCACAGGCATATTGCCATTGTCAATTTTCTCATTGTCTTTTGTATGTATTTGGTTTATTATTTTATTGCAATCAAACTCTGAATCACTTCTTTTTAAAGCAACTTTCTTATTAAAAATGATACGTTTTCGAATTGAGCAGGAATCCATAGAACCATAAGTAGGCAATCCATGGTTGGGGCTATCAATCAAACTAACCCAACATATAGAAAACGCTAATTTCCAATCTTTTACATCCTAATTCTGCGTAAAATTTGGATTGATATCCATCTCGCGTTGCGGAATAAAGAAATATTCACGGGTTCCCGTAATGACCGGCTCCGCTTCAATCACCTTGTTGATGGCATTGAAACGTCTCAAATCGGCCCACCTGTGGTTTTCAAAGGCGAGTTCCACCCTTCTTTCATGGAGCAGTTTCTCTTCGAATGTGCCTGGGGTGGCCGCATTTATCTCTCCCAAATCTGCCCTTTCCCGTACTTCATTGATCAAATCATAACTTTCATCGGTCTCGCCAAGGGCCTCGGCCAACATCAGTAGTACATCGGCATACCTAAAGACCACAAAGTTGATGTCCGAATCATTCTCTATGGCAATGTCCGCTTGGTATTTCTTGATGTACAATGCCTCTACCACTTCGGCATCCAAGTTTATAAATGAATCTCCCATGGAGGCATCATACCTGGAATCTCCATCCTCATAAGCTTCCTGCATGGATACGGTAGGTCTGTTCCTTCCGTACCCTGCACCTGCCTGCAAAGCGGAACTTGGGGAAAAGTCATTGGTGAACAGACTTCCTTGGCCTATTCCACCACTTATGAACTGTACCTCGAATATGGATTCTTCATTGTTCTCGTTGTCAATACCCCACAGATCTGCATATTCAGGCACCAAATCATATCCGTAACTTGAGATGATCCTACGCAACACGGTCTCTGCGGCAGTATTGTTCCCCAAAGCAAGCTGCACCTTGGCCAGCAAAGTGGCCGCTGCCCCTTTTGTGGCTTTGCCAACGCTACTGGAAGGATATGACACGGGGAGGTAGCCTTCCGCTGTTTCCAGGTCGGTCACTATTTGTTCCAAGACAACAGTTTCCGAGACCTGGACCAATTCGTCGCCAGCCACATAGGGCTCCAACTGCAATGGTACATTCCCAAAGGCAATGGCCAGGTGATAGTACATCAGGGAACGGATAAAAAGGGCTTCCCCTGCTATCCTATTTCCTATAGCCGCATCCATTTCTACCGTTGGAATACGTTCCAATATGACATTGCAATTTGCAATTACCTTGTAGGATTCACTCCAGGCCGTTGATACCTGTTCGTTCAAAGCATCCTCGGTGAAAGCATTGATTTCGGTGTACTGTCGAGCAAGACCTGTTGCATCAGGTCCTTGATCGGTGTTATCGCTCCTCATCTCGAACATGGTCCAATAGCCCCGTCCATAAATGCCTGTGCTCTGCAATCCCCTATAACTGGCATTGATGGCCACTTCGAAATCATCCGTGGATTTATAGAAATCGGCCTCGTTTCTGTTGGAAATCGGTGCGAGATCGGTAAAATCTTCGCTACATCCGGTAAATAGTACCGTACATAGCATTATATATAGAATTCGTTTCATTTTTTTCCGTTTTTAGGTTAGAACTTTAGGTTTACTCCCATTGTAAAGGACTTGGTCAATGGAAAAGCGCCATAATCTTCTCCCGGAGTCAAACTATTGGTAGTAATGCTACTAACCTCAGGGTTGTAGCCCATATAGTCTGTAATGGTAAACAAGTTGGTACCGGTGATGTAGAAACGTAGTTTTTGGATCTTGTTGCCGAACAGATTATCGGTCGGCAAGGTGTACCCAAGTGTAACATTTCTCAAACGGATATAGGACCCATCCTCAACCTGAAAAGATGATGGTCTTTGGTTGTTACCGTGGTTACCAGTTCCCCTATCCGCTCTCGGAACCCATCCATTCCCTGGGTCGGAGGCCGATCGCCAACGATCATTGAACGCTGCATATGAGTTAAAGTTGGCCTCTCCGTTCAACAAGTGTCTTCCGGTAAGGTTGAGTATCTCATTGCCCTCGACCCCTTGGATCAAGAAACCGAAATCGATGCCCTTAAAACTTAGCCTGTTGTTGATACCCCAAGTAAAGTCTGGAAAATAACTTCCCGTAACGGTCCTATCATCTGGGGTAATCTGTCCATCACCGTCAACATCCTTGAACTTGAAGTCCCCTGGACCTGGATTGGGAGCTTGGGTATCGACCGGAGCATTGTCAATTTCCTCTTGGGTCTGATAAATACCTTCCACAACATAACCGTAGTAGCTGCCTATGGGGTCCCCTACCCTTGTTACGTGGCGGATACCTGCACTACCTGTGGAATATATGGGTTCATTGCCCTCATTGAGTGCCAGCACTTCATTCTCGTTGGTAGAGAAATTGATATCCGTATCCCAGCTGAAATCGCCCACAAAGTTTTTGGTGCTCAAAGCAATTTCAAAACCTTTGTTCTGGACCTTACCAAGATTTCTCAAAGTGGTCTCAAAGCCAGATACGGATGAAATGGCCACATTCAGCAAGAGATCCCTAGTTTTGGTGTCATAGTAGTCCGCCAACAGGAACACCCTGTTGTTGAAGAGTCCCAACTCCAGACCCACATCCACTTGCTCGGATTTTTCCCAAGTCAAATTGGGGTTTGGAATGGTGGACTGGATGATTCCGTTGACCTCATTGCCAGCTAGGTTATAGTTCTGTGGGGACAATAGACCTACAGCTCCATAATTTGGTATCTCAAAGTTACCTGTCTGCCCCCAACTCATTCTAAGTTTCAATTCGGAGATGGTCTCCGAAGAGGATAGGAAAGATTCCTCGTTCAATCTCCACCCAACTGAGAATGAAGGGAAATATCCAGTTTGGTTGTTCTTGCCAAAACGGGAAGATTTATCGGAACGGATGGTTCCTGTAAAGAGGTATTTGTCCTTAAAGCTATAATTCACCCTGAACAGCGAAGAGAGTAACGACCATTGTTCCTTCACAGATGTTCCCGCATATACCTGTCCACCGCTAATGGTGGTCACCAAATCATCGGGATAGTTATTGGCCACAACCCTTTCCAGTCTTACATTGTCCTTTTGGGCGGTATATCCCAAAACGGCATCCACGTAGTGATCCCCAATTTCCTTTTTCCAACTCAATGTGTTCTCCCACAACCAGTTGGTCTCAGTAGAAGTAGATGCCTGCCCATAAGGATTTCCTACAGTGGAGTTACGCAGCAACAATGTATTGGCCCGGTAAAAATCTTGGTTGAACAAGTTGATGTAAACACCCCCCAAGGTTTTAAAGCTCAGATCAGGTAGGATATCGTAGGTCAAACCAAGGGTTCCCCTGTTCTGAAATTGGAATATCTGATCGTCCACTCCCTCTATGATCGCCAAGGGGTTACTGGCCGTGGTGGTTCCTCCTGCCAAGTGGGATTGGTTGTCCAACTGATTGATGGTTCCATCCGCATTGTAAGGTTTCACCACCGGGGAATGCACTATGGCCGAGTATACAATTCCTGGAGGGGTCGCAAAGTATGGTGAATTTGCAGGCACCCTTTGGTTTTCGGTCACTGTAGGGGCCAACCTTAGATCTAGGTTCAACTTCTCGGTCAATTGGGAGTTGAGGTTCATCAGCACAGAATACCTTTCAAATTTTGATTTTTCTATGATCCCGTTTTGGGAGAAATACCCTGCGGAAGTATAGAAACTTGTCTTGTTCCTGATCGGGGATGCATAGGAGAAGTTATAGCTCTGGACGACTCCTGTCTTAAAGATCAAATCTTGCCAATCCGTATCGGTACCATCCCAGTTCACATAGGATGCAGGCATTTCGTAATTTGTATTCCCACGATCGCCAGGTCCGATGGGATCATCGACCGAAGCTCCTGGGATATCCACCAAATAATTGTTGTTCCTGGCATCCCTTGTATAATCGATAAGTTCAGCGGCATTCATTAGGTCTATCTTGTTGGCCACCGATTGGATGCTCACGTAGGAATCAAAAGAGAAGACTCCTTCTTCGGTACTTGAACCTTTTTTTGTGGTGATGAGCAATACCCCGTTACCACCCCTAGATCCATAAATTGCGGCGGCGCTGGCATCTTTCAATACCTGCATGGATTCAATATCGTTCGGGTTAAGGGTTCCCAATGGGTTGATGGTCGGCGGCTGAAATGCCTGCGACTGGTTGGACAAGGAACCTAATTGACTGGATGATGTAAGGTTTCGGGAAATTGGTATTCCATCCACTACGAACAATGGATCGTTACCAGCGGAAATGGAACCTGAACCCCTGATCCTGATATTGGGGGCTGCTCCCGGTTCACCTGAAACTTCTTGGACCTGCACACCTGCCACTTGTCCAATAAGTGCTCCTTCCGGTGTAATCGTAGGGACATTGACTATGGTTTCCGGTTGGATGGAAACTACGGAACCCGTTACTTTTGTTTTTGCGAGGGTACCATACCCCACGACTACCACTTCCTCCAAAGCGGCTGCATCGGGCTCCATCCTAACAGTTACGGTAGTTAGACCGGCAACACTGACTTCTTTGGGCTTATAGCCAATATAGGTTACCTGTATAACGGTAGTCCCAGAAGGCAATGAGAGTTCGAACTTCCCATCAAAATCGGTAGTTGTCCCCACTGTGGTTCCTTTGGCAATGATGCTTGCCCCTGGCAACGGGACCCCATTCTCGTCCACAACCGTACCTGTAAGCATCGATTGGGGGTCTTGGATCTCAATTTTCTTTTGGGGCACCAATGAAGGGAGGGTGGGTTCTCCAACCTTTTTGATGACAATCTGCCTTGCGATTACCTCATAGTTCAATCCTGAACCTTTAAAAAGTTGTTTCAAAAAATCCTCTACACACAAATTCTTATGAAAAATGGTCACTTTTCTGGTAAGGTCCACTTCAGAAGCCTCATAAAAAAACTTGTATCCGGTGGATTTTGTAATGGTCTCAAAGATGTCCCCAACTTGCTGATTTTCAAAGCTCATGGTGATGACATCGTCCTGTGCACAATTGGTTGCATTGCCAAAACTGAAAAAAAGCAGTAAGGACAAACAACACAATACATTCTTACTGAGCCTTTTAGCCCAGACACATATATTTTGGTTTTTTTTCATGATTAAATTAGTCTAGTCAGTTAGTATTCGTTTTTGGTTTTTTTAATGTTTCACATCATAGGCATTACAATTTTTCCGGTTCTGTAATAGTTATCGTGTTCCCTTCTTTGGAATAGCTAAAATGGGTATGGGCCTGTATGGTCTGTAGAATGCGATCAAGGTCTTCCTCATCGAACATCCCGGTGAACCTCCGCTCCCCGAGCTTTTCATGCTTGTTGACAATCTTGATATTGAATTGTCTTTGAAGTCTTTTAATGATTTCCGACATTTCCTCGTTCTCGAACGACAATACGCCTTGGGTCCAAGAAATATATGGGGTCACATCCACATCCTCGATGACGAATCGACCTCCGCTCCCTTCCTTGTTCGATGCCCTCTGGGAAGGTTTTAGCATCTGTAAGTTCCCGGCTACGTCATCATCTGTGGAAGCTATCCCTACCGACCCTTCCACAAGAACGACTTCAGAAGTGTTGTCCTCGTCATAGGCCGAAATATTAAAAACGGTACCAAAAACTTGGGTGTACATGCTCTTGGTGCCCACAATGAAGGGTTGTCCCAGATTCTTTGCCACCTCAAAAAATGCCTCTCCCTCCAATTGCACCTCTCGTTTGTCCTTCCCTACAAATGAAGATGGGTAGGTAAGTGTGGACCCAGAGTTGAGTCTTACCACCGAACCATCCTGCAGGGTCAGGGAAAGACTTTTACCAAATGGTACCCTAAGGACGTTTTTCTTCGCACTGCTCTTTGTATCGGTCTCGGCATTCTGGGACAATACCCCTTTTACCAATGAAACCACCGTTTTTCCGCTTTTGCTCTTGACAGTTGCGTCGCTATCGGGATCAAAACTGATGATTTCCCCATTATCCAACTGCAGGGTTATTTGATCGGAATCCAATCGGGGCTCCAAAACTGATTGCGAATTTTTTTGTAGGATAAAATAGGCGGCAGATGCGACAAGTAAAACAATGGCGGCAGCATACTTCCAGGCCTGTCTGCCCACATACAAAGTGTGGACCTTCCTGCTTTCCTTTTCCTTGATGGTTTCCAAGAATTGTTGGAAAGCCTCTTCCGTTTCCCATGAACGATGTTGATAATTGATAAGAAAGTCAGCCTGCACTAATTTTTTAAAGACCTCTTGGTTGTTCCCCTTTTTGACCCATTCATATAAAATGGTCATTTCTTCAGGGGTCGCCTCTTGATTGATGTACTTGGTAATAATCCTCCTGATATCGAGTTTGGTCATTGGATATATATTGTCTCTTTACTAAACAGACGCAGGTTTTAAAAAAAACCCTTACCATATCGTAAAATTTTAACATTTTAAATATCGAAATAACCTATAAATCCCTAAAAAAGGATAAGCACTGTAGATTTATAAAAATGCAATGAGAGCTTAGAAAAATATGGAGAGTTGCGCCTTTAGTCGTTTGAGTGCTTTGGCCATATGCACTTCAACTGTTTTTATGGAAATATGGAGTTTCTCGGAAATTTCCTTGTACTTGAGACCTTCCTTTTTGCTCAGAATGAACACCATTTTGCACTGTTCGGGCAAATTCTCTATTTCTGCCTCCACTTTTTTGAGGCGTTCCTCAAAAAGGGAAGTATCGGTTTCCATCAACCCGAGATAAGCTTCTTGTTTTAGGCTCTCCAAAAGTTGAAACTCCTTTTTCTCCTTTCTTTTACTGTCCAAAAATAAGTTATAGGCAATCTTAAAGAGGTATTTTTTGAGGCTGTTCTCCTTGATAAAGAGCTTTTCCCTATTGGACCATAGCTTTATAAAGGACTGCTGCACAATATCTTCCGATATTCTCATATCCCCTGAAATGGCAGCAATGTAATTGCACAGTTCGCGATGGTATTGCTTGAACAAATGGCCATAGGCTTCCTCTGAGCCCTTTCTTAGCTGCTCAACTAGGTATTTTTCGTTATGATAGCCCTTTTGGTCCATTCTATTTTTTAAGCATTGACCGGTTTTGATCTGGGCAAGAATATATATTCTTAAATTCTGCGGTCTATGACATACCTGGCTTCTTCCACTTGAACAGTATCCCTGGTAAGGTGCCTCCACCTGTACCTATTGGAGAATTCATGGGTTTTTCCTTCCACGATATCTGCAGCCATCGGGCCCAATATCGGGGCCATCTTCAATCCGTGCCCACTTCCTCCCGAACTCACGGAAAGTCCTTTTATGGTTGGATGGTTATCTATCCAGAAATGCCCATCCAGTGTATCCGTATATAAGCACCTACGGGTGTACACCAATGGGGCTTTTGCCAATTCGGGAAAGCATTCCCCCACAAAAGACCTCATCTCCACTACCTCTGCATCGGTAACTTGCCGATCTCCCTTTTCCGGGTCTATCTCGCTGCCATTTGAATGCTTGGCCAGCTTCACGATTCCCTGTTCTTCCAAGTAAGGAAATCCATACCATCCCGTGTTGGAAATATCCGCCGTAAAAACCGGTAAGTTATCCCCACTAAATCTTTTGGCGTCATTAGGCCTCAACCAAAAAACAGGATGCCCTGTGGATTTCATATAAGGCTGCAGTTCCGGCAATACCATAGGGGTATGCGCCCCGGCCGCCACCAAAACATGGTCTACGGCATATCTTTGATCCTCCACGGTCCCTACCCCCTTCAAAACACCACTGACCATATCCAAGCTGTTCACTGTCTGTCGTTCGTGGATATGGACGCCTAGTTCCCTTGCATGGGCAATCAGCGCCATTATCGTGAGCGTTGCATTTGCATATCCCCCTACCGGGTTATAGATTGCCTCTGCATAGGTTTCTGCATTTATGGCAGGAAATTTTTTTTTGATTTCCAAAGATGACAAATGCTCCACTGCATACCCATTGTCCAACAATTCCTTATAGCTGCATTCTTCAAAACTTTGCTCCCCACTTTCAATGGATTTTCTACAAAGCATCAAAAAACCCACTTCATGATACAGTTCCTTTCCGAAGAAATTGTTCCACTCCCGCCAAAGTCCGATTGACCTTTCGGCCATCCTAAAATATTCCCTGTCCGATCCATACTCCATGCGAACTGCCTTGGTAACATCTGTCGAAGCAGCCATGTGGTGCGGCAATGCGTCCGGGTTCAACAAGGCTACCTTATATTTTCGTTTGGCCAGTTCCACGGCTGCGGTGACACCAAATATTCCTCCACCGATAACCAGGACATCATACTTTTTCACGGTTCTTACAATTGGGGTTGAACACTTTAAACCAATACCCTTCACAACAAGGAGACACCAGTGATTTTCCTGGTTTGCACCGATTGCAGCCCGTTAATTGAACCGTATCGATGAGGTCCCCATATGATTAAATATGCAACAAATTATAAAAAAATCTTTAATTGACATCATTATAATTGGTTTTTACAACAAAGCAATATTAATATTGCTTTTCCATTTTTCATATTGATCCGTTTAACTAACTTGCTAATTATGAGCACACAACAAATCAAGGATATTTGCATTTCAAAACTTTCCGGAAAAAGAAAACTGATCATTCAATTTGCCCTGGACTTTCCGGATAAGGTGGTCCTGATGCGTATGAAAGAATTTGCCAATCATATGGGGGTCAACCCCGCTACTATAGTAAAGGCTTGTAAAGCGGTTGGCCTGAATGGTTTTTTTGAATTGAAGGAACTCTTGAAACAAGAAGTGCAGCTCACTAGGGTGGATTCGGTATTTACGGGAATGATCCGGGAAGTTAGATCCCAGGGCAATCCCCAAAAAGTGGCCCAAGATGCTATTTTGGGTGACATCATGATGCTACAGAAAACCTATGAGTCCATGGAGTTTGATGTCGTGGAAAAAATTGCGCGGGCCATAATAGGTTCCAATCACACTTACATTGTTGGGCTGGCACATATTGGTTTGGTTGCCAGATATATGGAACGTATCTGTAGGTCTGCGGTACCCCAAATCCATGCCAGTACAGAATACCATGGCCAACTTTTTTTGAATATGGACCATTTCTGTGAAGAGGATGTGGTCGTGGGCATTTGCTTGGACAAATGCCAGAACCAGACCATTGATGCCCTTAAGTTTGCCAAGGAAAGAAATGCGACCACGGTGGCGATAGTGGACAGTAATCTCTCCCCATTGTTGGAACATAGCGACCTTTCCATTCTGATCAACAGTTCCCACAGTTTTTACTTTGGAGGCATGGTCGGGGCATACAGTGTGGTCAATGCCATATTCTATAGTATGGCAAATATTCTTAAGGAAGAGACGGTTGCAAGGTTCAAGTTTTTCAGGGACATGTCCGAAAAGCAAAACATTTATAAAACCTAGGGGGACAAAATCCACATACCTGATGTATCAAGCAACGTGACCTGGACCCATCATCCATTTAAGAAAAATGGATTGGTTTGCTCCAAAAAAGAGGACTTTGCAATAACTTACTTATTTTTAATTATATGCATTTTTGGAGCGCTTGTCTTTTTTGGTGGTTTTTCGATGATTGACGAGATTCACCCCATAGGTTGCACCTTGTTAACACCACTAGAGAGATGTCCCTTGATCATTCCATAGACCTTCAAACCAAAAACATTTTATAAACCCATCAAATCCTTTTTTGGCACCGCTTTGGATAGGTGTTGGGGGTAACCCTAAAATCACAACAAATGAAATCCTGTGTATTGTTTAAAGCCTTCCTAGTATTGGTCTCCCGACCGTCCATGGCACAACAAGGCAATGGAAACCTTGGGAAACGCTACAAAAAAATGCTGGAAAAGGAAAGGAAATGGCAAAGGGAGCATGATAAAAAAATGGCCGAGTAGCAATGGAGAATGCAAAAGGAAGAACAGGAATATTACCGTGAAATGGCAAAGAACGAACGGTAATACCGTAAGGAACTACGGAAAAGGGAATTGGAGCGTTGGGAAGATGGCGGGCAATGCAACCATGGCTTTTACCATCACGACGACCATTACAACGAGGACAAGGTCCCCGATACAAGTAGATGCAACATTTATATTTCGCAATGGTTCCATTCAGGTCCATCTATAAGCACTTTGTTTCATTTTCATGGTCAATGTGTTGGCAGAGTCTCATCAGACCAGCCTCACGGCAATCCCTCCCACTTGTCTCTGGTCAGGTTTCAAGGGCTGTTCGAAGGTCGTGACCATCTCCAGACTGTAATACCCGAACCCTTCGGTCATCGTGCCGTGACATAGATAGATGCCCTTTCCATGAATGGGTGTGGATGCCATCGCTTGGGAAAATGTACACAATCAAAAAATTGCCCTTCAAGATCGAGCATGGTGGTAAAACTCATGGGGTCCCCCTTGGATGTGGTGTTCAGACGGGTATTTACTATGGAACTATAGATCCAGATTTTTTGGTTGGGTAAACTTGATCGCATTGGCAATAATATTCCCTGAAATGGGAAGAAGTTTTCTTCGCGGGAAACTGTGATGGTTTTTTGCATGGTTGAAAACCACTCTAAAGTCAATCTTTTTGTTCAGGGACGGTAAGGAATAGAGGTCTTCAAGATGTTCTTTGAATTCCGAGAGGGTAAAATAATTTTCTTTAAGGTGCTCTTTGCGTCTTTCCAAGATATCATCGGTCAAGTCCAGTAGCTTGGAAGCGACGCTTTTTATCATTTTTATGTATAAACCGAAATCACTCTGTTCGAGCGTTTCACTTTCGGCACTAACTGCAAGGCTAAGGAGACCCCCAACCGGACCTCTAACGTCATGTGCCATTTGATTACGTTGTACGATAGCCCTGTCCAACTGATCTTGCAGTGAATCCAATTTTTTTTTTATACTCCAGCTTCTTTACGATTTCTTCCGCAACAAGCAGCAATAACGTTTTCTTTTCCTGCGATATGTTCTTTTCTTCATGGTCGATGATACAAAGCGCTCCAATACGTTCCCCCGTCTCCACCTTCAGTGGGATTCCTAAATAGTATTTGAATCCATCCTCCTTACATAGGGTTTGTCCTTGAATCGGGTATCCTTGTCAAGACGTTGGATTTCCATTGAACTTTCAGATTGAATGGTATATTGACAAATGGAGTCTTCACGATCCATTTCGTACAATTTGTAACAATACGATGATACCGTCCACTGTGAATGGTTATCGATCAAATTGATAAGGGATATGTCAGTCCCTGCAATATGGGCGGCCAATTCGACAAGGCCATGTAACTCCTTTTGGAGATTTCTATAATCGAGATCGAACTCGCTTAATTTTTTGATTCATACATATTCGGCATTGTTTCGATCATCTTTATCCATTCTCTTGTTTTTTAAGATGAAAATATAGGGCTGGTCCTTACAACACGCTACGTGGTAAACGTTTACCAATATCAACTATCCAAACAAGGATTTGATGTCTTCGGTCGACAACGGCTTTTTATAATAACCTTTAACCAGTGTAAGGTTATTGGCCTTTTTGATATCACTTTCATCCGTGGAAGAAGAAACAATATAAATGGAAATGTTATCGCTCTTGATGTTTTGCATTTCCATAAGTGCTTCAATAAATTCCCATCCATTCAGTCGGGGCATGTTGATATCCAGCAAAATCTGGTATAGGGTTTCCCCTGTATAGTGCTCACGGAGAAATTCCAATGCTTCCCTGCCATCCGCAAATGATTTAGCGACCAAGTCGGGATATACTTTTTCTATCAATTTTGTTGATAGCCAGTTAAAAATTGGGTCATCATCCACCAGCAGTCCCATTTTATTCATGTTTTACCGTTTTAATTGCCATTGAACGTGTCTCAGCTATAATTTTTTGAACAATATTGTCCAGTTCTTGCCCAGATAGTTTGATCTGTTCCAGCAAGAAGGTCAGATCCTCAGAATCATCAGGCTCTACATCCAAAAGGTTGATGACCCCCAAAAGGCGGGACAATGGGGCTCGTACCACGTGTGATTGTGTCCACGCAATGTCCCGTAGTTTTTTGTTCTGGTTTTCTATGGTGTTTACATATTCCTGCTTATCGGTGATGTCGTTTGCCAATACCAACCGTACCGTTTTGCCCGCATATTCAATATCGTTGCTGTAAATCTCCACACAAATGGTCTCACCTGATTTTAACGCATGGAAAAATATACCGGCATAACTGTCCCGTTTTTTTCTTTGGCGGTCTTTTAGACTCTTTTCAAGAAACTCTATATGGTCCTTTGGCCTAATGTCTTGTATGGTCATCCCCTTGAACTCATCCAATGTGTAGCCATATTTGGTAATGGCCGCGTTGTTTACATTCAAAAAATAGAATGTTTGCGGGTCATATATCCACATCGGTTGCGGGCTGAAATCGAAAAGATCCTGATAAATCCTTTTGCTCTTGTTCAGTTCGGTGTATGAGTGTTCCAGTTCCTTGTTGGTCATGGAAGTTTCTATTGCAGTGGAAAGGTTGTTCGTTATGGTCTTCAGGAAGGAAATATCTTCATTGCTCCAATCCCTTTCATTATGACAATCGTCAAAACCAATGAAACCCCAAAATGATTTGTTTATAAAAAGGGGAAGCACTAAAATGGATTGGATGTCCTGTTCAAGAAAGAGTCTTTTGGTCTTAGAATCCTCCATCTCACGGATGATGGCCACAAATTGCTTTTTATTTGCCAACGGTCCTAAAAAATCCTGGATGTCCAAAAATGGGATACCTTGAAGTTTTCGATTATTGATCTGTGAATGCTCTTTCCCACTGCTCCACTCCAACCGTTGGTTGGTTTCCCATCCTCCTGTTTTCTCATTGAGTGAATTTTCGAAATAATAAACCCGGTCCACTTGTATGCATTCCCCTACTTTGGCAAATACTTTTTCAATTACTTTGAACCAATCGCCATAATTGAGGAGTTCTGTGTTCATTTCGGCAATGATGTCCAACTGTTCTGTCTTGCGTTGAATTTTTTCGTCGGCCTTTTTCCTTTGGGTGATGTCCCTAAAAAACACACTGATGCCTTCTTCAGAGGGATATGCATTGACTTCCAGCCAAAGGCCATAATAGTCTTCAAACGAAATAGGCTTCTTGGTCTCCAACACCTTGTTATAGTATGTATAGGAGGGCAAATCCACCGCATCGGGAAATACCTCCCAAAGGTTTTTCCCGATCAGGTCATCCCTTTTCATCCCAATCAAGCGTTCCGCGGTCTTGTTCCAATAAGTCACGGTGAAGTCCTCTCTCATGGCGAAGAAGGCGTCCCCTATACTCTCCAAGATCATATTTTTTTCCCGATAGGCAGATTCCAATGCCACCTCGGCCTTTTTTCTTTCGTCTATGTTTTTGAAATAGACCGAAATCCCGCCATTGGATGGATAGGTATTGATCTCGTACCAAGATCCATTTCCGGGATAAAAGTATTCAAATGACTCCGACTTACCCATGCGGGCCACTCTTTTAAATACGGTTTCCAGTTCGGTTCCCAAGGCTAGGGGAAACAGCTCCCAAAGGTTTTCCCCCAGTACTTCATCGCTTTTCCTACGAAGTAAATTTTCAGCTTCCTTATTAAAAAAGGTGAGGTTCCAGTCTTTGTCCACGGCATAGAATGCATCCGAAATACTGCCAAGAATTTCCTGTAGCAGTAGCTGGGTTGTCTTCATCGAGTGGATGTCTTGGATACTTCCATATATTTTTGTGCACACGCCATTGGCACGTTCACTTTTTCCGATGATACGCACCCACTTTTCTTTTCCCGAACCAGTCTCCAACAATACTTCTTTATCATACTCAATGCCTTTTTCAATGAGTTCTTCGATTCCTTTTTCCACTTTGGACCTGCTTTCCTGAGTATAGAATTCGAGACCACCGCTCAATGAGGCGTCATAGTCCTCGTCCACCTCTATTATTTTTCGAACCATAGGCGACCAGTACATGCTATCAGTATCTTGTTCGGAAAGCAAATCCATTTCCCAACTGCCAATTTTGGATAGTTCCGAAGTCTCTTCCAACAGGTTCGTTAACTTGACCTCATCCGTGATGTCAAAGACCATCGAGTTGAAGAGAATGGTGCCATCGGACAATTTATAGGGGGTTCCATAGCCTTCGTGCCAACGGATTTTGCCATTGGGGAGAACATACCTCCATCGGCTGTGCCACTGCGTGAGTGTTTCAAGGGAATTTTGGATGTCCCTCATCAATACTTCATAATCCCCTCCTTTTTTGATTTGGTCCCAAATCAGATTGGAATCTTCCTCGCACTGTTGTGGGGTGAGGTTGAATATTTCAAAAGATTTTTGGCTGACCGAACTCATCTTGTCGGTCCCATCCGGATAAAGGTAATATTGGAAAGTAACTCCAGGAAGGTCGTTTGAAATGGCCAAGAGCCTGTGTTCCGCTTCTTTTACTTGGGTTATATCCTGGAAACTTCCATACAGCCTGGTACATTTGCCATTGACCGTTTCTATCTGACCCACGGCCCTGACCCATTTTTCGTTGCCATTGGCGGAGATAAAAGCAGCTTCATAAGCAAAAGCCTCTCCTTTTTCCATGGCCATACTTATGATGTTTTTGACTCTTTCCCTATGGTCTTCCCTATAGAAATCAATGGCATGTTCCAACTCTGGCACATAGTTCTCGGGGTCGGTCTCGTAGATTTGGTGTACACCTTCCGACCATGTCAATTTCCCATGTATCATATCGACTTCCCAACCCCCAATTTTTGCTAGCCTGGAAGCACCGGAAACCACTTCCTGTAATTTTTTGGCCTTTGTGACATCCTTGGCAGTGGCATAGACAATTCCTTCATCCATGACTATCCTACAATGCCAACTGAACCAGACAGGGGTGCCTGTTTTGGTGATGTAACGGTTTTCAATTTCGAAGGTTTCCTGACCATCCCTAATTTTTTTGCCCAGTTCATCGGAAATGTCTGTTTCTTCTTCGTGGATGAACTTATGATAGGAATTGCCCACAATTTCAGCTTCGGCATAACCCAATATGTCGCACCCGGCCTTGTTCATTTTGAGAAAATTCCCCTTGAAATCCATTAAGCAAATAAGGTCTGGCAACGTCTCAAACAAATACGTCAAGTCTTCCTCCAGTCGTTTACGGTCGATCTCTGACCCTAAATAATGCTCCAGTTTGGACAAAACGGGATAATGGGCCTTGAATTGCTTTTCATTTTCCGGGGTACCAACTATCAGGACACCGACAATTTTACCTTGATGCTTTAGGGGAATCCCCAATACCGACTTTATTCCCGATTGTTGTGCGGCCTTCGCCCTGATAAAAAGATGGTTGTTGTCAATGTTGCCCCACAGTACAGATTCATTGGTTTTCCATACCGTGCCAGGTAGCCCCTCACCAAACCCCATTTCCGTGATATCCTTGGCGTGTTGGTAAAATGACTCTCCTGTCTTGTCTTTTACGAACAGGGCCGCCAACCGAAGGCTGTTCTTGTGGGTATTGGGGAGCCAAACCTCACAGAAAGTAAAATCACCGTGGACAATGACCTGTTTGCAGACTTGTTCAAGGGAACTGGCAAGGCTCATTTTTTCCTTGAAGGTTGCACTGATCTTGGCCAGAAAATCCTTTTCAATCTGCGCATTGATTTTTGATGAGACATCCCTTTGGATGGCAATATAATGTGAAACTGCACCTTTGATATCCTTGACAGGGGAAGCCGCTATATTGACCCAATAGGACGATCCATTTTTTCGGTAATTGGTGACGATGACCTCACAGGACTCACCTTGGGTCAGGACCTTGTAAAATTGTTCCAGTTTGTTTTTGTCTGTCTTCGGACCTCTAAGAATATCTGGGGTTTTACCAATGATTTCATCAGGAGTGTATCCCGTCATTTGGGTAAATGCCTTGTTTACGTATACAATTTTCGGGTCTTGGTCTTCCAACGGCCCTGCATCCGTGATCATGACAGCATCATTCGTGTGGGTCACTACACTTTCCAACAATTTCAAGCGTTGCTCTTCTTCTCTTTGAACGGTGATGTCCTGAACGGTACCTTCAAAATAAATGGGCTCGCCTTTGGCATTCCTGTTCAACCTTCCCTGTTCCCTAACCCATCTGATGCCACCATTGGGAAGGAGAATGCGATGTACAAAATCCATTTTTCCCTGCCCTGTCAGAGCTGCTTCCTTTTCCAATTCGAAAAGTTCCCTGTCATCGGGGTGTATACTGTTATAAAAAGTTTCAAAGGTGACTTCAAACCCATTTTTGGGCCTTCCCCAAATTTTATAGACTTTATCGGTCCAACTCAGTGAACCTGACTGAATATCAAACTTCCAATATCCGAGTTTGGCAATTTCCGAAGCAGTTTCCAATCTTCTCTCAGACTGCTGCAATACCTTGATTTGTTGTTCCCTTTGGGTAATGTCTTGACATATGGCCAGAATGCATGTTCTTTTCTTAAAATCCACTTTGCACCCCATAACCTCTACCCGAATTGGTGCACCATTTTTTTTCCTATGGGTAAATGTGCCAAAAGGCATGTCTCCTTTTTTGGGGGCGATATTTTCATGGGCCATCTCCATGTTTGGGATTTCGTCCTGGGCTACAAGGTCTTGTAAGGAAAGTGCAAGAAATTCTTCACGGTCATATCCATAAAGATTCATCCCCGCCTTATTGACATCGAGTATCTCAAAGGTAACCCTATCATAAATCCAATGAGGTAAGGGATTGTAGTAAAAGAGTTTGCCGTAGTCGTTCATAATTGGGTTTAATCAGAATGGAAATATTGAATGTGGGCACAATAAACCAAAGTTTTGTTAAACCACATATTATTAATCCATCTTAATTATAAGATTTTTCAACTAAAAATATGTCGAATCTACCTCATATATGCTCTTAACGCTAGATTTTGTGATTTATGTTGCCACTTCTTACAAAACCTCCCTATAACAGAGATTAAAGGATATTTTTATCCTATTTATGATTTATATCATGTTATGGATTAAGGTCACTCCATACTTTTGAGCCATAATTTTTAACCAGTTAGGTCATGAAAACAACCATAAAAGGAATACTCCTACTCCTCGCCCTCATCCTGATGGGTTGTGGAGGCAAGAAAGAAGAAGAAAAAAAAGAGGACGGTTTTAGCGTACAACGAAAAAAGGCTGCTACAGAACAGCCCGTTGAAACCACCACCACAGAAGTAAAGGCATCCGAACGTGTGGATATGGGCACAAAAGGTGTGGGTCCGGTTAAATCGGTGACACTAGCACCTGAAGTTGACCAGGCATTGGCTGCAACCGGAAAAGGAATCTATGAACAGATGTGCATGGCCTGCCACAGGGTCGGCAAAAAGTTCATAGGCCCTGCCCCCAACGGCGTGTTGGAACGTAGGACCCCGGAATGGGTGATGAACATGATCTTGAACCCTCAGGAAATGGTCCAACAAGATCCCTTGGCCAAGGACCTTCTCCAAGAATTCAACGGTTCACCCATGTCCAACCAAGGGTTGACCGAAGACCAGGCTCGAGCCATTCTCGAATACTTTAGAACCTTACAATAAATCGTATGGCACCGACCACAAAACTCAGTATGATGGGACTGTTTCTTCTCTTTGCACTCAACATTGGGTGCAAGGACAGAGCCCAGAACGAAGCCACAACTTCGAATCCAAAAGATTCCGAAGCGATTTTGGAAAACAACAAAGGGCAGGCATTTATAGAAGATGATGCCTCAACGCCCAATGTACTCCAGATTGCCATCGGGTCGCCCGACCATAGCACCTTGGTGGCCGCGGTCCAAGCGGCGGAATTGGAGAATGCCTTGGTCAATGCAGGTCCCCTAATGGTTTTCGCCCCTACCAATGCCGCTTTCGATGCTTTGCCTGAAGGCACCGTGGAAGATTTGTTGAAACCCGAGAACAAGGATGCCCTGGCCAACATTCTCAAATATCATGTGACCCCTGGGAACTATTCCAAGGAGTTCTTGAAAAACTTCAAAAAGTTGGGACAGGCCAATGACCAAAATGTTCCTGTGGAAGTCAAAGGGGATGAAGTTTTTGTAGGTGGGGCCAGGATAATTGCCAGTGTACCTGCAGGAAACGGGATTGTACATGTTGTGGACAAGGTCATCCTACCCCCTACGCAATAACAAATTCAATTTGAACGAATAAACCCTAATACAATGAAAATCCATAATTATTTAATGATGTCCATGGGAGCAGCACTGATGCTGGTCTCCTGCGGTCAACAAAACCAAAGTTCGAACGGGGCCCTATCGTCCAGTGCCGCCGAAAAAGTATATGTTGCTCCTGGCGAACAGGATGAATATTATGCCTTCCTATCTGGAGGATATAGCGGAAACCTTACCGTCTATGGTTTGCCCTCTGGCAGGATGTTCAAAGAGATTCCTGTGTTCTCCCAGTTCCCAACCTCAGGGTATGGTTATTCCGAAGAAACCAAACCCATGCTGAATACTTCCCATGGATTTGTGCCTTGGGACGATGCCCACCACCCTGATATTTCCCAGACCAATGGGGAATTGGATGGACGTTGGATATTCATTAACGGCAACAACACCCCAAGGATAGCACGGGTCAATTTGAGCACTTTTGAAACCGAGGAGATCATCGAAGTGCCCAATAGCGCCGGTAACCACAGTTCTTCCTTCATCACGGAAAACACGGAATATGTGGTGGCAGGCACCCGATTCTCAGTCCCTATCCCACAAAGGGATATGCCCATCAATGAATACAAGAGCAATTTTAAGGGCTCCCTATCCTTTATCAGTGTAGATCCAGAGCATGGCCATCTCGATTTAAAATTCCAGTTGTTGATGCCCGGTTTCAACTATGACCTATCCCACCCTGGTAGGGGAAAATCACACGGATGGTTCTTCTTTACCACCTATAACACAGAGGAAGCCCATACCCTACAAGAAGTGAATGCCTCACAAAATGACAAGGATTTTATCGCTGCGGTCAACTGGAAGAAAATTGAGGAATACGTAAACAATGGCGGGGGTACCAAAATGCCTGCCAATTATGCCCACAATGTGTATGATGAAAGTACCCATATGGCAACCACCACTATGAAGAAAGAAGTGCTGACCGTTGACCCTTTAAAAGTTCCCGGAGCGGTTTACTTTTTACCCACTCCTAAGTCACCACACGGCTGTGATGTGGACCCCTCTGGGCAATATATTATTGGAAACGGTAAACTATCCGCCGACTTGACCGTGCATTCCTTTGATAAAATGATTGCCGCCATTGAAGGTGAAAAATTTGATGGTGAAGCCTATGGTATTCCCATTCTTAAATTTGAAGATGTGCTGGCCGGACAGGTAAAAAGTGGTGGCCTTGGCCCCCTTCATACCGAGTTTGACGGTAAAGGAAATGCATACACCACCTTTTTTATCTCTTCCGAAGTCGTGAAATGGCAATTGGGCACTTGGGAGGTCATCGACAGAAAACCGACCTACTACTCCGTGGGACACTTGATGATTCCCGGGGGCAACTCCAGAAAACCTTTTGGCAAATATGTGGTGGCCATGAACAAGATCACCAAGGACAGATATCTGCCCACTGGTCCAGAAATGGAGCACTCGGCACAGATCTATGACATCTCCGGTGAGAAAATGGAACTGATCTATGATTTCCCAACCCATGGTGAGCCCCACTATGCGGCCGGTTGCCCTGCCGAGCTATTGGCACCAAAATCAAAGAAAATCTATCGATTGGATGAGAACAAGCACCCCTATGCCGTAACCTCGCCCACAGGTTCCAAAGTGGTACGGGAAGGCAATGAGGTCCATGTGTACATGTCCACCATCCGAAGCCACTTTACCCCGGATAATATTGAAGGCATCAAAGTGGGCGACAAGGTGTATTTCCACATCACCAACCATGAGCAGGATTTTGATGTTCCCCACGGTTTTGCAATGATAGGACAGAACACCTCTGAATTGCTGATCATGCCCGGACAGACCAAGACATCGGTCTGGGAACCAAAGCAGGTTGGGGTATGGCCTTTCTACTGTACCGATTTCTGCTCTGCTTTGCACCAAGAAATGCAAGGCTACGTGAGGGTTTCCCCTGCCAATTCCAATGTGGAACTGAAATGGTCTTTGGGAGAATAAATGTAAGGTGAGGGACCATTCCACAAAGCGGGCCGTCCAAACTGGTCCGGCCCGCTTTTCATCCCCTTCCAAAAAACAACCATCCGCCAAAAGCCATATTCAATTTAAATACAGAAAATCCATAAAAATGAAAAAGGCCAGTATACTCATGAGCCTCGGTCCATTATTCCTATTGGGATTGTACGTTTTTCCACTTTGGAAGATCATGTTGGGGGCACCACAGTATCCAGACCCTTTGGGTCTGAACATCCACATCAATGGTCTTAAAGGGGTCAACGAATTTGATATCCAAAACATTGATGGCCTGAACCACTATATTGGGATGCACACGCTCCCCAAGGCGGAAGACATGTGGGAATTCGGCACTTTCCCTACCATTATTGGGATTATGGTGGCGCTTGGTGTGCTTATCGGATTGTTGGGATACTTCAACAAAGTAAGTTATAAATGGTTTTTGGGTTGGTTTTTCCTCATGTCCATCATGGGGATATTGGGCATGTACGATTTCAATGAATGGTTGGTGGACTATGGTACCGATCTGGACCCCAATGCCATTATGAAATTGACCAACCCCGATGGAACGCCAATGACCTATAAACCACCCTTATTGGGCCATGTAAAAATGCTGAACTTTGATGTCACCTCTGTACCGGCCTTGGGAGCTTGGCTCATGTTTGTGGGCATGGCGCTCACCTTGATCGCTGGTTTTCTGGGTTGGAAAAATTCAAAAAAACTAAAATCCCTAGCATAATGAAACAGTTTACCATACTCCTATTTGCTGTTCTTTGTGTGGCCATCGGTTGCTCCGTAGGCCCTAAACCTATTGATTATGGCCACGTGGGCTGTCACTATTGCAGCATGACCATTGTGGACAAACAACATGCCGCCCAGTTGGTCACAGAAAAAGGCAAGGTCTATAATTTTGATGCCATTGAGTGCATGATGAACCATTTAAAGGATGAAAACGAAGCTACAATCGCCCTATTTTTGGTCAATGATTTTGACCAACCTGGCGAGCTGGTCGATGCCACCATGGCCACCTATTTGATCAGTGAGAACATCCCCAGCCCTATGGGCGAGTATCTGAGTGCATTTGCCCAGGAAGGAGCTGCCATGAAAACCATGGAGAAGCAAGATGGCGAACTTTTTACATGGACAGCAATGAAAAAACGATTTAAATTTTAACTATGGGCATGATCATAGATTTGGAACCGATCAAATGTAACGCACTCTTGACAGATAATTATGTGGGACGTCTGGCCTACATTGCCGACAATGAACCCCATGTGGTACCTTCGACCTATTTTTTTGATGCAGACCAGCAGTGTATTCTATGTTTCGCATCCAACGGGCATCGGATAAAAGCCCTGAGAAAATGCAACAAAGTCTCTTTTCAGGTTGACCGTGTCGAGTCATTTCGTCATTGGCAATCGGTACAGGTACATGGTACTTATCAAGAACTCACAGGGGATTGCGCCAAAGAATATTTGAAACGATTTGCGGAAGGCGTAGAGCGAACCATAGACCATAAAAATGCGGAACGCCCCCATTTTTTAAGTCATTTTTCCGGTAAGTTGCAAGAAGCGGAAATGCCCGTGGTATATCGTATTGCAGTCACCAAAATAACAGGAAAGTCAGTGGAAAATTTCTCCTAAATTAGATGGGACCAAAGAGTTTGCCATATCATCGGGGCCACCAAATCCTTGGTCGTGGTTTTATAGATGGAATTTAATGCACCAAGCAGTATTATCGTATGAAATTAGGTTTTCAACATATAAAAAATATAATAGGAATTGCTTTTTTGATGGGCTTCCAAATAGGTTCGGCAAACATCTGGACCGTTTGTAACACCTGTGAAAACAACTCCATTAAGGAAACCATTTTACGTGCTGCTCCCCACGACACCTTGTTGGTCAAAAAAGGCACCTACAAAGAATTTGAACTATTGGTGGACAAACCTTTGGTCATCAAAGGCGTGGGCTACCCGATTGTTGATGGGGAAAGGAAAGGGGAAATTTTCAGGATCACCTCGGACAACGTTACCCTGGACGGGCTCTTCCTGATCAATGTAGGGGTCAGCTATACCAAGGACAATGCGGCCATCAGGGTTGTACAAAGCAAAAACTTTCAGATCCAAAACATGGTGTTGGAGCAGTTGTTCTTTGGCATCTATTTGGAAAAATCGTCCCATGGCAAGGTGTACCATAACAGGATCATCGGTAATGCCGTGGACGAATACAATTCCGGTAACGGCATCCAATTGTGGTATTCATCGGATGTTGAAGTGGCCAAAAACCATGTACAGGGTACCCGGGATGGCATCTATTTGGAATTCTCGGATCGGATCACCATCACCGATAACGTAAGCATGGACAATCTTCGTTATGGTCTCCACTTCATGTTTTCGAACCATGACATCTATTCCAACAACACCTTTGAAAACAATGGGGCCGGGGTTGCGGTCATGTTCTCCAAGTTCATCACCATGAAAGACAATACTTTCCGAAAGAACTGGGGTACTGCGGCCTATGGGATGTTGTTGAAGGAAATCAACGATGCGGAAATTAGTGGGAACACTTTTGAGGAAAATACCATTGGCATCAATATAGAGGGATCGAACCGGATCAAATACCTCAACAATGATTTTATCAACAACGGCTGGGCCATTCGAGTGATCGGGGCTTGTTACACCAATAGTTTCAAGGGCAACAATTTCATGTACAATTCCTTTGACATTTCCTATAACAGCAAATTGAACGATAATGTATTTGAAGGCAACTTTTGGAGCAGCTATACCGGTTACGATCTGGACAAGGATGGTTTTGGGGATGTACCCTATCGTCCGGTGAAATTGTTTTCCTATGTGGTGAACCGGACCCCTGAAACCATTGTATTGTTGCGAAGCCTATTCATGGACATCATCGATTTCTCTGAACGGGTCTCCCCTGTCTTTACGCCGGATAATCTAAAAGATGCCCAACCCTTAATGAAAATACGGTCATGATCATTGAAATAAACAACCTGCATAAAAAATTTGGAAAAAATCAAGTATTGAAAGGGGTGGACCTTACCATTGAGGAAGGGCTCATCTATGCTGTACTTGGTCCCAATGGCTCGGGAAAAACGACCCTGATCAAGAGCATCCTGGGCATGGTGATTCCCAATAAAGGTCAGATTTCGGTTTTGGGGGAACCCATTAAAAAGGGATGGAAATACCGTAAAAAAATCGATTACCTACCTCAGATTGCCAACTTTCCACCCAACATCAGGGTCAAGGAACTCATCCATATGATCAAAGACCTCCGGAACAGTCCTGCAGCGGAAGAAGAGCTTATAACGGTATTCGGGCTGGAACCTTTTCTGAACAAAAAACTGTCCACGCTATCAGGAGGCACCAAACAAAAGGTGAACATCGTTTTGACCTTTATGTTCGACAGCCCCTTGATCATTCTTGATGAACCTACCACAGGGTTGGACCCCAAGGCACTGATCCGACTCAAGGAACTGATCCAAAAGGAGAGGGAACGGGGAAAAACCATTTTGATCACCTCTCACATTATGCAATTTGTGGAGGAAATGGCCAATGAAATCGTATACCTACTGGAAGGGGAGATTTATTTTAAAGGAAGTATTGCACAACTTTTGGAGCAGACCGAGCAAACCGATTTTGAACATGCCATTGCGGCCATAACAACCTACAGCCATGCTTAAGATATTGAAATACAGTTTTTACGACCTGATACGCAGTCGCTGGAGCTATGTCTATTTTTTGTTCTATCTGACATTGGGATTTGTTTTGTTGTTTCTGAACAACGATGTTTCCAAAGCGGTGATCACTTTGATGAACGTCATTATTGTGTTGATTCCCCTGATCGGGACCATTTTTGGAGTGATGTACTATTACAATTCCCGTGAATTTACCGAGCTGCTGTTGGCACAGCCCATAAAACGTAGTTCCATTTTCCTGGGCCAATATTTTGGTGTCGCGGGTTCACTGACATTAAGTTTGGTATTGGGCTTAGGGATTCCCTTTGTTCTGTACGGTCTATTCAGGAGCAATGCCATTTTTGACTTTACGCTCTTACTGGTCACCGGGGCGTTTCTGACCTTCATCTTTGTGGGACTTTCCTTTGTGATTGCCATATCCAACGAAAACAAGATCAAGGGATTTGGCTATGCCGTATTGTTATGGCTTTTCTTGGCCGTGGTCTATGACGGACTGTTCCTGATGTCCCTTATCGTGTTCGAGGAATATCCCCTGGACACTTTTTCCTTGGTGGCCACAGCGCTGAACCCGATCGATCTTTCCCGCATTCTGATACTGCTCAAATTGGACATCTCTGCCCTCTTGGGATATACCGGTGCCATTTTCAAAAAGTTCTTTGGTACAGACATAGGCTTTGTCGTATCGATGGCCATTCTGGTACTTTGGACAGTTTTGCCGACTCTGGGATTGCTATACAAAGCAAAAAGAAAGGATTTCTAATGGAGAATGGGTATTTTGCTTAAAAGCAACAGCATGAAAGGCAACCTTCATCGACGATATCTTGGCATTGCCATAGGCTATTTTGCCATTGCGGCCGTCTTGGGACTGTTGCTCCGCTTCTTCCCTATTTTCTCCTTCGGCTTCAACTATAGGCATATGGTCCACGCCCATTCACACATTGCCCTCTTGGGTTGGGTATATGTGGCCTTGACCACATTGCTCCATTATAGCTTTGTCAACAAGACAACCTCCCGTAAAAGGTACAGGTACATTTTTTGGGGTACACAAGGCACTTTGATCGGGATGTTGCTCACCTTCCCGTTTCAAGGGTATGCCCTCTTTTCGATTCTATTTTCCACCCTTTTTCTGATCGTATCCTATGTTTACACCTACCATTTCTGGAAAAACATTGATTCCAAGTACAAAAAAAGAGGAAGCCTACAATGTGTAAAAGCGGCCTTGGTCTATATGGTCATCTCCAGTTTGGGGCCTTGGGCATTAGGAGCCATCATGAGTACTTTGGGAGCCCAATCCATTTGGTACCGCTTGTCCATCTACTTTTATTTGCATTTCCAATACAATGGTTGGATGGTGTTGGCCTTGATTGGACTGCTTCTATTCGTTTTGGAGCAACGAGATCTTACACTTCCAAAGAAAAGCTTTGTTCGCTTTTTCCAGGCCATCAATATAGGAATAGTCCTTAGCTTTTTTCTGTCAACGCTATGGACGGAACCTTCTGCAACATTCTACTTTCTTGGGGGATTAGGAGCCGTTGCCCAACTTTATGCCTTGCTATACTTGTGGACACTCGCCAAGGGAAAGATAATCCAATTGCACCTTTCAAAGCTGCAAAACGTGTTGCTACGGACGGTTGTTATCCTTACTGGTCTGAAAATGCTGTTGCAGCTCCTCACCGCTCTCCCCTATTTTGCCCAAATGGCCGCCACATATCTTGATTTCACCATTGGCTATCTGCATTTGACTTTTTTGGGGGTCGTCAGTTTTGGGCTGTTCTTTTTTATGGATCATTTTGGTCTGTTTCGGATGTCGAAGAAATCCTACCTCTTCTATTTTCTGGGTTTCCTTCTTACGGAATGCCTTATATTTTATAAAGGCATTGCGGCCTGGCAAAAATGGACTGTTTTTAGTGGGTATATGTTGTTCTTGGCCATTTGTTCCCTTTTGATCCTTTTTGGTGTACTCATCTTATTGATCCAAAACTTAAGTAAAAAATCAAAAATTGCATGATCGGACTTTGTAAAACCCTGACTGGATATTTTTTTAACTTATCAGGAAAAATAATAAAGGACATTTTTATCCTATTTAATTTATTACTACTATCTTTGTATTGATTTAAACTGTTTATGATGTTTTCAAAAGCGTGTGAATATGGCATTCGGGCAGCGGTATATATAGCGCTGCAATCCTTGGACAATAGACGTGTCAGCGTTACCGAGATTGCGGAGGAAATAGATTCCCCTGTCGCTTTCACGGCAAAGATTCTTCAGCAGCTCACAAGAAACAATATTGTCCATTCGGTAAAGGGGCCAACAGGAGGTTTTGAAATAGATAGGGAGGCTATGGACACTGTAAAATTGAGCAAAATTGTCAAAGCCATAGATGGGGATAAAATTTATATGGGTTGCGGATTGGGCCTTAAAGAATGTAATGCTGATAGACCTTGTCCCCTACACGATAAGTTTGTCGATATCCGAACTGATTTAAGAACGATGTTGCAAAACACAAGTTTATATGAGCTTGCCACTGGTTTGGAAGTTGGTCTGACCTATTTGAAGCGATAAAAAAATTTATATTAATAAAGGACATTTTTGTCCGAATAATAAAATCAATAAACATGAACGACACAAAGGAAAAAACAATTGGACAAATGGTGGCGGAGGACTATCGAACCGCCCAGGTATTCAAATCACACAAAATAGACTTTTGCTGCAAGGGCAACCGTACCCTACAGGAAGTTGCCAAAAAAAAGGGGCTGGACCTGGAAACCCTGTGGGAAGAACTTGATGCGGTCCAGAACAACAATAAGGGAGACCAACCTGATTTTAAGACATGGCCCCTAGATCTGTTGATTGACTATATCGAAAAAAAACACCACCGTTATGTGGAACAGCAAATTCCAATCTTAAAACAATACCTCAACAAGCTTTGTCATGTGCATGGCAACAAACATCCCGAACTGTTCGGCATTTTTGAGCATTTCAGTGGTTCAGCCGGGGAACTGGCCATGCATATGAAGAAGGAGGAACTGATACTGTTCCCATGGATCCGTAAAATGGTCAGTGTGGCACAGAATGAAAAGGAATTGGGACACCCCCAATTTGGCACGGTCAAGAATCCCATCCAAATGATGATGGAAGAACACGACAATGAAGGGGAACGGTTCCGAAAAATTGCTGCATTGAGCAGTGACTATACGCCTCCTGCAGATGCCTGCAATACCTATCGGGTTGCCTTTTCGCTTCTTCAGGAATTTGAGGAAGACCTCCATCGTCATATCCATTTGGAAAACAATATCCTGTTTCCAAAGGCGGAGATCTTGGAAAAAAGGATATTGAACACGTAAACGGTATGGCCCGTACACCTATCAGACGACACCAGGCCCTTCAGGGAGTAAGTCGTGAACACCATCACGGCCTACTCCTCTGTTGGAAGATCCGGACCGGGATTTCCAAAAAGATAACAGCCGAACGTATCAAATCCTATGTGGATTGGTTCTACAAGACCTATTTGGTCTCACATTTTGAGTTTGAGGAGCGTCACATCTTCCCCATTCTCGGAAATGACCATCCAGAGGTAAAAAAGGCACTGGCAGACCATAGAAGATTGGTCAGATTGTTCACCTCACCAGAAAATAGCATAAAAACCTTGGTACAAATTGAGGAAGAACTGGAACAACACATTCGATTTGAAGAACGACAATTGTTCAACCAAATCCAACAAGTGGCCAATGCGGCACAAATGGACACCATAGCAAAACACCACAACAATGAAACATTCAACGACATTACCCATGACCCATTCTGGAACTGACCGCAAATCAAATACAACAAAAGATCTGTACAACCGATTGCTCATTGAATTCAAAAAAGGTCAACTAGGTTATTCAACCATTGCAATAATCGGTCAGAGCTGCCTAGGGTCCGCAGCTGCCATGGTACTTTTGATGGGCCCAATAGATATGGCAGTAAAGATGACCTTGCTCTTCTTTGTCACCATCTTCTGCATGGCCTTTAATGGAGCTGTACTGGCCCAATCAAAACCAATGACCACTTTCAATCTTTTGATTCTAAGCGTTGTTTTCAACACGTTGGTCCTTGGTTTCCATCTCATCTAATTAAAGGACAGGGCACAAGGAAAGCTTGAAAGGAAGAAGGCGTTTTATCTGCTACTAAAGTACTTCGGTGATGTAGTTCTGGAAAAAGGAATGTGGGGAACTAGTTATTGGAACATATCCATTTGGAAAACAATGTTCTCTTTCCAAAAGGGAGGATGTTGGAAAATTCGTCGATTCACCAACAAAAACATCGCCTCCGATCATACATCAACATTAACCTACTGCGCCATGGAAACAATTTACAAGACTGTACAACTTGGAAGACCTTGGTGGAAAAAACTAAAGGACGCTTTTTATTTTGAAGAGGTATGGCGACATTTTCGCTATAATTACAAAGCTTTATCCATAGGCCATCCTTATCCAAAACTGCCTTTGTTCTATGGCCCTCGTGTTCTTGATATTAGGTCCATGGCCGATACTGCTGCAACTTTCATTATTGGTAGTCGTTTTCACAGCATGCATGACTTTTAATTTTGGTACCCTTCTGGAGTATTGTTCGTGATCTGTATTCTACCTATGGTTGGTCAATATTATCGTCAGCAATTCTGTAGTTGTAGGCAGCTTAATCCAATAAGTTTTAGATACCGAACAATGTCCAAACTAATACCGCCCTAACAAACCTTTAAAATTGGGGATGTAAATCTTCAATTAAAATCGAAAAAATAACAACAACACATATGAATAAAAGACATAAAAAAAGTAAAAGGAGAGAATTACTACAGCGAAGAGAAAACCTACCCTAAAGATCGGGGACCTACAATACCTCAACAGCAACACAGGACAAAAAATATTACACCTATCACCGGTCTGGTTATAGCTTGGGCTGGGACATTGCCGAATACCGGGACAATAGGATTTTGACACGTTTTGGAGGATTGGCAGGCATAAGTTTCAATACCTCTTTTATGCCCGATAAAAAAGTAGGGATTATCGCTTTTCGAATGATAACAGAGCATACCTTTTGCCACATTTGATGGCAAATTATGCCTACAACATTATCAATGAGCAGCCGGCGCAATACTTTCAAGAGTGAAGAAACTTTGTTCAATCAAAGTTTTGAAAGAGAAGATGACATCCCATATCCTGATGATTCCCAAGTCCTGACCGTGAATAACTTGAATGATGCCATCATTGGCACCTATCATAATCCGAAAAACTGGCCACCATTAAAATTTACAGAGAAGAGGGCCACTATATTTTTAATTGGGGGACTTTAAAAGGTAAAGTATTCCAAAATGATGAGGGCTACACGAGTAACCTCGGGGTCCTATCCAGAAATTTTCAAATCAAAGGGGATTCCCTATCAACCGGTTCGTTGATTTACAAAAAGTGAAAAAGGTCTATGAAAGCAACTCTTCAAAATCACCATTAAGAAATAAAATTTAGTAAAGAGATATTTTATTATTGTTTTACAATAATTTTTTATACGTTTGCAGAAATATTTTAGTCATTTCAAAAATGAAAAAAACAAAAATAATATCCAAGATATTATATGCCTTGACCAGAAGTCTTGCTTGGATCTACTTGGTAATTGGGCTTTACGGGACTTTTGCTTGGATCACCAAAACCAATATCCAAACCGCGGATACCACAACGGTCATAAATTATCCTTTTACCGATATTTCTTTTTTAATATTGGAGAACAACCAGCCTTATTTTCTCTTTGCCTTTTTGTTGCCCGTTTTATCCTATATGCTGTTTTTTTGGCTGCTTTCCAATGTATTTAGAGTCTTTTATCGGAATAAGCTTTTTACCAACCCCAATATCGCACATTTAAAACGGTTCTATTTGGCCAATACCATTTTGCCCATAGTTCTTGTTGCCTTTTCATCCTTCTTTATTGAAATCGAAAAAGGAATATTTGTCATTGTAGCGTTACATCTTGTTTTGGGCATCTTCATATTCATTATTTCAGAAATTTTCAATCAAGGACTGTCATTACAAAACGAACAAGACCTATACATCTAAGCTATGCCGATTATTATAAATATTGATGTGATGCTAGCCAAACGAAAGATCAAGAGCAAGGACCTAGCTGAAGAGGTTGGCATAACCCCAGCTAATTTATCCATACTTAAAAATGGAAAAGCAAAAGGTGTGCGTTTTGAAACCCTCGAGGCCATCTGCAAGGCCTTGGACTGTAAACCAGGAGATATTATTGACTATGTAGCATAGTTCTTCCAACATATTTAAACCATGAATACATTAAAAATTGATAATGTATCCCTTGTGTATAGCGATGGGTACAAGGCGCTTACTGCCGTAAATCTAGAAATACAAAACGGAATATTTGGACTCTTGGGGCCTAATGGCGCTGGTAAATCCTCTTTAATGAAAACCATTGTTGGATTACAAAAACCAACGGAAGGAAGCATAAGTTTCAATGGTGTTGACATAGTTGAAAATCCGCTTGAAATTCAAAAGTATTTGGGCTTTTTGCCTCAATATTTTGGAGTTTACCCCAAAGTATCCGCTTATGACCTTTTGGAACATTTGGCCAAGTTGAAAGGGGTTGCGAACAAGAAGCAACGTCATGACCAAATCATGAATTTACTGGAAAAAGTGAATTTAACCGATGTAAAAAACAAAGAGGTACATACGTTTTCCGGAGGTATGAAACAGCGTTTTGGGGTGGCACAGGCATTGTTGGGCGAACCGAAGATTGTCATAGTAGACGAGCCCACGGCCGGATTGGACCCAGAAGAGCGGAATCGCTTCAATACATTGCTCAGTGATATCAGCGAGGACATCATCATCATACTATCCACGCACTTGGTAGAAGATGTAAGAAACCTCTGTTCACAAATGGCCATCATTAAAAAGGGACATGTTATTTCCCAAGGAGCACCAAACGACTACCTTGAACAATTAAATGGAAAATTATGGAGCAAAGCGACTTCCAAAGAAGAGCTGCCCACTTTGGAATCCCATCATCAAATCATAAGTAAGCAATTAGTTGAAAGGGTCATGCACATAACCGTTCATGCTGATGATTGCCCTACCGGCTTTACTGAAACAGCCCCCAGTTTGGAACACGCCTACTTTACACATTTAAACACTACCGCACTGTGAAAACCATTATCCTAAACGATATACAAACCATTGTAAGGCAAAAGGCGACATATGCCGCACTACTGGTTTTTGTAGGCATAGGATTCTTGACTGGGTTCAAATTCAATATTTCAGTTGGGGATGAGCTCGCTGCGAATGCCTCCTACTCGGTTGGTTTTATGATTGGGTTATTGAGCCTTGCCATCATTTTAATTGCCACTGTACTGGCATTTTCACTGTTGTTCAAAGAGCAGGATGCCAACTATGGTTTGATTGTTTTTTCTACTCCTATCAAGAAAAAATCATTTGCGCTTGCCCGTTTTTGTTCTTTCTACCTATTTACTTTGTTCGGTTTTTTCATTTTGATTGTAGGGTACGTGGTGGGACTCCATTTGTCAGAAGATGCCCAAATGAACCCTGGCTTTAACCTTTGGCACTTTGCATACCCCTTTTTGATATTTGGAGCTATAAACACATTGATTGTTTGTTGTATCCTGTTCCTTATTGCTCAAGCTTTTAAGAATAAACTACTGGTAGCCATTTCAGGTTTATTGCTGTATGTCTTTTACATGATAGCCCTGATGTTCTCCAACGCCCCTTTTATGGCACAAGCTATGCCGCAGTCTTTGCTGGTACAGCGTATTTCCGCCCTAGTGGATTTATATGGGCTTTCCGGGTACTTTTTTGAAGCGAAAGACCTCGATGTTTATCAACGAAACAATCAAGTTGTACCGCTTACCAATCTCTTACTTATCAATAGGTTGATTTTTACCCTTTTTTCCCTGGGCATATTATATTTAGGAACTTGTTCCTTTTCTTTTCTACCTAGTTTTAAAGGAAAGTCCCCGAAAAAGAGCTCAAACTTACAGCAAAATACACGACAACTACCTTTTTCCGCGACAGCGACCACATTTAACCGAGAATCAAAGTGGTATGCGATATTCTCGTTCATCAAGGTGGATTCAATATATATCTTCAAAAGCACAGCCTTTGTGGCTGTCGCCATATTACTTCTGTTTTATGTTGGTGTGGAAATGTTCGATGACATTAATAAGGGAATCCGTATGCCTCAACTTTACGCCAGTTCTGGTCTTTTGGCCCAAACCATCAACAATACTTTTTATGCACTGGGAGGTTTGGTTCTGGTCTACTTTGTAAACGATATCTTTTGGCGCAGCAAGGCAAGTGGGTTTTCCATCATTGAGAACACTACCCACTATGTGGCCGAAAAACGAGCAGGTCATATGGGAAGCATTTCCTTGTTGATTCTATCCCTAACTGCCATAATGATTATCGAGGCCATTATTTTTCAGTTGGTGTTTAAATTCCCTCTTTTTGATTGGGAAGCCTATGTTGGAGTATTTATTTTTAACACGCTCCCCTTACTATTGTTTGGATTGTTTTTACTTTTTATCAATACAATCAGCAAGAATAAACCCATAGCTCTGGGAGTTTCCATCTTAGTCTTTTTGCTTTTGGCCACACCTATTTCCAAAAGTATTATTGATAACTCCCTATTCCGTTTCTTTTCTGGATATCGTGGAACGTATAGCGATTTTATTGGCTATGGTGCTTACCTACGTCCATTCCTATGGCGACTGGTTTTTGGATTTTCCCTTATCGGTATTTTATTCCTTATGTACAATTTGATCAAGTCTCGCCCAAGTAGATTGGTGACGGGAATTGGAATAACAGTTTGTATGGTCATTGCTGTCTTCAGTGGTTCGCAATATTTGGAAAACCATATTCCAAAAATGGAAAAAGAGAAACAAATCGTAGAACGTGTCTCCTACGAAAAAAAGTATCGAAAATATCAACACATAAATCAACCCACCATCAAAAAAGTGGATACCAAGATTGAACTATATCCAAATGAACGATTCTATATCATTCAGGGGGAATATCTATTAAAAAATACCCATGGAAAACCAATTGATTCCATTTTGATTGGTGTTCCAGAGAATTTCAAGATCAAATCTCTTGTGTATCAATACAAAAATGAAACAATTAGCCTAGATGAGCCGATTTCTGAACTGCACCTAAACCACCCGGTTATACCGAATGATTCAGCAAAACTGTCTTTTAGAATGTCCTATAAATGGCATCCTGTAAATGGCCATGACCCTTTTAATGCCATTGTTGAAGATGGTTCCTTTATCAGAATCAGTAGGTATTATCCACAATTTGGATATGATGAAGGGAAAGAACTCACCGACATCCGATTTAGAAAAAAACATGCTTTAGGTACACCCACTGAACTACTAAAGCTGGAGGCGCCCAAAGATGGAATCCATTATGCCATTGATCTTAACATGCAAATCTCCACGCCAAAAAACCAAATAGCTGTTGGCACAGGAGAACTACAAAAAAAGTGGCACGTTAATGACAGAAATTATTATGAATATACCGCAGCATCCATTCCCTTTCGATTTGCCGTTTCCTCCGCATCTTATCAAACAAAAAGTGTTGAACATAACAACATTGACATTACTGTCTATCATCATCCATTGCATAACAACAATGTTGACAACCTTATTGAAAACACTAAACTCAGTTTGGATTACTGTATCAAGAATTTTGGCCCATACCCCTTTACATCCATCAATTACTCCGAAATATCATCGTTCACGCAAGGTTTCGCCGGAACTGCCTATCCTGGAACAATTTTTATGACGGAGAACATGACATTCAATGCCAATCTCACTGTAGGGGACAATCAGGACGTCGTGAACGAACTTGCAGGCCATGAAGTTGCCCATTTTTGGTGGGGCACCAATCAAATTGCACCTGACTATCGAGAGGGCTATTCTATGCTGACAGAAAGTTTGGCCATGTATACAGAAATGATGGTCTACAAAAAAAAGTATGGGAAGAAAAAAATGATGGAACGTCTGGCCACCCATCAACAAATTTATGACGCTGAAAAAGGGTTGCACGAAAAAAAATCTCTACTTAAAGTGGCTCCAGGTGAAACCTATTTAGCCTACTCAAAAGGCGCTATAGTGTTTGTTGAGCTGAGTGAATTAATTGGAGAAAACCAATTGAACAGCGCCCTGAAATCTTTCTTTCAAAAAAACAGGTATCCAAATGCAGGACCTATAACTTTAGACTTATTAGAGGAGATACTTGAAGTAAGTGATATATCCCATCATACTAAAGTCAAATCCCTATTCGAGTAAAAAAATGATTCCGATTCTATCCGAACCTAATCACTGAATCCTAATTTTGACGGGAAGTATGTAGATATTAGATAAAAACAGTACCCCCATTATACATCTTTGTACTAGGTTTAATTTGGGCATAAAATGTAATAGTTAAGACTTAAAGGTTCTTTTCAAGTGTCGGATTAACCACAACTGTCAGGTTAAGTAGTGGCTAGTACACATAAAAAAACCAGAAAACATTAATTTTCTGGTTTTTAATTATTTATAGTCCCATTTGATATCAAATGAACCCTTCTTTAGTCGGGGTGGCAGAGCCTGAACCCATGACCTTAACCCCATATAAACCAGATGTTTATGCCTTGTTTTCCAAAATAGGACATCCTATAGGACATCTTGGTGTGAAACTTGAGTCTTTCACGGCAGCAAATATACCAAATGGTTTTAATTTAACACAAACGAAAACAAATAATTTTAAATTTTATTTTCTGCTTATATATGCAAAAAACGGGCATAGTTTGCCACCTACGGCGGATTAAACTGAGCCACCCGCGGCGGACCAAAGTGAGCATAGTGGGGCGGATTAAACTGAGCCACCCGCGGCGGACCAGAGTGAGCATAGTGGGGCGGATGAAAGTGA
>JASBTQ010000015.1 GCA_030148335.1 Allomuricauda sp. | reverse complement strand
TGGCGACGGGGCCCACCCCTTTCCATTCCGAACAGGGAAGTTAAGCCCGTCAGCGCCGATGGTACTGCCACACCAGGTGGGAGAGTAGGTCGCCGCCTTCCTCAAGGCCCTTCACAATACGTGAAGGGCCTTTTTTGTTTAGCCTTTTTCCCTTGGATTATCTCCCCCCTTATTACAATCGCTACTGATTCAGGCTACGATCTCTCCATTTGCTATATTACAGATTCTATTGATTTATTGTTTATTTCACATTAAAACCATTACTTTATTGTTCAGTATCAATTTTTGAATATATTTTTTTGTACAAATGCTGTAATTGAAAAAAATATTTATATTTGTGTAATCGATTACATCCCCTGTTGCACAAATATGACCTATTCCGAATTGCGCCATGCGCATCACCCAGAAGATGTTAAGACATATAATACCAAAGAATTGAGATACCACTTCTTGATAAAAGGACTGTTCCAGAACGATTCGGTGAGACTTACTTATTCAATGTATGACAGGTTTATTCTGGCCACTATAGGAAGCCTGTAAACGAATGATTGAAACACAGTAGACCGTAATGTCAAAAAATACATTTATTACAGATACTTTTTTGTTGGGAAACAAGTATGCTGAACAGCTTTACTTCGATTATGCGGAAAAGCAACCCATCATCGATTACCACAACCACTTGATTCCCAGATGTATTTCCGAGAATGAAGTGTTTGGGAACATTTCCCAAGTATGGATCGCTGGTGACCATTACAAATGGAGGGCCATGCGGACCATGGGGGTCGATGAAAAATTCATCACTGGTAATGCCTCCGATGAAGAAAAGTTCGATGCCTGGGCCAAAACCGTTCCCCACACCTTGAGGAACCCTTTGTACCATTGGACCCATCTGGAGCTGAAAAGATACTTTAACATCGACCAATACCTCAATGAAGGATCATCGAGGGAAATATATGTGGAAACCGCTGCCAAGTTGCAACAACAGACGCATGCCACCAGAGGACTTTTAGAGATGATGCATGTAGAAACGCTTTGCACCACGGAGGATCCGACAGATACTTTGGAACACCACAAAGTCTTGGCAAAGGACAATTGGAAAGTAAAGGTGAGCACGGCGTTCCGTCCGGACAAGAGCATTTTGATTGAATCCCCAGGATATCTGGACTATCTTCAGATGCTTTCCGAAGCGTCTGGTATCAATATTGGTACCTACCAAGACCTTTGTGATGCCTTGCTGAAGCGAATGGAGTACTTCCATGAAAATGGATGTAGACTGTGCGACCATGGCCTCAATCGAATGTATTATACCCAATTTACCGATGCGGAAGTATCCGCCCTCTTTTCCAAACGATTGAAAGGGGAAGTGTTGACCCCGATTGAAGAGGAAAAGTTCAAGACAGCCCTTTTGTTGTTCCTTTCGGAAAACTACCACCGCTTGGGCTGGGTGCAACAATTCCATTTGGGGGCCTTGCGGAACAACAATACCAGAATGTTGGGCATATTGGGAATGGACACAGGTTGGGACTCCGTGGGAGACTTTCCACAGGCCCAGACATTGTCTGCCTATCTGAACCATTTGGACAGTTCCGACAAATTGACAAAGACCATCATATACAACCTGAACCCTTCCTACAACGAAGTGTTTGCTACCATGATCGGCAACTTCAATGACGGATCCGTAAAGGGGAAAGTGCAATGGGGTTCCAGTTGGTGGTTTCTAGATCAAAAAGATGGAATCACCAAGCAATTGGACACCCTTTCGAATATGGGAGTGCTGAGTTGCTTTATCGGTATGCTCACAGATTCCCGTAGTTTCTTATCTTTCCCAAGGCACGAGTATTTTCGTAGAGTGCTGTGCAATCTGCTGGGACAGGAAATAGCTTCCGGAGAATTGCCCAACGACATGGATTTGGTGGGAAATATGGTGGCCAATATCAGTTATGGAAATGCTAAAGACTATTTTAACTTTTAAAAAAACAAGACATATATGAAAAGAGTGGTAACGTTCGGGGAGATCATGCTCCGCCTTTCGCCAGAGGGTTTTTTGCGCTTCTCCCAGGCCAACAGTTTTGAAGTGGTCTATGGTGGGGGGGAGTCCAATGTGGCGGTATCCCTTGCCAATTATGGGGTCCCGGTGGACTTTGTGACCCGCCTCCCGAAGAACGACATCGGGGAATGCGCGCTGATGGAGATGCGCAAGCGCGGAGTGGGAACGGACAAGATCATCCATGGCGGGGACCGTTTGGGCATCTACTTTTTGGAGACCGGGGCGGTGAGCCGCGGAAGCAAAGTAATCTATGACCGGGCACACTCTGCCATGGCGGAGATCGCTCCGGGCATGGTGGACTGGGACAAGGTGTTCGAAGGGGCCGGATGGTTCCACTGGACGGGGATCACCCCCGCGATATCCCAGGGAGCTGCGGATGCCTGTCTGGAGGCCGTGAAGGTGGCCAGCGACAAGGGGCTTGCCATCTCGACGGACCTGAACTACCGTGCCAAGCTCTGGAAGTATTGCAACGATGCGAAGCGCGAGGAGATCATGTCGGAGCTCACCTCGTACTGCGATGTGGTACTGGGCAACGAGGAAGACGCGGAGAAACACTTCGGCATCAAACCGGAGGGTCTGGACATCACCACCCAGGGAGAACATGTGGAGGCAGCGGCGTTCCTGTCGGTCTGCAAGCAGATGATGGAGAAGTTTCCCAAGGCAAAGAAGGTGATCACCACCCTGAGGGGTTCCATAAGTGCCTCGCACAACACTTGGGCAGGCGTACTGTACGATGGCAAGAAGATGTACGAGACCCGCCAGTACCAGATCACGGACATCGTGGACCGTGTGGGCGGAGGGGACAGCTTCATGGGCGGGCTCATCTATGGATTGATGAAATACGAAGGGGACGACCAAAAGGCACTTGATTTTGCAGTGGCGGCCTCTTGCCTGAAACATACCATCAAAGGGGATGCGAACCTTGTAACGGTGGATGAAGTAGAAAAATTGATGGGAGGGGACGCCTCGGGAAGGGTGGCCCGATAACAATTTAAAAAAAGACCAATGGCACAATATACAAGAACACAAGTGGCACAGGCAATGAGGGAAACGGGGCTCGTCCCGTTGTTCTTCCATCGGGACATCGAATTGGGGAAAAAGGTGCTGAAGGCCTGTTACGACGGAGGGGCACGATTGATGGAGTTCACGGCCCGTGGGGATTTTGCCCACGAGGTGTTCGGAGCGCTCAACACCTATGCCCTGAAAGAACTTCCCGGAATGATGATGGGTGTGGGCAGCGTCACGGATGCGGCCTCGGCCTCACTATATATGGCCCTGGGGGCGAACTTTGTGGTGACCCCGGTGCTCAGGGAGGACATCGCCATCGCGTGCAACCGCAGGAAAGTACTGTGGTCGCCCGGTTGTGGGAGCCTTACCGAGATTGCCAAGGCAGAGGAACTGGGCTGTGAGATCGTAAAGCTCTTCCCCGGGGGGACCTATGGTCCCAACTTTGTCAAGGACATCAAGGGGCCACAACCCTGGACGGAGGTCATGCCCACAGGAGGCGTATCCCCGACCGAGGAAAGCCTGGGCGCATGGTTCGCGGCAGGGGTGACCTGTGTGGGCATGGGCTCCAAGCTCATCTCGAAGGAAATTCTGGCCAAAGGGGACTTTGCAGCCTTGGAGACCGCAGTGAAGCAAAGTCTGGACATCATCAAGAAGCTTAAGGGATAACTATGAAAGTAGGATACAGATGGTTTTTGGGATTGGTCCTGTTGATCGTGATCTCAGCTTGCGATACGGCCAGTGGGACCAGGGTGATCAAATTGGCCCATGGTCTGGATGTGAACCATTCTGTGCACAAGGCCATGCTCAAAATGGGCGAGGACCTGGAAAAGCTGTCCGGCGGAAAGATGACGATCAAGATATACCCCAACCAACAATTGGGATCCGAGCGGGAAAGCCTTGAGCTTTTGCAGATCGGTAGTCTGGACATGACCAAGGTTTCCGTGGGCGTCCTGGAAAATTTCGCGCCGGATATGAAGGTCTTTGGCATTCCCTTTCTCTTCAGGGACAAACAACACTCCTTTTCGGTCTTGGATGGCCCTATCGGAAAAAAATTGCTCGAAGAGGGCGAAAAATTCTGGTTGAAGGGCCTTTGCTATTACGATGCCGGAAGCAGAAGTTTTTATACCAAGGACAAACAAGTGACCACGCCTGACGACTTGAAGGGATTGAAGATCAGGGTCATGGAAAGTGCCACGGCCATGGACATGGTACGTAGCCTGGGAGGTGCGCCCACGCCCATTTCCTGGGGCGAACTCTATACCTCGTTGCAACAAGGTGTTGTGGATGGTGCGGAGAACAATCCCCCCAGTTTCTATCTGTCCAGACACTATGAGGTCTGCAAATACTACACTATCAACGAACACACCATGTTACCGGACGCATTGTTGGTCAGCACCCATTTGTGGAACAAGCTTTCCGAGCAGGAACAGCAATGGTTGCAGGAGGCCGCCGACAATTCCGTGGCATATCAAAGGGAATTATGGGCCATTTCTGAAAAGCAGGCCCTTGAAGAAGTGGAAAAGGCCGGGGTTGAAGTGATCTATCCGGACAAGGCCCCTTTTGAGGAGGCGGTCCAAGGGATATATGATCAATATAAGGATGATAAGGTGATGGGCAAGCTCATAGAACAAATCCAACAAACCAAATGATCATGGGCTTCAGGAAAAAAGTGGACAAAATTTTGGGCTGGATCTTGGTGGTTATTATGGCCGTCATGGTCATCAATGTCCTGTGGCAGGTGTTCAGTAGGTACATCACGGGCAACCCAAGTTCCTTTACGGACGAGCTGGCCCGATATTTAATGATATGGGTCGGTGTCCTCGGAGCAGCATACGTTTCGGGAAGGAACATGCACGTGGCCATTGACGTACTTCCCATGAAAGCAGGAAAAAAGACACAGTTGTTGCTCTTCCGAATGGTGAACGTGCTCATCATCCTGTTCGCTTTTTTCGCATTGGTCGTGGGCGGGATACGGTTGGTGTACATCAGCTATATCCTGGAACAGCATTCCCCTGCACTGAATGTCCCACTGGCTTTCATATACACGGTACTGCCCTTGAGCGGCCTGTTGATCATCTACTATAAGACCACGGACCTCATTTATAAAAAATAGACATGGATTATATACCTATCTTGGTTTTGGTTGTCAGCTTTGTATGCCTATTGGCCATAGGGACCCCCGTGGCCTGGAGCATCTCCATTTCATCACTGTTGACCATGTTGGTGAGCATACCTGCTTTGCCGGCAATGACCACCGTGTCCCAACGGATGGCGACCGGACTGGATAGTTTTGCGCTGCTGGCCATTCCCTTTTTTGTGCTTTCGGGACAACTGATGAACAAAGGGGGCATAGCCCACAGGCTCATCGCATTTGCCAAGACCTTGGTGGGATCGCTGCCGGGAGGTCTGGCCCTGATCAATATTATATCCGCCATGTTGATGGGGGCCATAGCAGGTTCCGCCATGGCATCCGCTTCCGCCATGGGAAGCATACTCGGCCCTGAAATGGAAAAGGAAGGCTATTCCAAGGAATTTGGGGTGGCGGTGAACATCACATCGGCCACCACAGGATTGGTGATACCGCCCAGTAACGTGCTGATCGTGTATTCTCTCGCCAGTGGCGGGGTTTCCATTGCCGCGCTCTTTTTGGCCGGATACATCCCAGGGTTGCTCACAGGACTCTTTTTGATGATCGTGGCCTATTTCTGGGCCAAGAAAAAGGGGTTCAATGTCGGGAAAAGAAGCTCAATGAAAGAGGTGCTGGTCACTTTTTGGAAAGCGTTCCCAAGTCTCATGCTCTTGGTCGTGGTCATGGGCGGGATCGTGATGGGCGTCTTTACCGCCACCGAGGCATCCGCCATTGCAGTGCTCTATACCTTGGTCCTCGGCTTTGCCTACAGGGAGATCACGTGGAAAAATCTGCCCGATATCCTTTTGGAGGCCTCTGCGACCACGGCCATCGTGATGTTGCTCATCGGTGCCTCCATGAGCATGTCCTGGGTGATGTCCTTTGAGAACATCCCGCAGGGAATCAGTGATGTGTTGTTGGGTTTGAGCGACAACCCGATCGTGATCTTGTTGATCATCAACCTGTTGCTGTTGTTCGTGGGCATTTTTATGGACATGACACCTGCTGTGCTCATATTCACACCCATCTTCTTGCCCATCGTGACCGAATTGGGGATGGACCCCATACAGTTCGGCATCGTGATGGTGCTCAACCTTTGCATAGGCCTCTGTACCCCACCGGTGGGCTCGGTGCTCTTTGTGGGTGTCGGCATCGCCAATACGACCATAGAAAAAGTCATCAAACCCCTGTTGCCATTGTTCATTGCCATGATCGTGGCGCTGTTCCTCATCACCTATTTCCCGGGCCTTAGCCTGTGGTTGCCAAGGGTTTTTGGGGTGTAACCTATAGTTGAAAAAGAAAATACATGAATGATTTGAACAGAACCACTGTAAAGGTCGGGGCCAAACTTCCCATTAAGATAGTACAGTTTGGCGAAGGCAACTTTTTAAGGGCCTTTGTGGACTATGTTGTGGATAGGCTCAATATCGAAGCTGATTTTAATGGAGGTGTGGTTGTGGTCCAGCCTTTGAACGGAGGATTGATTCCTACCATCAATGAACAGGAAGGACTCTACACCCTTTTTATGCGGGGCATCAAAAAAGGAGAGCTCATTGATGAAAAAAGAGTGATTTCCAGTGTGCAAAAAGGCATAAATCCCTATTCGGATTATCAAGAGTTTTTGGCATTGGCAGAAGAGGAAAGTCTGGAATTTTTGATTTCCAACACCACGGAATCAGGTATTGCCTACAATGCAGACGATAAAGGATATGCTTCATGCCCCAGCAGTTTTCCCGGAAAGGTCACCGCATTGTTGCACAAGCGGTATGTACACTTCAATGGAGCGAAGGACAAAGGACTTACCGTGATTCCCTGTGAGTTAATCAACCATAATGCGGATACGCTCAAGGAAATTGTGCTCCAATATGCCAGGGATTGGGATTTGGGCCAAGAATTTATAGCCTGGATAGAAAACCATAACCATTTTCATAATACATTAGTAGACAGGATTGTACCTGGTTACCCCAAAGACGATCTGGCCTCTTACGAGGACCGATTGGACTACAAGGACAAGCTGATTGTAGCTGCTGAAATATTCCTGTTATGGGTCATTGAAGGGGACGATAGACTTTTGGAGAAGATTCCGTTCCATAAAATTGATGAGAATGTATTGGTGGTGAAGGACATGCAGCCCTACCGTACCCGAAAAGTAAGGATACTGAACGGCGCGCACACGGCTGTGGTTCCATTGTCCATCATGTATGGGAACACCACGGTGAAGGAAACCATGGACGATGCGGTGACCAGTGCGTTTTTGAAACAAGCGGTTTTTGAGGAGATCAATCCAGTTTTGCCCTTGCCACAGGCCGAGGTGGATGATTTTGCAGAGGAGGTCTTCGATCGTTTCAGGAACCCCTTCATCAAACACCTGTTGTCAAGTATCGCATTGAATTCGATTTCCAAGTTCAAGGTAAGGGTGTTGCCCAGTTTGTTGGATTATCACGATAAATTTGGCAAGTTGCCGTTGCACTTGACCTTTTCGTTCGCCTGCCTGATACGTTTTTACAAAGGGGACTGGAAAGGAACGGCACTCCCGGTTCAAGATGATGCCCAAGTGATGGATTTCTTCAAGACCTTGTGGAGCACGAACGATTATGCCATCATTTCAGAGAAAACACTTTCGCACTTGGAATTTTGGGATGAAGATTTGACCCAAGTCCCCGGATTGTCCCAAAATGTGGCAAAGGCATTGGAAATGATGGATACCTTTGGTATAGCTGATGGGTTGAACAAATTTTTGGAAGACAGCAAAGTAGTCGGGTAACCGTCAAAATGCCAAAAAGCTATGAACTATGAAGACTTTGGTCAAAATACATCCAGCAGACAACATCGCCATTGCATTGGTGGATTTTTCTGCTGGCTCGGAAGTGGTTTTTGAGGAAAGGCCCATTACATTTCTGGAAAAGACAAAGGCAAAGCACAAGATTGCACTGGACGACCTCAGTGTGGGCGATGCTGTTTATATGTATGGTGTTCTGGTCGGAAAAGCGGTAAAGCCCATTAAAAAGGGCGGATTGCTGACCACCGAGAATGTTAAGCACCAAAGCCATGTCACTAAAGGAAAAACCGAGACCACATCATGGGCTTTTCCAGACATATCCTCTTGGAAGGACCGTACTTTTATGGGATACCACCGCCCAGACGGACAGGTGGGGACCGCCAATGTATGGTTGTTCTTTCCCTTGGTTTTCTGTGAGAACAGGAATATTGAAGTGCTGAAAGAGGTTTTCGAAAAAGAATTGGCCTATCACAGGCCGACCAAGCACCAATTGATGCTTCGAAACCTATTGAAGCCGACTTCGGGTTCAGAACCAGCGGAAGAAGAGGAGCCAGAAGGTTTTTTCAATACTATTGAAGTAAAGTTTATTATCCATCAAGGGGGCTGTGGCGGCATCCGCCAAGATTCGCAATTGCTGGCCAAACTGTTGGCGGGTTATGTGAACAACCCCAACGTGGCCGGGGCCACGGTATTGAGTCTTGGGTGCCAAAACCTGCAGATAGATATTTTCAAAAAGGCATTGGAGGCCATCAACCCCGATTTTCAAAAACCCGTGCTCATTTATGAGCAACAACAAATGGGAACGGTGGAAGAAATGCTTTCCACCATCATAAAAGATTCTTTTGAGGCCATAAAAAAGGCCGATCAAATCCAACGACAGCCTGCACCTTTGTCCAAAATCAAGTTGGGACTGGAATGCGGTGGATCCGATGGTTTTTCCGGAATATCCGCAAACCCGGCCTTGGGATATGCCTCGGATATTTTATCGGCGGTGGGAGGTTCGCCCATTCTTTCCGAATTTCCCGAACTATGCGGTGTGGAGCAAGAGTTGGTCAACCGCTGTGTGGACGATGCGGATGCGGCCCGTTTTTTGGAATTGATGCGCGACTATGAAAAATCGGTAGTGGATGCAGGTTCAGGTTTCGATATGAACCCATCACCCGGCAATATCAAGGACGGCCTTATCACAGATGCCATGAAATCTGCAGGGGCCGCCAAAAAGGGAGGGACCTCACCTGTGACAGCAGTTTTGGATTATGGGGAATATGTGACGAAACCAGGGCTCAATCTGCTGTGTACACCCGGCAATGATGTGGAAAGCACCACGGCCATGGCAGGTTCCGGGGCCAACATGATCGTGTTCACCACCGGATTGGGCACGCCTACCGGAAACCCGATCACCCCTGTGATCAAAGTATCCTCGAACAGTGAACTGGCCGCCAAGATGTCAGATATCATTGATGTGGATGCAGGCCCTGTGATCAAAGGAGAGAAGACCATTGAGGAAATGGGGGAGGAAATGTTGGAATACATCATCAAAGTGGCCTCTGGGGAAATCAAATCCAAGGCCATGCTGCTCAACCAAAACGATTTTATTCCGTGGAAACGGGGGGTGTCCCTTTAAAGCTCTTCATTTTGTTGGATGACTTTCTGACCACAAGCTCAGGGGCGAGGACCACTCGTTTTTCCACAGAAAGTACATGCTGTTTGTTGTTGATCTGCTCCAAGAACACCTGAGCGGCAATTTCGCCCATGGTCACGGGTGTTTGATCGATGGACGACATCGGAAGTTCCATGTACTTGGTAAAAGGTTCGTTACTGAACCCCACAACACCCACTTCTTCGGGAATTTTAACTTTAAGTTTGCGTAGCTCTTGGATGGCGCCCAATGCGGCATAGTCACTGGATGAGAAAATGGCATCGGGCCTGTTCTTTTTGGACCAAAGTTTCGCTACGGCCTCGGCACCTGCCTCTATTCTACTGTTGGTGTGTATGATAAGATTTTTGTTGATAGGAATGTTATGATCCTCCAAAGCCCTCAAAAAGCCATTATTCCTGTTCTTGTAAATCTCAAGGTTTAGATCGCCACAAAAATGGGCAATGCGTTGTGCACCTTGTTGAATAAGATGCTCCGTGGCCATGTATCCACCCCTGAAGTCGTCAATGGTGACAGAACTTACGCCAGGAATGTCCTTTTTACGGTCAAAGAAAATCAACGGCGTATTGTTTTCAAGGATTTTCTCAATGTGTATGGTGTCGTGGGTGGTCATGGAAACCGACATGAAGATACCATCGACCTGGGTATTCAACAGGGATGTAATATGATCGGCCTCGTTTATGGCATCTTCGTGGGATTGGCAGATGATCATATTGTAACCATGGGGCGTAAGCTGTTTCTCGATTCCATCGATTACTGCAGAGAAGAAATTTCTATTGATATAGGGTACAATGACCCCAATGCTGTTCGTTTTGCCACTTTTAAGGGCCAACGCCAGCCTATTTTGCTTATAGTTTAGCTCTTGGGCCGTTTTCATGACAAGCTCCCTTGTCTTCTCACTTATTTTGGGATTGTTGTTCAATGCCCGAGACACCGTGGCCGCGCTAATGTTCAACCTTTTTGAAATGTCGTAAATGGTAACCTTTTCATTCTTTGCCATAACGAGGTGGTTTTCTGGACAAATTTATGTAATCGATTGAAAATATTTTTAAAATATAACAAATTCCCAATACTTCTTGTCTTTTTTGGGGTGTTGTGTGAGAAATAGTTGATAGAAAAAGGTTTTTATCTGTTAAAGCAGATATAATAGGCTCCCTTATTTGCTAAATCTTTAAATTTCTCACTCAAATTTTTGCAATTCCAGAATTAATATATAGTTATACGCAATCGATTGCAAAGAAATATTACTGACGAGCTGATTCATGCCTTTTGGAAGGCGACCTGTGCTAAAAATTAACTCAAAAGCAACTTTCTGAAGAACATTCATTTTAAGAAAGTACTCTTGGTGCTGAGGGGGCATCTTTTGGCCCATGCTGGGCTCCAATGCCAAAGGTGATGTCCATGCAGTGCTGGGCAAAATGCTGTTACCCGATACGCAACAATATGTGGTGAAAGGGACGGTGAGTGATGTCAAAGGAATGCATCTGGTTGGAACTTGGGGCGCATTTCGGGCCTTGATGTCATTAAAATAGTAAAGAACATTTTGCAAAGGTTTCCCTGTGGGCTACTTTTGGCATCTCCATTTGTTTGATAAGAAAGTGTTGTGGTTGCCAAATCGGACCTTGTTTTAGTGGAAGAAAAATGGAACGCCTATTCCCATGCGTTCGGAATTGTACTGGCCTTGGTGGGCAGTGTGTTCCTTTTTCAAAACGATTTAAGCGCAACACCGTATCTGAAAGGCAGTCTCATTGCCTATTCCCTGTCACTCGTATTGTTGTTTGTGGCCTCTACAATATACCATGCCGTACAAAACCCCAAACTCAAAAAGAAGCTCCGGATCTTGGACCATATTAGTATTTATTACCTGATTGCAGGGACCTATACCCCGGTATGCCTTACCGTGTTGTTGCCATCAAAGGGATGGTTGTTGTTCTATCTGGTTTGGGGCATTGCCCTGTTCGGAACGGTGTTGAAAATATTCTTTACGGGAAAGTTTGAAGTTTTTTCCTTGGTGCTTTATGGGGTGATGGGATGGCTCATCGTCATCGATCTGCCTTATTTGATGGGGCATATGTCATCCGTAGGCCTTTTCTATCTTGGAATCGGAGGGGCCTTTTACACCATTGGCATCTTATTTTATGCGGTGAAAAAGATACCCTTCAACCATTTGATATGGCACTTTTTTGTGCTGGGTGGCGCGGTGAGCCATTGGGTTTTGATCTATAAATCAATCCAATAGAAAATTTGGTGCCCTATAATAATAGCCCTGAGACAATGATTTGAATTTAGATTCCATTTTTGGAGAAACAGTATAAGGAAATTTGCTTTCCCTTATTATACTGCCAAGATATGCATCATAATCTGTAATACCTTGATAGCCCCTTATCTCTACTTGCTGAACCTTTAAATTATTGTTTTCATATATTGTATAAAATCCCCACGATTGGATTTCTTCTGGAATTTCGGGAAGAATCACCTGATCCATTTCTTGACTATCAAAAACCAAATTCCATCTGTACGATACATTCAAACCATTGATGATTTCGGGAGCATCGGTGTCTAGGGACACTTTACCGACCGTATGCCCGATCCCCGACTTGGTTATATCGATTTGATTGTTCAAAAAAGTGTAATCGATGGTCCAATCCACCGGGGTGAAACTTGCTTCAGGTTCTCCCGTTCTTTCCGTGAAATAGTCATTTATCCGCACACTGTATTTGTAATTGGTAAAAGCATCGCTTATAAAATAAGGTATTCCATTTGTTGGAAGATAACCATAACCATGACTGTGGATCAAATGGGAGATATTGTTGTCAAATTCTTCTTGGTCAAAATATCCATGCAATGTTATGGTCGAGCTTTCAAAAGCCTGTCCGTTCATGATTGGTTCATAAAACCTGTAGTCAACACCTTGTGAGGTGAACATATCAGGGGTTATGACCAAATCAGGGGATATATTGGAATCCAACAACGCATAGGAGTATTCATTCATCGTAAGATTATTTAAGGCAAGATAGAATGAATTGGATTGCAATGAATTATCAACATTCAGCAATTTTTCTATATAGACCTCTCCAGTGGCACCATTCTCATCATGATAAAAGAATCCTGAATAATCATTCCCTTCACCTATTATTGCCAACTGATCATTAAAATCAAAATTCTCTGTTTGCAGAATGTAGGATTCCACTTGGTTCGAAAACCTTTTATATAGTTTCAAGTTCATTTCAGGTAAGGTGGAAGGGACTATGTTCTGGACAGTGGTCAACTCGGTTGCATTCCCAAAAGGACCCGTAATGTATTCGGCAAAAGTGAGTATGTATTCAAAATCGCCATTGGTTTCTTGGTCCGTTTGGAGCTTGATGATAGTAGAGTCATCATAAATACGCTCGATGTCCAAGAGCTGACCATCCATTCCCGAAGCAAATACAAATAGTCTTGCCGTTTGAGGGTTGAAGAAATCAACAGGTATATTAATGGTTACCAACCTTCTCAAGATTTCAATCGGAAACTCGGCTATGGTCTCATTGCTCAGGTTGTCAATGGCCTTGATGAAAACACTGGCGGATCCTGTGGTAAATGTTTCCGGATCCAATTCCCATTGGTATGCTGTCTGCCCTTCAATAATAGTTTGCGAGTCCTCTCCCATCAAAAACTCCACAGAAACAATAACAGAATACTCATCGGCAATTTCTGGCGACAAGAGAAGCGTTTCATCCACAACTGGGTTTTCCATCAAAGATTCCAAAGTGATTTCCGGCCCTGTGTTGTCAGCAATAAAAACAATCTCATGTATTGTTTTGTTGTCAGCTAGGTCAGTGGCTTCTATTTTGAAGTTGTTCTCCCCATCAGATAGATCTAAGGTGTTTATATTCACCTCATACAATTCATTGACAATCTCGCTAAGCAACTCATCATTCAAATAAATTGCTGTGGATGCCAGTCCTTCATTGTCCGATACATTGAAAGTAACCGTGTTCGTGTCACCGCCAATGACTTGGCCGTTGGTCAAGGTTACGTTCGTGACGGAAGGCAATTCGTTGTCAATGTGGATGATCTGATTCTTGGAAGTCTCATTGCCCGATGTATCCGTGACTGTTACTTTGAGGATATAATCCGTAAACTTGTTCGTTGATGGTTGTTTTGAAGTATAATTTGAAACGTCTATAATAATTTGATATGGAGCTGAAGTATCCTCTCCAACTTTTTGGTCATCAATGAAAGCCTCTACCTTGGCTATCCCTCCTGAATCTTTCGCATCAATACTTATTTCGATTTGGTTGCTGACCACTATCGGTACGTCTGTGTTGGAGCTTTGGCTGCCAGCTATACTGAAATCGACCTGAGGTGCTACGGTGTCAGGTTCTGGCGTGGGCTCTTCAGAATCAGAAGAGCATGAGAACAAAAAAGAAACCAAGAAAATCAGCAGGCAATTGGGTAAAAGATGTTTCATCAAGTAGAGGTATATGCAGCTAAATCTAAACACTTTTGATGAGTTACAAAAGTTGGTCTCCTAGAAATGACAGAAAATTCGACAAAGGGAATAGATTAGGACAATGAAACCTACACAAAATATGCTATCCCTATCCCCAGAATGATGACCAAGAGTTTTCTGAGATTGAAAGCATGTCCTTGTGCACTTTCAAAAAGGATGATGGTGGAAATATGAAAAAACACCCCAATGGCCAAAGAGGTCAGTAAATGGCCGTGGCTCTCCATCCACTCTGATTGTGCCGAAACAAAACTGCCCAAGGGCGTCATCAGTGAAAAGGCTGCCATAAACAACAGGATGGTGCCCAACTTCATTTTGGAATTCAGTAGAAAAATACTGAGTACTATGGCAATCGGGACCTTGTGGATGATAATGCCATAGAGAATGGAATTGTTGCCATGGATGGGAACGCCTTCTACCAGGGCATGCACGGACAAACTCAGAAAAAGGAGCAGGGGAAATCTATTCTCCTTCAAATCGATGTGCATGTGCCCATGTTCTGCCCCCTTGGAAAAGAATTCCAAAAAGATCTGCAACAGGATACCCCCCAAAATATAGAGTGCGATGGTTTTTGGGTCATGGCCTTCATACACTTCCGGGAGCAGTTCAAAAAAAGTAAGTGCCAACAAAAAGGCACCGCTGAACGCCAACAAAAGCTTGATGCGACCAGTGTCGGTGGGCTTGGTGAACCGGACAAATGCGAATCCTGCCCAAACGGCGACAATGGGAGCCAAATAAATGAAGATAGAAGGAAAATCCATATCCACGCTTGAAGGGGCAAAAATAGCCTATTTTTACGGAAAGATTTTAAGAAAGGATGGCAGGAAATTTTAAGATGATGGCCAAGACCCTCTATGGCTTTGAACCCCTTCTGGCCAAAGAACTACGGAATTTGGGTGCAGGCCATGTGGAGGAAGGCGTCAGGAACGTGACCTTTGAAGGGGACACTGGGTTCATGTACAAGGCAAATCTGTGCCTTCGGACGGCATTGAAAGTGTACAAGCCCATAAGCACGTTCAGGGTCTTCAATGAAAAGGACCTCTACAGAAGTATTTATGAACTGGATTGGCCCCATTTTTTTGGTGCTGATAAAACCTTCGCCATAGACACCACCATGAGTTCGGAGGTGTTCAATAATTCCATGTTCGTTTCCCTCAAAGCCAAGGATGCCATTGTGGACAAGTTCAGGGAAGTGGAAAGACAGCGTCCCAATGTGGATTCGCAGGATCCCGATGTGCGTATCAATATCCATATCCATGAAAATACTTGTACGGTTTCATTGGACAGTTCTGGAAATTCATTGCACCAAAGGGGATATCGCATTTTGACCAATATTGCGCCCATCAACGAGGTGTTGGCAGCCGGACTACTCTTGGCCAGTGCCTGGGACGGACACACCGATTTTTTGGATCCCATGTGTGGCAGTGGTACTTTTTTGATCGAAGCGGCCATGATTGCGTGCAATATTCCGGCCAACATCAATCGGGAAGCATATGCCTTTATGCACTGGAAGGACTATGATGCGGAGCTGCATGAAAAAATCGTGGAGGCCAGTTTGAAGAAGACCCGCGAGTTCCATCATAAGATCATCGGATATGACAAGGCCCCTTCCGCAGTGCGAAAAGCACAGGAAAATGTGGAGAATGCCAATCTTGCGGAATACATCACCGTAGAACGGAAGGACTTTTTCAGGACGGAGAAACCGGTAGAAGGCAAGCTGCACATGGTGTTCAACCCTCCTTATGGGGAGCGTTTGCCCATTGAGGTGGACGAATTCTATGCCAAGATAGGGGACACCTTAAAGCAGCAATACCCAGGTACCGATGCATGGATGATTACCTCCAATCTTGAAGCATTGAAGCATGTGGGTTTGAGACCATCACGGAAAATAAAAGCGTTCAACGGAAAATTGGAAGCAAGGCTGGTCAAATACGAAATTTATGAAGGGAGCAAAAAAGCAAAGTTCCCACAATAGTGAAACTATTTTGTGATTGTTGCAACAACAACATCGAAAAAATTTGCACAAGTGGAATAAATGTTTAGCTTTGGCATGTGTTTAAAGCACAAACTAACTAACTCAATCTAATTATCGGGAAAAGGACTTGAAGATTCAGGTCCTTTTTTTGTTGTCTCCAGTAGTGGTTTCTTTACTTGTCAGACCAAATGGCCAATTCATTATGGGATGGATCGGTAAAATGGAACCTTCTACCGCCGGGAAACGAGAATATATCCTTGACAATGACACCCTCTGCCTTGGTCACTTTGTCGCGCATGCCTTCCAGGTCTTCATGGTAGAGTACGATCAATGCACCGTTCGTGACCTTTTCCGCAGTCCTTTCAAAACCACCTTCAAGTCCGCTATCGGAAAAAGCAACATAGTCGGGACCATAATCCTTGAAGGACCAACCAAAGGTTGTGCCGTAAAAATCCTTTATTTGTTGAAGGTCGTTTGCCTTGAACTCCACGTAATTGATAAGGGTATTCTTCATGACTACTGTTCGGGTTCGGGTTCTTCTTTTTTCTTTTTGGATTTTTTGTAAAGAGGGATGAAGTAGGAAATGCTATAGTTGTAGCTCACACCAAAATTACTCCCATCCGTCACCTTGTTGAAACCTGGTATCCAGAGGTTTGGGAAGCGTTCATCTTCCTTATTGGACACCAAGAACCCCAAACGGGCACTCATACCAATATAAATATTGGCAAAAAGTTCGGCCTTGATACCCATTACGAACTCCAACCACGAAGCGTTCAGACCACTGAATTCCTCATTGGGCTGGGCACCCGGCAAAAAATCGGGACTGTACAAATGATTGCTGTTGAAAATGGTGTAATCGTTCAGGGTCTGACTAAAACTTGCTGCGGCAAACCTACCCCCGATGGTAATGGAATTGTTCATCCCGAACCAATTTTGGTAGGTGTTTATTTCCGCACCTACCTTGATGTAGCTTCCCGAGGTCTTGAAATTGTAAAGCAATGTTTGGTTCAGACTTTCCCCCTGTGTTTTGGTCTCGTTCCCAATCTCAGCGGCCAAATAGAGTTTTCGGGTCAACCGGTAGTCCCCGACCAATTCCAAACCTGTATAGTCCTCATCGGCAAAGGACAGCACTAGTTTGCTCAGATCGACACCCACCCGAAGGCCATATTCATCCTTATACTCCACGGTATCCTTGGGTTGAAGGTCTATGGGCTCGCTCTGCCCCAACATACAAATGGGGAGCAGCACCATGGAAACGAAAAGACTAATGAAATATCTTGACATGGATGTTGGTGGAGTTTTCAATGGTTTGTTGGACAATGGAAATGTCCTGGATCCAATTGGTTGCACTTTCGGGGAGCATAATGCTGATGCCACCGTAATTGATCACGAACCCACACGCCCGGGAGGCAAAATTTTCCCTTGTGGTATACGAAATGGTCAGGGAATCGATGTTTCCCGTTTCCGCATCGGTCTCTTCATCATCGGCAGAATTGTTGATGAAGGCGAAAGAGGTACTGGTGGCGTCGGTTCGCAGTGGAATCCCAATCGAATCCAAAGCGGTCCGGTCGGTGAAGGTGTTCAGGGTGCTGTCCAAGATCACTTCCTTGACGCGGAGCGATGGCACATCCTTCGCAACAGTGGTATCTTCTATATCAAAAAAGCCAATGACCAAAAGCGGTGTGTCCCCGTTGACACAGATATCATCCTTTTCACAGGAAGAAAAATAGATGAGCAATGATAGGATAAGCAGGATGGGGATTAATCTCTTCATTCCAAATAGTAGCGGATTTTAATTCAACAATTACACCCGTTTTTCCAAAAGTACAACATTTTCCACGTGCTGGGTCTGTGGGAACATATCCACGGGCTGCACCTTGGTCACTTTATAGGTGTCCTTCATCAAGGCCAAGTCCCTTGCCTGGGTGGCACTGTTGCAGCTCACGTAGACGATTTTGGGCGGTGCCACTTGGAGCAATTGCTCCACGACCTGTTTGTGCATGCCATCCCTTGGAGGATCGGTAATGATAACGTCGGGTTGTCCATGTTGGGCGATAAAATCATCATTGAACACATTTTTCATATCGCCCACAAAGAATTCCACATTCGAAATACCGTTCAGGACCGCATTGGCCTTGGCATCTTCAATGGCTTCGGGAACGGATTCCACGCCCACTACCTTTTTGGCCTTTTTGGAGACAAATTGGGCAATGGTCCCTGTGCCGGTATATAGGTCGTACACCAGTTCATTCCCGGTGAGCCCGGCAAAATCCCTTGCCACGTTGTAGAGCACATGGGCCTGTTCCGAATTGGTCTGGTAAAACGATTTGGCGTTAATCTTGAACCGTAGCCCTTCCATTTCTTCAAAAATATGGTCGCGGCCAGAAAAACAGACCACTTCTTGGTCATAGATCGTGTCGTTCTGTTTGGGGTTGATCACATATTGCAGTGAAGTGATCTCAGGGAATTTTTGCATCAAATGGTTCAGTAGCAGTTCCCTTTCTTCCTTTTGGTCCTCAAAGAATTGGATGAGCACCATGATTTCCCCAGTGGATGACGTCCGTATCATGAGCGTGCGTAGCAATCCCTTTTGGTTTCTGGGATCAAAAAAGGCCAGTCCGTTTTCGACAGCGAATTTTTTCACCTCAAGTCGGATGGCATTGGAAGGGTCTTGCTGGAGGTGACATTTTTTGATGTCCAAGATCTTGTCCCACATGCCGGGAATATGGAAACCCAGGGCGTTCCGATCTTCAAAATCCCTGTCCGAGACAATTTCCTTCTGGGTGAGCCATCTGCTGTTGGAAAAAGAAAATTCCATCTTGTTCCGGTAGAAATACTCCTTTTCGGAACCTAGAATGGGGCTGACCCCTAGAAGTTCCAGATTTCCGATGCGTTTCAGGTTGTTCTCGACCTCCCGTTGCTTGAAATACAGTTGGTGCCCATAGCCCATGTGTTGCCATTTGCACCCACCGCACGTCCCAAAATGTTGGCATTCGGGGGTTGTCCTTTTATCGGAAAGTTGGTGGAAATGGGTGGCCACACCTTCAAAATAAGCACTTTTCTTTTTGGTGGTCATCACATCCACCACATCGCCCGGAACGGCATTGGATAGAAAGATGACCCTGCCATCTGGTGCTTTTCCCACCGATTTTCCCTTGGCCCCGGCATCGATGACTTCTACATGTTCAAACGTCTGTCGTTTATTCTTTCGTCGCATGCGGCAAAAGTAACCTCTTTTTGGCATTTGTCATGGTGGAGCTTCTTAAATCGACCCTAAAACTTTGGCAGACTGTTCCATATAATTTTTGGCCAATAATTTGTAATTTGCGTGCACTCCAAGGGATGATTTCTCTCCCACGCTGCTTTTTCGGGACTCCGAAAGAATAAAGGTACAGTAGGAATGGTTGTTTTATCAATTTAATCATTATTGAAATGACTGTTTTAGAGCATTTGACTTCGCAGCAAGCGATCGATTTGGAAAACAAGTATGGAGCCCACAATTACCACCCACTGCCCGTGGTTTTGAGCAGGGGGGAAGGCGTGCATGTCTGGGATGTGGAAGGGAAAAGGTACTACGATTTCCTTTCTGCCTATTCGGCAGTGAACCAAGGACATTGCCACCCCAAGATCATTGGCGCCCTAATGGACCAGGCCAAGACGCTTACCCTAACCTCGAGGGCTTTTTACAATGACATGCTGGGAAAATACGAACAGTACGCCACCTCTGTTTTTGGGTTTGACAAACTATTGCCGATGAACACAGGGGCGGAGGCCGTGGAAACTGCCCTCAAGATCTGTCGGCGATGGGCCTACCAAAAGAAAGGGATTCCCGAAGACCAGGCTCAAATTATGGTTTGCGAGAACAATTTCCACGGCAGGACCACCACCATCATTTCTTTTTCCAATGATCCTGTGGCCCGAACGGACTATGGTCCCTATACCGAAGGTTTCATCAAGATTGCTTACGATGACCTGCTGGCTTTGGAAAAGACGTTGGAGGCCAATCCTCATGTAGCCGGATTTTTGGTGGAACCGATACAGGGCGAAGCTGGTGTTTATGTGCCCTCCGAAGGTTATCTGAAAAAGGCCAAGGCTCTTTGCGAAAAATACAATGTACTTTTTATTGCCGATGAGGTCCAGACCGGCGTTGCCCGGACAGGTAAAATGTTGGCCGTGGACCATGAAGGGGTGAAACCGGACATTCTGATCTTGGGCAAAGCGCTTTCAGGGGGAGTCTATCCTGTTTCGGCAGTCTTGGCCAATGATGGGATCATGGAAGTCATCACCCCGGGAAGCCATGGAAGTACTTTCGGGGGCAATCCCGTTGCAGCTGCCGTGGCCATGGCCGCCTTGGAAGTGGTCAAGGAAGAGGGTTTGGCCCAGAATGCGCAGGAATTGGGGGAATTGTTCCGGGAAGAATTGAACAAGTTCATCCCCACTTGTGATTTGGTGGAAAAAGTTCGTGGCAAGGGATTGCTGAACGCCATCGTGATCAATGACAGCGAGGACAGTTCCACAGCTTGGGACATCTGTATGGCCCTGAAGGAAAACGGACTTTTGGCCAAGCCGACCCATGGAAATATCATCCGGTTTGCTCCACCTTTGGTGATGAACCGCGAACAATTGATGGACTGCGTTTCCATCATCATCAAGACACTTCAGGATTTCTCCAAGTAACTTACTGCTTGGATGCATAAAAGTAAAAGAGGGCAGTGAACCACTGCCCTCTTTTTTATTTGGTTTCAAACCAAAAGTACTTATAGGAACTTATATCCTAATCCAATGGTCAAGTAGTTGCTCCTAACCTTGACATCTTCGCTGCCGGTATAGGAGTTGTTGATCTGAAAGGTATATCGGGCCTCAACAAAGAAGTCTTCGTTGATGTCATAACCGATTCCCCCTGCAATGTCAAACTCCACACTGCTAAAGTCTTCCGGGGTTTCTTCCAGCGAAAAGACCAGTTGTGGGCCAACTTGAAAATTGAATTTCTCCGAAATGGCAAATTTGCCCAGGATCGGAAGCAAAAGACCATCACTTTCATCGACACTTGCATAGAGAAGCTCTGGTTGGACGCTAAAATTGTCGGAGACAACAAAATCGGCCACTGCGCCGATGTAAAATCCAGATTCTGAAGCGGATATGCTAATGCCTTCGGCTTTAACGCTTCCCCTTGCATTCAGATACCCTGCGGTCGCCCCAAATCTTACATCTTGGGCTTGTGCTGAAAATGCCAATGCAAATACAGCAACGGTCACTAATACAATTCTTTTCATGTTTAAATAAGGTTTATGTTTAAGCGACCAAATATAAAACGATAAACAAATGTTGTTTCCTTTTTTGTTGTATGCGGCCCTATTCTTGTGGGGTAGCATCCATCATCATCACTTTTCTTCCTTGGATTCTATGGCCATTTCACAACCATAATTGTCCGAAAAGAAGTTGTCCAGATCATCCGCTTTTAGGGCCAAATGTTTTAGATTTTTCTTTACGGTTTCTGCATGTTCCGTGAAAATATCAGAGATGTGCGCCCTATAGGAAACGAAAATCTTGTTGTCATGTATGCCCAGATAATAAGGTTCTACATGGTTTTCCAAAAGAAAGGTGAGGAGTTCCTCCAAATTTTGTTTGGGTAGGTTGTTCAATGGTGAGGTGGCAATCAGATAATCCCTTTGGAAGACAAAGATCCGGATAAGTGCACTTCCTTGGTGAAACTCCCAAAAATCCCTACCGGCCCTTCCCAAAACCGGGTCCATCCCGAGTTCGGTGATGGCATCTTCCACAAATTTCGCAAAATGGCTTTTCTCAAATTCGTCCCAAATCGATATGTCCATGGAATGGCCACAGTTGTTGCAGAATTCAGCCGCTACCTCGGTGTAGTGGTCGCAAGAATTGCATTTTACATTGAAGGAAGTGCCATTGGCATTTGCAAAATCCCTCAGTTCCTTTACCAGATCGGAATGTTTGATGCCAAATCCCACGTTGTCCGCATTGGTGAACTTGGAGGTGGTGACCCCGACGAGCATGCCTGCTTCGTTCAGGATGGGCCCACCTGAGTTTCCGGGATTTACGGCAGCATCCGTTTGTATGTAGCTCCTATTGCCCAAGGGTTGGCTCACGGATGATATGATGCCCTCTGTAATCGTATAGGGCATACCAAAGGGATAACCGTTGATGAACACTTTTTGGGTGTTTGCAATGATGATGTCCTCTTGCAGTGAAATGCCATCATGTGCGGAGCTGATACCGTTGGTGGACAAAAAGGCAAGGTCTACCTCTGGGTTGGCCATGACCACGTGGGCCACATGCCTATCTTTTTTATGGTCCTCAATGGCTACCACTTTTTCTCCTTTTACTACATGGTAGTTGGTAATGATATGGTTGTACCCTTTTATGATGAACCCACTTCCGGTACCTGAGGCGGTTATGATCTTAAAGACCGATTTTTGAATATTTTCCATCTGTTTTTTGATTTGGGTTAGCTGAAAAACTTTGAGAAGAATCCTTTTTTCTGAACGACCGTTCCCGTTGTTCCGTTCAAGAAACCATTATAGGTTTCAAGGAGTATGGGGGCAGTCACATGGAGTTCCATTCCAGAGACTTTTTCCAACACACTGTATATGGCTTCCTTATGATGTTCCTCTACATTGAAGTTGAAAAGGATACGTAAAAATGAAGATTGCAGATAGTAGCACAGCATCAGATTGTCGTTCTTTTGCACATAGCCATCCACATGTTTCTTCATGTTCTGTGCCTCGCTCTGCAATATTTGGGTGGAGCCTCTCCATTTTAAAGAGATGACGGCGTCTGCATGATACAAGTTGGCCAAGTACTCTTCTTTGGTCATAGCGCACAATTTTTGCATAAAACCAAAACTTTTGTCCACTCGATGCCTAAAATCGGTCTTGCCGTCATAAAGTGTGGATACATAGCTCTCCAGAGTGGTCCTCAAGGTACCGTGGACACATGGCATGTTCACAATTTTCAATATGGAGATGACTGATATGTCCCATTGAAAGTCGTCCCATCTTTTTTCCTTGAATTGGGCACTGAATGTCTTGTATTCCTCCAAAATGGACTCTACTTGTTGCCATACCTCTTCTTTTTCCGTGTCGGTCAAAGGGGTGATTTTGGGTTCTTGATAGAATTCGGCTTTGTACTTATCGATGAACTCATCATCATAATTGTCCGAATTGATGCTGATTTCCCTCAACACGTCATATACCTTATAAGGTTGGCAAAGGGGAATGTCGGTTTTGTACATAAACCAAAGGGTGTTCCCGTCCAAATGGATCTGGGACAACTTCAATGGATGAAAATTGACCTCGGCGACCCTTCTGAACAAAGCAACCTTGTTGGTGTTTTCAGTGATGCGCAAAAAAGGTGCCTTTACGAAAAAAAAGCCCTCTGCAATGGAAATATGGATTTCAGAGGAGCCTTGGCTCTGCACAATGTGGATATCCCCATCCCTATCCTTGTTGGCCAGCAATTTTGGATTGATGTAGTTAATGGTCTCGATAAGGGCATCCCTGTAATTTTTGCTGTCGTAGGCCTCAACAGCTTTTTCCCAATGCGAAACATCGACAAAGGGCTCGTCCTTGCTTTTGATAGGTCTTTGGAACCTGGGAAGTACATGCTTCATGGTCAGTAGGTTAAATTAAAAAAACGAATATTGATGTTTTGCTGAGGTAGATTACTGTTTCGGAGGGGCTTTGGGTGAAACAGCTTTGCTAATATCGTTTTTTTTATTTAATACAGCACGTTTTCCAAAAAAACTTGATCCTAAAAACTATACTAATGGCTTATGGCACAAAATAGTATGGGAGAAAATTCAAGAAACTGCAGCTTCCAGCAGTTCCAACTCCATCTCATCTGCATTGAAAGCCGCTTGTATGCCCACCGGAAGTGTGAAGTTATTCGGAACATGCCCAAAGCTCATGCCATAAACGGCAGGAATCCCCAAAGGGGCAATCCTGTCCAAAATCACCTCTTTTAGGGTGAAATTGGTGTCTTCTTTTTCTCGGTCACAGCCTTTGCAGACCCCGAACATGATTCCTTTTGCTTTGGAAAATGTGGGCCCTTCAATGAGTTGGGTGAGCATACGGTCCACTCGGTACGGAGCTTCTTCCACATCTTCCAAAAAAACGAGTTTGTCCGTGAAATCAATTTCGTGGGGAGTGCCGATGAGTGCATTGACCAAGGTGAGACTGCCCCCTGCAAGTTCGCCCTGACAGCTTCCCGGTGTGATGAGGTACCTTTCGTATTCGGTATTGCCCAGAAGCTCTGGATCTTTGAGCTTTGCATTTTTGATGGTTTGGACATCCTTTCCTTTCATCAATATTTTTTTGAAATACTTTTGACTATAGGAATCATCCAATGTACTGCCCACAGGGCCATGGAAACAGACCAGCCCGGTTTGCTTGTAAATGGCCTGTATCAATGCGGTAATGTCACTGAATCCAATAAGTACCTTGGGATTGTTCCGAATGATGTTATAATCCAGACGGTCCAGGATGCGGGTGCAGCCATAACCGCCCCGTGCGCAAAGGATACCGTCCACTTCCGGGTTGGCGAACATCTGGTTCACGTCCATCACCCGTTCTTCATCGGTATTGCTAAAATACCCATAATTGCCCAAGATACGTGAAGTATGAAAGGTTTTGAACCCCATTTCCTCCAAGGTATCCAAGGCTTTTTGCAAAATTTCGGGTTTGATGGCATAGCCTGGTGCCACCAGACCTATGGTGTCCCCTTTTTTTAGTTTTTTGGGTTTGATGATGGGATTTGGGATGGACTGTTGCTCATTTCCCCATCCGGTTTGGTGCAATAGGGCAGTGGCCCCGAGAGCGGTAACTGATTTTAGAAAGCTTCTTCGTTTGGACATTGGTTATGCATTGCATTATACATTACTGATGGCAAAAGCCAAAGTAAATATATGCACAAAAAAATTGGCGTCAGGATTTGGAACTAGTCACTGTTCCGCTCATCGCGTCGCAATTGCCGTTGGATCTTGCGTATGGCTGATTCTATGGATTTTTCAGGTTCGATGATATTGTATTCTCCCCAAAAGTCAGCGTCGGTGAAACCTATGGCCTCATCACCCATGATGATGGACTTCTTGATTCGTTCCCGGTTCCTTGGAAGGTCACCGCCCACATTTTTCTCCCAATCGGTTATGGCCATCTCGGCGGTCATGCTGTACACGGAATTGAACCATTTGTCCGCCCAGTCCACCTTGAACTCCATGGAGACACTGCTATATCCGTAGAACCATTTTCCGTCTTTTTCCCGATAATCTACTCTATAGGCGACTTCCGTGGGCCACACATCCACTTTTGCTGGCTTTCTTCGGACAAAGAGTTCCGCTGCCTTGTCCCTGTCGGTAATGTTCAAGGAGAAAATAGCACTGGTCAGTGTCCTTTTTTCCACATCGATATAGAGTTCGCCCTGATAAAGGGGATCAGTGATATTTTCGTGCTGGGTGAATTTGATCACATAGATCAATGCATCATTGACCCTGATGGACCGGTCAAATGAAAATTTATAGTTGGAAATGGACTTGTCAGCGAAAAGGTATTCGGGATATTTCATGACATCCACATACAAAGTGTTGTAGGGGCCGCCCTGTAGCTTCAGGGCAACGGTGTCCAATTTGCTGTAATCCGTACTTTTTCGGGCTTTGTAGAGTTCCACGGCGTCATCCCTGTTGGACCCGTAGGGAGTTTTGTAGATGGTGACGACGGCTTCGGCCAAGGATACGTTTTTTCTCCGCCTCTTGATGGTTTCCCTATAAAATGCGGTCATCAGGGCTGGGTCACCAAAGTAATTTTCGTCCCTTTTGGCCATGGTCTCCTTCACCAGTGCCATGGCATCCCTTGGTGCATTGATATTGATTTCCGACAATTGGGTAACGGACACCGTGAGGGATATCTTGTTGTTTTCGGGTTGGAGGTCGGATAGGGGCACGCTCTTGGTCTTATAGCCCAAAAAAGAGACAATCACATTTTTACTGGTACTGTTTTTAGGGACCTTTAGTAGAAAGTTGCCTTCGGTATTGGTTATGGTACTGATATTGGTTCCTTCCACGGTGAGGGTTGCAAACACCAAAGGTTTGTTCGTGGATTCGTCCACTACTTCACCACTATATTGATTAAAATCAACGGTGCTGTCTTGGAATGCAAAAGCTCTGGCGGAGCCAAGTGCTGTCAGGGCCAATATGGCAAACCACACTCTGGATGGGGTTTTCCACAATGATGGGAATAGTTTGTTCAGTTGCATATCCAAAAGTTTTAATTGAAAGTACTACTAAAGATACGAAATTTTGGATTTCAGTGTATCTTCTTCCACCTAGAAGATATCAACTAAATATTTTATAATCAAGCGACTATGTTTTTTAATTGACCATGAAAAGGGCATTGGCAAAAAACAGCTTCCCATTTTCCCAAAAACCCCTGAACAAGGGATTGTCCACCATATAAATGACTTGGCCCCTGCCAAATTGCTCAGAACCATAGATTAAGGATTTTGAAATTTTCTTTTGTGCTTCACTGCCTGCAAAACCTGAAAATGGTTTGGTGACATCCTCGATATATACCACATTGCCCCCGTCCAGATAATCGTAGCTGGAACTGCCCAATTTCAAGGTGAAATAATCGGACCCATAACCATAGGCCAACGGGTGGGTATTGTCCACCTTGGTCTTGAAGATCGCCCCGGTGATGGCCTCTTTTATCTGCTCCCTCTCGGCATCTTTGTAGGGGAGGGGAACATTGGTCTTTTCATCGTCCTCTTCCTCTTTCCTTTCTTTGATGCCGAATCCCTTTTCTCCATCAATGGCACTGATAGCACCGCCCATGGCGATGACCTTGCCTCCTTTTCGTACCCAATCCTTCAATTCAGAAAGTTGGTTTTCGTTAAAATGGTTGCCGTAGCGCCCATCGGGAAGGATAAGGATATTATACTTGTCCAGGTCTACCCTGTTGGCATATTCATCGTCTATAACCGTGAGTGGGTAGTGTAGTTGTTGTTCAAAAAAGTGCCAGATTTCACCAAAACGAAGGGTAGAGGTAGGCCCGCCGGACAATACCGCAATTTTCGGCTCGGTGATCATTTGGACATAGGAAGAGCCAAAATCCTTTCCGGAATCCACAAAACCGGTGCCAGTGGAAACAATTTCCTTCTGATAGGCATCGGCAGTGGCCTGCAATTTTTGGATAAAATCGGGCAAATGCTCATTGTCACCTTTGGTGATGATCAAAGTGCCACGATCAAAAGATTTGCCCTCAATGGAAAAGGGATGGTCCGTTTTCCGCACCCGGATGCCCTCTTTGAGGAGTTCGGCCAAGAATTTGGCGTCCTTGAGGCTGTTCCAGTCCGTAAGATGGGCGTAGCTGTTTGGGTTTATAACCGATTTGGTCCCAGTATCATTGTTCTGTGGTGCAACCAAGGAAGTGGTGGCAATGGCATCCAAACCATAGGCATAGGGCAGTGACCAGGCCGTAATGTCGTAGGTCAAGGAATCTGTAAGTTTGGCGTTGGGCTCGAAGAGTACCTGCACCAAGGTGCCCTTGGGCTGGTTGGTGGAGACCACCATCCCGTCTTTGTCGATGGACATGCTTCCATTGCTTCCAGAGCTATAGGCGTGACCTTTGTACGAGCCAGTGGAAAGGTCCCCAAACTGGATTTCATGTTTGTCCAAAAGGGTTTTCAAAGCATCCAGTTTGTCCTTATTGCCCTTCAGCACATAGCTTTTGTACTTGAAGTTTTGGTTTTGGTAGAACTTTTTGAATTCCTCGTTCAATTTTTTGGCATTCTGCGAAGAAACCTCCACCGTGGACAGCCCCGTGGTGAAGTGATGTGCAATCCTGTCCTTCAGGGTAAGGGTATCTCCAATGCTGGTAACAATGCCCAGTCCGGCACGCCCGCTTCCCCCTTGCTCATAGGTCATTCCGATGGATCCATTATAAACCGGATAGGTGTCACCATAGCTTGGGTAAAAGAGGTCGAACACCTCTTTGGTGAAGTAGAACCATCCGTTCGCATCAAAATACTTGGCGTGGTTTTTTCCCAAGATGACCTGAAAATCACGTTGAAAATCTGTGATGACTTCGTGATAAGGTTCCGCTGCAGGGGCAAAATAGTAGGGGTTGTCCACTCCCTGTTCGTGGAAGTCCACATGCACATGGGGCAGCCAATCATTGAACTTTTTGATACGCTGTTGGCTCTCCACTTGCGTCAGCCAGGCCCAATCGCGGTTCAAGTCGAACATATAGTGGTTGCTGCGTCCGCTCCACCAGCCTTCGTGGTGTTCTTTGCTGTTGGGGTCCACTTGATAGGGGTTGTTCTTATATTGATTGTACCAATTGCTGTATCGGTCACGACCATCCGGGTTGACACAGGGGTCCATGATGACCACCGTATTTTCCAAATAGGAACTCTTGGCCGTCAATAGCTCATAAATGGTCTTCATGGAAGCCTCTGTACTGACACTTTCATTCCCGTGCACATTATAACTCAACCATACAATGGCCTTATTGGAATTTCCACCTCCCTGGGTATCTTTCAAGTGTTCCTGTCTGATGTTTTCCAAATTGGCAATGTTTTCCGCAGTGGAAACATAGGCCAATAACAAGGGCCTGCGCTCGTTGGTTTGCCCATAAACGGTAAGTTTTACGCGGTCTGGGGCGGCCTCGGCCAAATATTCATAATAGTCCACCACTTCGTGATGGCGGGTAAACTCGGTACCAAGTTCGTAACCTAAAAATTCTGAGGGGGATTTCAATTGTTGCGAAGTGGCGCAAAGGGAAATCAATAAAGCAGCAAAAAATAAAAATCGGGTCATTCGATGGTTAATTAGTATAAACCAAATCTAACAATAAATTCAGCTAGAGTTACAATTTTCAATGGCCTGACGGGCAAAAAAGTAATTAACGTATTTTTGGGACGATAAAAAAAGAAGAGAATTATCTTTGACCACCTCATTCAGTTTTAATGGAAGTAGATTGTGTACCTTTTAAGGAAACAGGTTATTTTTCAAGGCTTATTTGCGATTATCTGGACCAACGGGAAGAACTAAAACCATTTTTCAACCGGTTTCCATTGCCCGAAAACTTTGAAGCACAGATCAAGGAAAAGCAACAAAACTATCCAAAAGCCCACAGAGCGGTCTTGGTGGCATCCTTGAAGGAACAATACCACGGTTTTGAAACAACCGAAGCCACTTTGGCCAATGTTGCTTCCTTGGCCGATGACCATACGTTTACGGTGGTCACAGGGCATCAACTGAACCTTTTCACAGGTCCCTTATATTTTTTGTACAAGATCGTTTCGGCCATCAACTTGGCGAAGCAACTGAAGGAAAGGTATCCGAACCATCATTTTGTGCCGATTTATTGGATGGCCACGGAGGACCATGATTTTGAGGAGATCAATTATTTCAACCTGCACGGTAAAAAGATACAGTGGAACAGAAAAGCGTCCGGTGCCGTGGGAAGACTCTCCACAGAAGGTTTGGAAGTCCTTTTTGAAATGCTGAGCGCCGAATTGGGACAGACCACCAAGGCGGAAATATTGAAAGATTTATTCCGAAAGGCCTACTTGGAGCATGGAAACCTGGCCAAGGCCACCCGTTTTTTGGCCAATGAACTGTTTGGCGACCAAGGATTGGTCATTGTGGATGGGGATGACGCCAGTTTGAAGCAATTACTGGTCCCATTTGCTGAGAAGGATATTTTTGAGCATACCCCCTTTCACAGGGTCACGGAAACCATTGATGCGTTATCCAAGGTATCTGCCGACTATAGCATCCAAGTGAACCCTCGGGAAATCAATTATTTTTATCTCAAGGATGATTTGAGGGAGCGAATCGTTAAAAAGAATGGCCATTTTTATGTGGTCGATACCCAGATTAAATTTACGCCAGATCAGCTCCGGGAAGAATTGGAGCAGCATCCCGAACGGTTTTCGCCCAATGTGATCGCCAGGCCATTGTACCAAGAAGTGATCCTGCCCAATCTGTGTTATATCGGAGGGGGAGGGGAGTTGGCCTATTGGTTGGAACTCAAACCCTATTTTGAGGATATGGGCATCACCTTCCCCATGCTCCTGCTTAGAAACTCAGCTTTGCTGGTCACGGAAAAGCAGCACCAAAAAATGCAAAAACTGGGCGTAAAGGTTTCCCACCTCTTCCTGAAACAGCACTCGTTGATCAACAAGAAAATCCGGGAAATCTCCAATATCGATATTGATTTTTCTCCCCAGAAAAAACTTTTGGAAGAACAGTTCCAACTGATGTACGAACTGGCAGAGCAGACCGATAAGAGCTTTTTGGGAGCGGTAAAGGCCCAGGAAGTCAAACAAAAGAAAGGATTGGATGCCCTGGAAAAGCGGTTGCTGCAGGCCCAAAAAAGAAAGTTGAAGGATCATGTGGTCCGGCTCACCGACCTTCAGAATGAGTTGTTTCCCAACAGATCCCTTCAGGAAAGGCAGCTCAATTTTTCCGAAATGTACCTGGAAATGGGGGACTCCCTGATTCCTATCTTATTGGAAACCTTGGATCCCTTCAGTGACGGATTCCATGTCCTGAAGTCCTGATTTAGGACAGAAAACCGATTTTTTTCAAAAAAATAAAAAACTAGGTAGGGTATTTTCCCTTGTGGTTGTTTAGTTATTGAAAATTGCTATGAAAAAGTAAAGATTAAAGATTTATGAGTTGGTTAACTCATATGTTTAGGTTGGTTTTGATTTTATTAAAAAGCTCCGGAGTGGTTCCCGGGGCTTTTTGCTTTTATATCCATCGTCACAAGAAAGGATTAGAAAAAATCCGAAAAGAAGGACCGGACCTCAAAATAAGTGGCCTCTTTCATGCTGTTGAACCGCAGTTCCGCATGCCCCACTCTTTCCTCGGGGCCAATCCCTACACTGTGGAATCCGCCCGCAATGGCAGCGTCGATACCTTTTTCGGCATCCTCGAAAACCACACAGTTGCTGGGTTGCAATTTCAATTTTTCAGAAGCGTATAAAAAGATATCCGGGGCAGGTTTGCTCTTTGCCACACTGTTCCCGTCCCCGATCACATCAAAATAATGCATGGCTTTGAGTTGTTGGAGCACCTTGATGGCATTTTTGCTGGCACTTCCCAAAGCGACCAAAAATCCTTCCTGGCGCAAATGGGTGAGCAGTTCCTTGGCACCGGGAAGATAATCGTCGGGGGTCATGCTCTCCAAACTATCGACATAGAGGTCATTTTTTTTGGTGGCAAGCTCAACCACCGTGTCCTCTGCAAGGGAAACGTGGTTGTGGTCCATGATGACCTTTATGGAATCCATTCGGGATATGCCCCTGAGTTTCTCATTGAGTTCACGGTCAAAGTGCCAGCCCATTTCATCGGAAAGTTTTTTCCAGGCTTCGTAATGCAATTCGGCAGTATCGGTGATCACTCCGTCCAAATCAAAGATGAATCCCTTGATCATGTTTTGATGGTATTAGGAAACGCAAATTAATGACGAAAACTGTTTAGAAAAAAACTACATAAGGTTATATTCATACATTGGCAAGCAACGACAATGGATGCCATGCTGGTATCCATTGAGTTGGGCCCTCTTTTTTGAAAAGATGTCATAAATATCCTTTAAAACATACTTTTTCAACTAAAGCAAATTGCTATTTTTGCCCATGCATAACAACGTACTCATCTTGGATTTCGGTTCCCAGTACACCCAATTGATCGCAAGACGCGTCAGGGAACTGAACATATACTCGGAAATAAAGCCATACAACAAATTACCCAAAGACCTTTCTGAATACAAGGCCGTGATCCTTTCGGGGTCGCCTTCCTCCGTAAGGTCCGAAACTGCCCCACATCCTGATTTGTCAGCCATCAAGGGCAAAATGCCATTGTTGGGCATCTGCTATGGGGCACAATACCTGTCCCATTTCCATGGAGGCAATGTGGCGCCATCCGCAACAAGGGAATATGGAAGGGCCAATTTATCTTTCGTGAAAAATGATGAGGATTTTTTAAAAGGACTGGATCAAGGAAGCCAAGTTTGGATGAGCCATAGCGACACCATCAAGGAACTTCCCGAAGGTGGGATCCGACTGGCCAGTACACACGATGTGGAAAATGCAGCTTTCAAGATCGATGGCGAAACCACGTATGGGATTCAATTTCATCCTGAGGTTTACCACACCACAGACGGAAAAAAGTTGCTCGAAAACTTTTTGGTGAACATAGCCGGATTAAAACAGGACTGGACCCCCGATGCCTTTGTGGAAACCACCGTTGAAGAGTTGAAAGCAGAGATCGGTCAGGATAAAGTGATCTTGGGACTATCCGGGGGGGTAGATTCCAGTGTGGCGGCCATGCTGCTGCATAAAGCGATCGGAGATCATTTGCACTGTATTTTTGTGAACAATGGCCTTTTGCGCAAGAATGAATTTGAAAATGTGCTGGACCAATACAAGCACATGGGTCTCAATGTGAAGGGCGTGGATGCTTCGGCACGTTTTTTGGACGCTCTGAAGGGAGAATCCGATCCCGAGGGAAAAAGAAAGATCATTGGCAGGGTCTTCATCGAAGTTTTTGATGATGAGGCCCACAAAGTAGAAAATGCCAAATGGCTGGCGCAAGGCACCATTTATCCGGACAGGATCGAATCCGTTTCGGCAAGTGGTGGACCATCGGCAGTCATAAAAAGTCACCACAATGTTGGTGGATTGCCCGATTATATGAAGTTGAAGATCGTGGAGCCCTTAAAAATGTTGTTCAAGGATGAAGTGCGAAGGGTAGGGGCCAGCATGGGCATGTCCGAATCCATTTTGGGACGTCATCCGTTTCCAGGCCCGGGATTGGGCATACGCATCTTGGGGGACATCACCCCGGAAAAAGTGGCCATTTTGCAAGAAGTGGATGCCATTTTTATCGAAGGTTTGAAAAAATGGGGGCTTTATGACAAGGTCTGGCAGGCCGGAGCCATGCTTTTGCCCGTAGATAGTGTCGGGGTCATGGGAGATGAGCGTACCTATGAAAAATGTGTAGCGCTCAGGGCCGTTGAAAGTACCGATGGAATGACAGCAGATTGGGTAAATTTACCCTATGAATTCCTTCAAAAGACCTCAAACGATATAATAAACAAGGTCAAGGGCGTTAATAGAGTAGTGTATGACATCAGCTCAAAACCACCTGCAACTATAGAATGGGAATGAAAAAAAACATCTTACAACTGGTCATTGCGGTCATTTTTTTGGCGGCAATCCCGGTTTCCGCGCAGAACTATGCCACACATGCCGTAAAGGAAGGGGAAACGCTACAGAGCATTTCCCAAAAGTATAGGGTGACCCCATACTCCATTTTACAGGCCAACAAAGAAATCAAAAGTGCTTCTGATGTGAAGGTCAACACCATGTTGATCATACCCTTGAACGGGGCCATGACCGTGGAGGAGAAGAAACCTGCACAGGAGGAACAGGAAGAAATAAAGCCCATTGGTTATACACGGCATAGGGTGAAGAGAAAAGAAACCATGTTCGGGCTCACCCAAAAATACAAGGTCACGGAAGAGCAGATCAAACGCTATAACCGTCAGTTGTATTCCGAGCAGTTGAAAAAAGGAATGGTGCTCCAGATCCCCAAGTTTCCCAAGATGGACCCGGATGAGGAAAGGGACCTCGATTTCGAAACGTACACCGTCCAACCCAAGGAAACCAGATGGAGCATTGCCCACAAGTATGGCATTACCGTGGACAGTCTCTTGCTCTTGAACCCTGATTTGGACAAGACCAGCAACTATTTGGCGGCCGGGCAAGAACTGAAACTTCCCAGGCCCAAAGGCGATAGCCTCAAGGAACAACAAGTGAACCTGTTCACATCCTATACCGTACCCCCGAAAATGACTTTATACAGTCTAGGCAGGGAATATGGGATTCCTTCGGATTCCATCGTGAAGCTGAATCCAGAAATCATGAAACAAGGTGGTCTGAAGGATGGGATGGTCATCCGTTTGCCCAAGAAAAGGGACACATCTGGAGCCGTGAACACTGAAAATTTCATCTTTTACGAAGTCAAGCCCAAGCAAAATATTTTCAGGATCACCCAAAACCTCAAGATTTCCAGGGAGGAGCTTTTCCGTTTGAATCCCGATCTTGAAAACGGCCTCAAAGCGGGCATGGTACTCAAACTCCCCAAAGAAAAAGCAAAAGGGCTGGAGGTGAAGAATGCATTGGTCCTGGACAAGATCAACCTTATTGATAGTATAGATGTAAAGAACAGGCCCAAATTGGTCTTCATGCTGCCTTTCAGATTGGACCGTGTAAATGTGAACGACAAGGAAAGGGCCGAGAGTATGATCAAAAGTAGAAGGGACCTTGCCCTTAGCCTTGGATTTTACACAGGGGCCTTGGTCGCCTTGGATTCCATCAAAAAATTGGGCGTTTCGGTAGATGTGAAAACCTACGACACCGAGCTGAGCCAGGCCAAGGTCAAGGAGATACTTTTCAGGGAAAACTTGAACGGGGTGAACGCCATCATTGGTCCAGTGGCCTCAGATGCCCTGAACGAGGTTGCCGTGCAAGCTGCCACCAAGAACATTCCCGTGATCGCGCCGATTGCTTCAGAAAGCAAACTGAGCCATGGCAACGTTTTCTTTTCCGTGCCGCGCGATGCCGTATTGAGGGAGAAAATGCTCTCCTACATGAAAAAAATACATAAGGGAGAGAATGTGATCATTGTGGCCGACTCCACCCATCAGGTGGCGCACGATTCCATTCTGTCCAAATTTCCGGCGGCGCAGATTGCAAAGATCATAGACAACAAGTCCCTACATCTCGATAGGTTTTTGGTGAAACTCTCCGACACCAAGGAAAATTGGGTGTTCTTGGAAACGGACCAACCCAATATGGTGTCCAGTGTCAGTTCCATTTTGAACTCGGCCAACACGGAAAAGACAAAAGTGCGCATGTTCACCACGAGCTATAACGGGGCTTTCGAGGACGATGCGGTATCCATGACCCATTTGTCCAACTTAAGGTTCACTTACCCCTCATTTTACAGGGAAACGGGTGACGATACTTTTGTGGCAGCCTACGAAAAACGCTATAATGGATTGAAGCCCGACCGATATGCGGTGCGTGGTTTTGATGTCACTTTTGATGTGCTGTTGAAACTGGCCCATAAGAACAATCTTTTTGAAACCTCCAAGATCATTGGTCTAACGGAGTACACGGGCAACAGTTTCGATTATTTGAACGATTGGACCTCGGGCTATTTCAATCGGGCCTGCTATATTATGATGTATGAAGACCTACAGATCAAAGAAGTAAATCCAGATGACATCAACAGTAACCTATAACGGAGACCTACGGACCACTTGTGTCCATGTCAGGTCAGGAAGTGAGTATATCACCGATGCCCCCGTGGACAACAATGGTAAGGGTGAGGCCTTTTCCCCGACCGATACCGTTGCGACCGGATTGGCCAATTGCATGATGACCATGATGGGGATCAAGGCCAGGGATTTGGGTGTGGATTTGACAGGTTCCACCGCAGAGGTGACCAAGCACATGGCCGCCAACCCAAGACGGATATCCAAAATCGAGGTGAAGTTTGAACTTCCGGCCGATGTGTCCGAAAAGAACAAAAAGATTTTGGTGCATACCGCAAACACATGCCCCGTGCATTACAGCCTACATCCAGACATTGAAAGGGTAATCGATTTTCATTGGGTAAGATAGTTTTCATAGGATGCTTGCTTTTTCTTGGTTTTTTGGGAGCTGCACAAGAAATTGAAGAAGGTGTTCCATGGGATGAAAACATAAAGCTCAGTTGGGACGACTTTAAAGGAAAAGTGCCCCCTGCCGCCGTTCCTGCGGCCACAACTGCCAGTGGTATCAGCTATACCTATTCCGCAAATCTGTTGCACCACGAAGTGAAACTCGATTTTGAGGTGACCGCCTATTTTTACCCGAACGAATCTTGGTATAGGCCAACACTCTGCAACGACAATACCTTGGCCCACGAACAACTCCATTTTGACATTTCAGAGCTCTTTGCCCGTAAAATGCGCAATAGGCTAAAACGCACCTCATTTTCCGATGATGTAAAGGCCGAGGTACGGAAAATCTACAACGATATTCTTCAAGAACTTGATGACTTTCAGGATCAGTACGATTGGGAGACCAACTTTTCCCGAAACAGGGAGAAGCAAATGGAGTGGAACCAAAAGATTGTGGCAGCCCTAAAAGATCAGTCAAAAAGTGGGTAAGACGAACCACCAAGATCATATACTTCCCTAAGACAGACAAAATCGATATGTTTGTAGAGCCTTAATGGCACACACCAAAATCAACCGTCATGAAAAAAACCGCACTGTTTTGTTTCCTATTTTTTACCGTTTTGTTGGTGCGTGCACAGGACGAGCTACCGTTGAGGGGCTTGGCCATTGCCGCTCCCGATAAGGAAAATGTGGAACTTTTCGTGAAATTCATCAACGAGGAACTGGCCCCGAGAAAGATCAATACTTTGGTACTTCGTGTCGATTACAATTTTGAATACACTTCACACCCTGAGTTGGTGGGCGAAAACCCACTCACACAAAAGGACGTGGACGCTATCGTTGCGGCTTGCCAGTCACACAATATCCAGGTGGTTCCGCAGATCAATTTATTGGGGCATCAATCCTGGGCAGATAAGATCGGGAAATTATTGGAAGTCTATCCTGAGTTTGATGAGACACCAGAAGTGAAAATTCCAGAGGAATACAAATGGCCCAATGCGGACGGGCTGTACTGCAAAAGTTATTGCCCGCTTCACCCCGAGGTGCACGAAGTGGTCTTTGACCTTGTGGACGAGATCACCACTGCCTTTAAGGCCGATGCCTTCCATGCGGGGATGGATGAGGTGTTCTACATTGGGATGCCCAATTGCCCACGATGCAACGGCAGGGACAAGGCAGAACTCTTTGCAGGGGAGATTACCAAGATCAGGAACCATCTGGCCAAGACCAATAAGCGGCTATGGATCTGGGGCGATCGTTTGATCGATGGCAAGACCACTGGAATGGGCATGTGGGAGGCCAGCATGAACAATACCCACCGTGCCATCGACCTTATCCCCAAGGATGTCATGATCTGCGATTGGCACTACGAGCGACCTGACCCTACGGCCATCCATTTTGCCATGAACGGATTTGATGTGGCTACCTGCTCTTGGCGAAAGCCCGAAGTGGCCCTGGAACAGCAAGAAATGCTCAAAACACTCCGAAAGAACGCCACCGCCGACATGAAACCCCGCTACAGGGGCATGCTGCACACCTCATGGACCAGTTTTTCCAACTTTTTGAAAATGTTCGAGGAAGAAAACCCCGAAGAGGAAAACGATGCCACTACGTTCAAGGCGTTGTTCAAGAAATAGGGCCAACCCCCCCCTGCAAAATCTTGATTGGGTATGATAAACAGGGCTAGCCAGTCGGAACCTGTTTATAAAACTCATAAACAATGACTTTGTCCTCTCTCTGATGACCACTCAATCTATCAATACTGACCAGTTTGCTTCTGAATCAAAATTTTCCAGCTTTTATTTCCTCCAATTCATTTAGATATTGGACTGCTTTGCCCACATTTTTGCTGGAAGCTTTTTCAATGATGCGTCTTACCCATTTCTTGTTGATGTTTTTAGGGGTCACTTGCTTGTAGAACCAGATTCCCCCAGGAATCATCACGGAGAAAACAATAACTTCAACCAACCACCAATTTCCGTTGGTTTGTTCAATAATATTGAAACCCTCAAAAATTGTACTGTTCAGGTCGGCCAAGGCTTTGGGGACCACCACCGGAAATGAAAGAAAAGCGGGAATGGTAAGCATGGAAACTCTCATAAAATCGAGCATGTGTGTTTTTAGTCTGGCCAGGGCACTTTGCATGTTCATCACATCATTCCCTTGATCAATACGATTTATTTCGGCAATTTGTCTGTAAGCGTTCACGAATAAGAGGATGTAATAGCCCAACAGTACCAACCCCGAGATTGCGTAGGGCGCCTCTGAAAAATGGTAAACGATAAATACTACCAACCCAATAATTACGAGGGAATGCAGTGCCAGCACAATGCTGTTTTTTATAAACAGTGGTTTTAGGATTGACTTGGCACGATGCGATTGTACCATTTCCAAGGTGTGCAAGTTCAATCGGGTTGTCCGCTCCAATCTGTTTTCGTGGAGTTGCCACATTGTTTTTAGTTCTTCGATTTCCATGATTTTAAGTTTTTAGCTGTTTGTGAATCTTGATTTTAAATACACTTTTATGCGGTGGATTTTGGTGCCCACATTGGATTCTGATATACCAATGATCTCGGCTATTTCCTTATATCCTTTCCCCTCCAGGTACAATATCATGATGGATCGGTCCACTTCCTTCAACTCTTTTAGGAATTCTTGGAGCAGGATAAGTTTGCTGTCCATTTCCACCTGTTGGTCATTGTCATCGCTATAAATGATAAGTTCCTCTTTATATGAGCTGAACTGAAATGATCGTTTTTCCTTCCTGTGGAATGAGATGGCCACATTCAATGCTACCCGATACATCCATGTGGAAAATTTATGGTCGGGGGTATAATTCCCATACGATTTCCAAAGGTTGAAGACAATTTCCTGTGCCAGATCGTCCCTATCATTTTGACCGGTGGAATAGGCATTGGAAATTTTTAGGATAATCCCCTTATGCTGTTGCAAGAGTTGTAAAAATGTTTCCTTGTCCGTTGCCACTTTTTTGCCGTTGAATGATTCAAATTTGCGCATAAAATGCTCTCATTGCTTGCTATGGGGAATAGGAACAATTTCAGGAAGAACTTTGTTGCTCGTGATTTTGGCTGTTGCTGATTTTTTCATGCTTTGTGGTTTTAGGATTTTATTTACGGGGTTCTTATCCTATTAATCGCACAAATGGAAAATAATCACAACATTCAAGAATTTTTAATTTGGATGCCTACCTTTTCAAAAAGAAAAGGATTATGTAGGGTTTACCATGTTCTGTTTAATTCAACTTAATTCAACGGAAATGTTAGTCCGACTGCAAATGCTCCCGCATATTGTTCAACAGTAGGTTGAAAGAAATAAGTAAGGCCAAGGTCAACAGAATGGTTTCGTCCCAATTCCAAACCCAGTGAAAATGGGATATGGTAAATAATTCCACTTTTACTAATATCATCAAAAAAGGTGTAGGTCTCAAACTTTCCAATTGAAGCTCCTATCCCTCCTTCCACATAGGGGGCCACCCAAGGGATGGGTGCCCTAAGTCTTGTTTTTCCTCCAAGAAGAAAGGCTTTGGATTCGGCTTTCTCCGTGGTTGGGTTGTTGTTTAGGTCTTTTCCATTGGAACTTGTTAAAATAAAACCTGCATACGGTCTAAATTCTACCCAAGAAGCCGCTTTTAGGACCAATTCACCTTGAAGAAAAAAACCATCGTCAACAACATTGCTAACACTATTGAATGGTGCGCTGAGTCCATATCCAATTTGGGCATTCAATGATTTTTCTTTTATAAATTGAGCTTTAATGATATGTGAAGTCAGAAGCAGCAATAGGATGAGCAACTTGTTTTTCGTCATGTGGTGCAAGGCGTTGATTAGTGATTAGTCCCGAAGTTTTTCAATCTGTTTTAATTAAAGATACAGAAAGATTTGAATGATAAATTTAAAGTTATTCTGAAGTGGTACGAAAGATAGGACTACAAAATCAAACAAAATTGACCAACTTGCTCCCAAGACCAAGAAATGTCTAACCATGCTAAAGGAAAATGAATTACGGGAACTTATCGAAGACCAATATGGCACCCCGGAAACTTTGGCCAATTGGCTAGATCTGGCTGTGGAAATGCTGTTTTATGTGGAAGAGGATACCTTTTCTAGGGTAGAGCTGCAGGAGGTGGCTACGGCGATTAGGGGAGTGGTAAGGGTTTTGAGAGAAATTAATAATCCAGGTCAAAAAAAATAAATCAATCACTTATAAATACTGATAAAGTTTAGTATAAGTTTCGATGAACATTATCAATAATTATTGCTTCGATTTTTTCCGAGGACTTTAACTTATCCATGAAATTATCACATCTAGGGCATGTTGAATACTTATCGATATAATCTTCATTAAGCATTGTGGCTGTTTCACATTTTGTACATAAGGGGACTAAATTGTCCACATGCCACTTTCGTGTTATTGAATTCCATTTCCAATCCCATTTCCATTTTATCTCATCAAAATTGTCTGTTGTATAATTTAGGAAATCAGGTGATTGTTTTTCTTTCTTCTTTGGTCTTATTTTGAATAATGTATAAATTATTGCCAAGGCCAACAATAATTGCCAAATAGTAATTTTGAGTTCAAATAGGTTTTTCCATACCCATTTTAAAGAGTTCCATAGTGTTGTAAGAATAGGCCTTTCTTTTATAAAATCATAAATAGCAGTGAATAAGACTCCAAGAGTTGCTCCAAATAATGCTACTTTATATTCAGACTTTCTATCCTTCAATTCCGAACTAATTTTTTCAATTTTAATGCTTTGACTAATACCAATCTATTAGATTGGTATTATAGATTGTAATGAAATCACTCCCTGTTCTGAAACTGCAATTTATCTCCTGAGGTTAAAGTCAAACATCACACCGCATAAACCCATCCTTTAACGCAGCAATCTTGTCGTCCCAGGTGGCAATGAACTCTTGGGCCACATAACCGCTAAACCCGGTTTCATGGATGGCCTTGATGATGGCAGGGTAGTACAGTTCTTGGGTCTCATCGATCTCATTACGGCCAGGGACCCCAGCGGTGTGGTAGTGCCCAAAATAAGGGTGGTAGTTCTGTATGCTGCGGATAATGTCCCCTTCTTGGATCTGCATGTGGTAAATGTCGAACAACAATTTAAAGTTATCGCTGCCCAAATGCTTGCAGAGTTCCACCCCCCAAATTGAGCTATCGCACATATAATCGGGGTGGTTTTGCTGATTAAAAAGCTCCATCTGTATCACCACACCATGTTTTTCGGCCAAGGGCATGATCTGCGAAAGCCCGTCCACACAGTTTTGAAGACCAACATAATCGTTCATGCCGTTGCGGTTGCCACTAAAACAGATGAGGTTGGTGTAGCCCGCCTCGGCGACCTTCGGGATCATTTCCGTATAATTTTTGATGAGCTGCTCGTGGTATTTGGGGTTGTTCCAACCTTCGGTAAGGCTGATTTCCGCGCCATTGCACATGGAACAATGGATATCATATTTCTTCAAGATGTGCCATCTATCTGGACCTATCAAATCAATGGCCTTTACACCCAGTTCGTTCAGCGTCTGTAAAAACTCTTCAAAGGGAATATCGTTAAAACACCATTCGCATACGCTGTGGTTGATGTTGTGCTTCAGTTTAAACTCCTTCTGAGCCCCTTTATCCTTTGCAAAGCCGGAAACGGACGCCAAACCTGCGGAACCCGCAGCGGCTGTGGTTATAAAATTTCTACGTTTCATTATTGGTAATGATTGTTCAGCGAAAGATAGTACATTAGCCCTACAAATGGAAATACGGCCCGATACAAAACAGCTTTTGGAACTGGCACATTACAAGATGCCTTACGGTAAGTACAAGGGGCGTTATCTGGTGGACCTGCCCTTGCCTTATCTCGTGTGGTTCAGCCAAAAAGGCTTTCCCGAAGGGAAGTTGGGCAACTTTCTGAACACCATGCTCACCATCAAGGACAACAACCTGGAACCCATCATCAGAAAACTACAGAAACAATTTCCCAAGGAATCTCCCTGATTTCTGCGCAGCAATTTGTAACTTTACGCCCCGTAATAGAAGTTGCAATATGTCACAGACCAAGTACATTTTCGTTACGGGAGGCGTTACCTCATCTTTGGGGAAAGGAATCATCGCCGCATCCTTGGCCAAACTCCTACAGGCCAGGGGATACCGGACCACCATACAAAAATTGGATCCCTACATCAATGTGGATCCTGGAACGCTGAACCCCTACGAGCATGGCGAATGTTATGTGACCGATGATGGGGCCGAAACCGATTTGGATTTGGGCCACTACGAGCGTTTTTTGAATGTTCGTACCTCACAGGCCAACAATGTCACCACGGGAAGGATCTACCAAAGCGTTATTGAAAAGGAACGCCGTGGCGAATTTTTGGGCAAAACCGTTCAGGTGGTGCCCCATATCACCAACGAGATCAAGGAACGCATCCAGATTTTGGGCAAGAGCGGCGATTATGACATCATCATCACAGAAATCGGGGGAACCGTGGGCGATATCGAGTCCTTACCCTATATTGAAGCGGTGCGGCAATTGCTCTGGGAATTGGGCGAGCACAACGGAATTGTGGTACACCTTACATTGGTTCCGTTTTTATCCGCCGCAGGCGAACTGAAGACCAAGCCTACGCAGCACTCCGTGAAAACCTTGATGGAGAGTGGGATAAAGGCCGATATTTTGGTATGCCGTACAGAACATGAAATTTCCGAGGACATCAAGGAAAAACTGGCCCTGTTCTGCAATGTGAAAAAAGAAGCGGTGATCCAATCCATCGATGCGTCCACCATTTATGATGTGCCCTTGATGATGCAGGAAGAAGGCCTGGATGCCGTTACGCTTGAAAAATTGGCCCTTCCCAACAATACGGAACCCAATTTGGACCAATGGAAGGAATTTTTGGAAAGGCACAAGAACCCAAAAAATAAAGTGACCATAGGTCTGATCGGAAAATATGTGGAACTTCAGGATTCCTATAAATCCATATTGGAGGCCTTTATACATGCCGGCGCCGCAAATGAAGTGAAGGTAGAGGTGCGTTCCATCCATTCGGAACATCTATCTGCCAAGAACATCGACAAAAAATTGATGGGACTGGACGGAATTCTGGTCGCACCCGGTTTTGGGGAACGTGGTATCGAAGGAAAAGTAATGGCCGTGCGCTATGCCCGAGAGAACAATGTGCCGTTCTTGGGCATCTGTCTGGGCATGCAAATGGCCGTGATCGAATTTGCACGCAATGTGCTTGGGATGGACAAGGCCAATTCCACGGAAATGGACAAGGACACCCCTTATCCCGTCATCAGTTTGATGGAAGAACAGAAATCCATCACCGATATGGGAGGGACCATGCGTTTGGGGGCCTGGGACTGTTATTTGAAAGAGGGCAGTTTGGTCGAGAAAGTTTATGGAACCAAAGAAATTGCCGAGCGTCACAGACACCGATTTGAGTTCAACAACGCTTACAAGCAACAAATGGAGAAAGCCGGTTTGGTGGCCTCTGGTCTCAATCCCAAGACAGGGCTCGTGGAAGTGGTGGAAATCCCGTCTCATCCATGGTTCATTGGGGTGCAATACCATCCGGAGTATAAAAGCACCGTGGCCAATCCGCACCCCTTGTTCGTTGGTTTTGTAAAGGCCGTACTGGTCCAGAAGCAAAAACAAAAGAATGCCAGTTTGGCATAAACTGCGGTTTTGGACATATATTTGCCACCTGAAATAGCGATAATAGAGTTCTACTAAATAATTTTCATGGAAGAGAAGAAGCTGGATGTCAAGTCCATTATTGGATTTGTACTGATTTTTGGGATACTTGTTTTTATGTTCTACCAAAATCAGCCTACCCCAGAAGAGTTGGAGGCCCAAAAAGCGGAGCAGGCCCGTGTGGAAGCTGCTGCCAAACAGGCAGAAGAGGAGAAAAATGATTCGGCCCCCATCAAACAGGAACAGGCCATTGACCTTGCCGATTCCACTGCTGTGGCCAACTATAAAAGTGCAGTAGGGGTATTTGGCTTTACACAGGCATCCGAAGGGACCACCAAGTTGGAGAACGAGGTGCTCTATCTCGAAGTATCCAATAAAGGTGGGCAGATTGTCGAGGCCCGGATGAAGAACTTTGTCACTTTTGATTCGGTCCCCGTGTATTTGGTGAAGGAGGGTAACGCCAATTTTGCTCTGAATTTTTCCACGTCGGACAATAGGGTGCTCAATACCGCTGACCTTTTCTTTGAACCCACACTTTCAAAAAATGGGGACAATCAGGTGCTTTCCATGAGAGCGAAGGTGGCCGACGACCAATTTTTGGAATATCGTTACGAAATGAAACCCGATGAATACCTTTTGGGTTTCACGGTACGATCTCAAGGTCTGAACGGTGTCATCAACAGTGGCAAACCGATTACCCTCGAATGGGACATGAAAGGCATTCGCCATAACAAGAGCGTGCAGTATGAAAACCGCTATACCCGATTGACCTATAACCATGATGATGGCAACATCAGCAAATTGTCGGAGAGCAGTGATCTGGACGAAGAAACCGAGGTGGATGTAAAATGGCTTTCGTACCGACAGCATTTTTTCAGCTCCATTTTGGCCACGGACAACCATTTTGAAACGGCACAACTGAGTTCCAAAAACTTGGTCGAGGACGAGAGCAGGGAAACCCGCTTCACCAAGGAATACAGCACCACGGCCCCATTGCAACTGCAAGGAGGGGAACTGTCTCAGAACATGCACTGGTACTACGGTCCCACCGATGTGAAGGTGTTGGACGATTATAAAGAATTGGGCCTTGCGGATTCCATTCCGTTTGGTTGGGGAATCTTTGGATGGATCAACCGATATGTGTTCACTCCTTTCTATGGGTTCCTGAGCTCTTTCCTTCCCTTTGGGATCGCCATTATCGTGATGACCATCATCGTGCGGTTGGTATTGTCGCCCGTCACCTATAAGTCCTATCTCTCACAGGCTAAGATGAAGGTCTTGAAGCCGGAGATCACCGAAATTAACGAGAAGTACAAGGACAATGCGATGAAAAAGCAGCAGGAGACCATGAAGCTCTACAACAAGGCAGGGGTGAGCCCCATGAGCGGTTGTGTGCCGGCATTGTTGCAGTTACCCATTTTCTATGCGCTATTCATGTTCTTCCCCACATCCTTCGCTTTGCGGCAGAAACCCTTTTTGTGGGCAGAAGACCTTTCATCCTATGATGTCATATTCAATCTACCGTTCACCATCCCATTTTATGGGGACCACGTGAGCTTGTTCCCGATTTTGGCATCGGTGGCCATTTTCTTCTATATGATGATGACCACAGGGCAGAGCATGCAGATGCAACAACAGCCCGGTATGCCCAACATGAAATTCATCATGTACCTATCGCCCATCATGATGTTGTTCTTCTTCAACAACTACGCCAGTGGGTTGAGTCTCTATTACTTCATTTCCAACCTGATCACCATTTTCATCATGTTGGCGATAAAGAACTACATCTTGGACGAGGACAAGATCCATGCGCAGATTCAAGAGAACAAGAAGAAGCCCAAAAAAGAGAACAGGTTCCAGCGCAAGATGCGTGAGATGATGGAACAGGCCGAAGAGCAGAAGAAAACAGGTAAAAGATAGTTTTTCGGCTGAATTTTTTGGTGGTCGATTAAACCTATGGCATCGAATGATGTCCAATTGGGGCTAACCATCAATTCAGCCATATGAAAAATCTAAGATTTACCTTATTGTTCTTTGTGTTCCTTGCTTTGGGAGCAACGGATTATGTAGAGGCCCAAGTGAGGCGCACTCCACAGGAACAGCGCACTGTTCGAAGAAAAGTCCGTCGTCACAATCGACGTGTTGTGAGAAGGACATTACGGCGACTTCCGGCTAATACCAGACCTATATTGTTCAGAAATGTCACCTACTATCCTGTCGGTGGAATGTACTTTGTTCGTCACAAAGGCGTGTATGTCCGAACATTTCCGGTTAGAGGATTAAGGTTACGGGTGTTGCCCACAGCAGCGGTGCGAATCGTGGTCCGGGGAGTTCCCTATCAATATGCGGACGGTGTTTTCTATTGGGAAGATAACGGGGAATACGAAGTGACGACACCTCCTGTTGGAGCTGTGGTGAAGGAGTTGCCCGAAGATGCGGAGGAAATCGATTTTGATGGCATCACCATGCACGAATTGAACCAAGCCGTTTACAAGGAAGTGGACAATGGTTATGAAATCATAGAGGTGTTGGAAGAAGAGCCTGAAGATTAATTTGGGTTCATTTTGAAAAAAAAACTCCCCCAAAAAAATTCTGGGGGAGTTTTCCATATTTCGGTTTAGTTTGGAAAGATTTGGGACTTCAAAGATGCGCCATAATCAAGCGGAAAAAAATTAATAGTTGTCAAACCATTGGTTTTTGTAGTTAAATTCCCCCCTTTTGATGTGTCATCGATGAACGGCAATTTTTAAGGACAAAGGCCCCTTGAAAATGGTTTCCAAAAGGCCTTTGCAGTGATATAGAAACGGCTAAAGCCTTAATTTGTCGTGTCTGGTATCAATACAGTGTCCAGAACGTGGATCACTCCATTGATGGCCTGTACATCTACGGCATCAATACCAATGCCCATGTTTCCTGCACCATCGGTCACATCAGCAATATTGTCACCGGTTCCGGGCAGGTTGATGGTGATGGCATCCCCTTCCAAAGTAGTGGCCATGATACCGTCGGACAAATCGCCTGACCTTACATTGGCTCCTGCTACCACATGGTGTTGTAGAATTGGGATCAAATCCGCCTCTGCGGGTATGGCGGCCAATGCTGCAAATGCATCATTGGTTGGAGCAAATACTGTAAAGGGATCGCTGCCTGAACCGCCTTGGGCAGAAAGTACACTCACAAAGTCCACACTTGGAGTCAATTCTGTCAATGCCTGTACCAAGGTTGAGAAGTTGGGATCGGCCACGGCAAAGGTGACCACAGTGGGCAGATCGATAACGGCATCCACGGCATGGATGACACCGTTGGTGGCCACAATATCGGCCAAGACCACATTGCTTGTACCATTCAAGGTCACCCCATCATCCGTATTGATGTAGAGGCTGAGGTTCTCGTCCGTGTCAAACTCGGCGGCAGTGTTTACATACGAATTGGTCAATCCTGAAGAGAATGCAGCTGCACCGACCACCACGTGATTGGCCAGGATGGCATTCAAATCGTTGGAATTTGGATTGGTGAATGCACTAAAAGCATCATTCAATGGAGCAAACACAGTGAAATCCTCTTCCTCATTGGAAAGCAGATCGGTGAACGTAGTGTTTCCACCATCGGTCAACGCAGCTACCAAAGAAGTCAAATTTGGGTTGGCCACGGCATGGTCCACGATATTGGGCAGGTCGATTACGGCATCCACCACATGTACAATACCATTCAACGCTTTTACGTCGGCCATCACCACAGTGGATACCCCATTAAAGGTAACTCCATCAGAAGTATCGAAGAACAAGCTCATGTTCTGGTCACCCGCACCAACAGCGAGTGTACTTGTGTAGCCAGAACCCAAACCTGTAAGGTCATCAGATGTCACTTCACCACTGATGACATGGTTGAGCAGTACATTGGTCAATACATCCACAGGAACATCTTCCAAGGCTGCACCATCCAAGAAGGTCTCAAAAGCCTCATCGGTGGGGGCCAATACGGTGAACGGACCATCTCCTCTCAATACAGCGGGAAGGTCACCATTGGCAGCAACAAGGGCCGCCACTAGATTTTCAAGATTCTCATTGCCTATGGCAAGATCGGTGATGGGAACCAACAATACATCGGCCAGAGCGTCCAGTGCAGCCTGGGGGAGCAATACCTTATCAATGATGTGTACAACACCATTGGATACCTCGATATCGGCAGTGGTTACTTGGGCAGCCTCGGCAGTGGCATCGCTGATAAACACCCCACCTTGAGTTGAAACCTCTAAGGTTGAACCTTGCAGAGTGGTAATGGTCTGTCCATCGCTCAAATCGGTAGATAGCACGGCCGCATCCGCAACCACGTGGTAGGTCAGTACCACAGCGAGCAAGTCCTGCAACTGCTGGGTATTGAAGTCATCCAGCGAATCAAAGCCATCCAATTGGGCCAATAGGTCTGCAAAGGCATCATTGGTAGGCGCAAAAACGGTAAAAGGACCTTCACCGTTCAATGCGGCCACAAGGTCGTTGTTGGCACTTTCATCTGCCTTTTGAAGTGCACTGACCAAACTGCTCAATTGTGGGGTAGCTTGGGCGGCCGCCACAATGGTCACATCGGTTTCTGGTGGGTCTGTGGTTCCGTTGTCATCATCCGAACAGGACGTGAAAATCAAGAACAATGATAGTAGGGTAAAACGGGATAGTTTTTCTAATGCTTTCATAATCTTGTTGCTGTTATATATTGTTTAATGATTTAAATATATAGTTAAACAAAATAAAATTGATTTTGTTTAATGAAAATTGTAAAAAGTTTAACATTTTATAAAAACTACCCATTTTGAAATGTTCAGTGGTGTGGTACGACTTAGGTACATATCATATGAATGCCTGTTATTTTCTATTTTTGTACCCATAATAGCAATGAAATGAAAAAGGTTGTTGTAGGACTTTCGGGAGGAGTGGATTCCAGTGTAGCAGCATATCTCCTAAAAGAGCAGGGATATGAGGTGATCGGCCTTTTCATGAAGAATTGGCACGACGATTCCGTGACCATTTCAGAGGAATGTCCATGGTTGGAGGATAGCAATGATGCCCTTATTGTGGCCGAAAAATTGGGCATTCCGTTCCAAACCGTCGATTTGAGCGCGGAATACAAGGAGCGTATCGTTGACTATATGTTCAACGAATACGAAAGGGGTCGTACACCCAATCCGGATGTGCTCTGCAACCGCGAAATCAAGTTTGATGTCTTTTTAAAAATTGCCCTACAATTGGGTGCCGACTACGTGGCCACGGGACATTATTGTAGAAAAGGGACCATTCAGCATGAAGATGGTAGCGAAACCTACCAGTTGTTGGCAGGCAAGGACCCTAATAAAGACCAATCCTATTTTTTGTGCCAATTGTCCCAAGAGCAACTGTCCAAGACTTTGTTCCCGATCGGGGAATTGCTAAAACCTGAGGTTCGAAAGATTGCCGCCGAGAACAATCTGATCACTGCTGATAAAAAAGACTCCCAAGGACTCTGTTTTGTAGGGAAAGTTCATCTGCCCGACTTTTTGCAGCAAAAATTGAAGCCCAAAAAAGGAATCATTGTGGAAGTGCCCAGCACTGCTTCGCAATTTGCCATAGCTGTTCCCGAATTTCACAATGAAAGGGAGAAATTGGCCTTTCAAGCGGAAAAGCCCATTTTTTCCATGGAAGATGGCAAAGTGGTGGGAGAGCACCAAGGGGCCCATTATTTTACGATTGGGCAACGCAAGGGCCTGAATGTTGGGGGCACCAAAGAACCCTTGTTTGTCATTGAAACCGATGTGGACAAGAACATCATCTACACCGGACAAGGCAAGTTCCACCCGGGCCTTTACAGAAACACACTTTTTGTGAAAGAGGACGAGCTTCACTGGGTGCGCCCCGATTTGGCCTTGAAAGAGGATGAAACCATGGAAGTGATGGCACGTATCCGTTATCGTCAACCCTTACAACAAGCTACCCTCTACAAAGTAGGCAACGGACTGTACGTGGATTTCCAAGAAAAGCAATCAGCCATCACCGAAGGGCAGTTTGTGGCCTGGTATGTGGAAGATGAATTGGTGGGATCTGGAGTGATTTCGTAGTTTTTTCAAAACCATCCATTTTATTTCGATTTCCTGAATATTTACCCTTATTTTGAGGGGAACAGTATTTGGTAAAATCCCATGCAAAACAAAATCACCCAACTTTTCGGAATACAATATCCCATCATCCAAGCCGGAATGGTCTGGGCCAGTGGGTGGCGATTGGCCTCGGCCGTCTCCAATGCCGGCGGATTGGGATTGTTGGGCGCAGGAAGTATGTACCCGGAAGTATTGGAGGAACATATCATCAAGTGCAAAAAAGCGACCAACAAGCCTTTTGGCGTGAACGTTCCCATGCTGTACCCCGATATTGAAAAGTTGATGGAAATCATTGTCTCCCATGGGGTGAAAATCGTGTTCGCTTCCGCAGGGAATCCCAAGACTTGGACAGGTTTTCTCAAAGAGAAAGGCGTCACCGTGGTGCATGTGGTGAGCAGTGTCAAGTTTGCCCTGAAAGCCCAAGAGGCAGGGGTGGATGCCATTGTGGCCGAAGGCTTTGAGGCGGGAGGGCATAACGGAAGGGACGAGACTACTACGATGGTCCTGATTCCCTCCGTGAAGGAAAAAATCACTGTTCCGCTCATTGCTGCGGGAGGCATTGCGACTGGAAGGGCCATGTTGGCCGCTATGGTGCTCGGCGCGGATGGGGTGCAGGTGGGAAGCCGCTTTGTGGCCACTCCCGAAGCTTCTTCGCACGAGTTGTTCAAAAAAAGAGTGGTGGAGGCACAGGAAGGGGACACCCAACTGACCTTGAAGGAACTCGCTCCCGTGCGCCTGCTCAAGAACAAATTCTACCAAGATGTGCAGGAGGCCTATGCCAAAGGCGCATCTGTGGATGATCTGAGAACACTACTAGGAAGAGCTAGGGCCAAGCGGGGCATGTTTGAGGGTGATATGGAAGAAGGGGAATTGGAAATTGGCCAAGTTTCCGGATTGATCCACGACATTAAACCCGCTGCGCAAATAGTTGCCGAACTGATGGCCGAATTCCAGAAGGCAAAGTTGGAAGTGAATGACTATTAAACCGTTCGGGTCGAAGCTTTCCACACTTTTTCATACATTTACCCCAGAGCAATGAGAACACTTATCCCCACACTAGTTTTTTTGGTGCTCGCTTCCTATTGCCATGGGCAAGTGGAGCGGGACAAAGCACTCCATTTTTTGGGTGGCAACCTATTTGGTCTGGCTGGTGCAGGAATCGCAAAACAGGCCTCTGAGGGCAACCGTATCTGGACCTTTGTGGGTTCGGTCGCTGGAAGTACGCTCATAGGCTTGGCCAAGGAAGCGGTCGATGCGGGACAGCGCGAGAACGGTTGGGACAACGACGATTTGGCCGCAACGGTCTTGGGTGGTGTCACCGTAGGGGTCACCATTGATTTGTTTTCCAAAAAGGACGATAAAAAAAGACTGCGTGGCCGCTATTCCCAACTGGATCTGAAAAAGAAAAACCCCTTTCCCTATCCAAAATCTGAATTTGTGGTATTGGATGGCAAGCTTCCCAGTTTGAACACTTTGGGAATTTCTTACCTATCACTTTAGATTAGATAAGCCCCCTTGCCTTGATTTCCAAGTATTTGTTGATAGTATTGACGGTCAAGTCCTCTGGTTTGGTCAAGATGGTCTGGATGCCGTGTTTGCGGAGTTCGTTCACAATGAGCTTTTTCTCATAAATGAACTTTTCGGCAATGGTCTGCTCAAAGATCTGATGCACGGTTTCCGCCTTTTTATGGACAAATTCGTTCAGCTCGGTATTTTCAAAGAAAATCACCACCAACAGATGCTGTTTGGCCATGGCCACCAAGTAAGGTAGCTGTCTGTGCAGGGCATCCATGGTCTCAAAATTGGTATAGAGCAGCAAAAGACTCCGTTGGTTCAAGTTCCGTTTTACGTCCACATACAAGCGACTGAAATCACTTTCGATGAAATTCGTCTCTAGGTTGTAGAGCGTTTCAAGGATGAGGTTCATCTGGGAGCTTCGTCGTTCCGCTACCACTCTGTTCTCGATTTTGTCGCTAAAGGAGAACATCCCCGCCTTGTCCTGTTTTTTTAGGGCGATGTTGCTGATCACCAAGGTGGCGTTGATGGCATAATCCAAGAGGCTAAGGCCATTAAAGGGCATTTTCATCACCCGGCCCTTATCGATTACGGAATATACGGGCTGTGATTTTTCATCTTGATATTGGTTCACCATCAATTGCCCACGTTTGGCCGTGGCTTTCCAGTTGATGTTCCGGATATCGTCGCCAAGCACATAATCCTTGATCTGTTCAAATTCCATGGTGTGTCCAATACGCCTGATCTTCTTCAGGCCATATTCGTGCAAACGGTTGGTGAAGGCGAGCAGATCGTACTTTTGGAGTTGGAGGAACGAGGGGTAAACGGGAACTTCTTGTGACTGTCCAAAAGTGTGTTTTCCGGCCAAAAAACCTATGGGTGAGACTGCAAAAATGTTTAGACTTCCAAAGGAATACACTCCACGTTCGGTGGGCCGTAATTGATAGTGGAACACTTTTTCCCCACCACTGGGAAGCTTGGTCTCCAACAAAAAATCCCTTTTCTGGAACTGAAAAGGTATCTCATCGATGACCTTGACTTTTATAGGGAACAGATACCCGTTCATCAGTTGCAATTGGATCGGGTTTTCGTCCCCATTGGAGAGTTTGTCGGTCAAGATTCGATGTCCTTGGACTTTTCCTTTGGAACCAAAGAGAAGGATGATATCAACAATCAGCAATAAGACCAAAACGAAGAAAAGTACTTTCAGTGCCCCAAAGAGATTGGGGACCATATACGAGACCACAAATCCCACGATGAGTGCCGTGAGGATCATGAAAAATCGTTTTTGCAGGTATATGGGTCTGAAGAGCCTTTTCACTTTTTATCTTGGGATTTCGATGCCGTCCACGATTTGTTTCACCACCTGCTGGGCGGTCAATCCTTCCATTTCCCTTTCCGGGGTGAGTAAGATACGGTGTCCCAAAACGGGAATGGCCACTTTTTTGATATCATCGGGCGTGATGAAATCCCTGCCGTTGATTGCGGCAAGTGCTTTTGAGGCATCCATGATGGCAATTGAGGCCCTGGGCGATGCACCCAAGTACAGATTGGCATTGCTCCGTGTGTTGTCCACAATGGAGGCAATGTACTTGAGCAGGTTTTTCTCCACAACGATTTCCTTGATGGTATCTTGGTACTCCGCGATCTGCTTTGCAGAAAGTAGGGCACTGACGAGGTCTTCCTCCACTTTGGCTTTCTGTTCGTGCTTGCTCTCCAAGATCTGGATTTCTTCTTCCAGCGAGGGGTAGTTCACATTGATCTTGAAAAGGAAACGGTCCAATTGTGCCTCGGGCAATCGATAGGTACCTTCCTGCTCAATTGGGTTTTGGGTGGCAAACACCAAAAAGGGGGGCTCCATGGCATATTCCACACCATCCATGGTAATCTGCCTTTCGGCCATGGCCTCAAAAAGGGCCGCTTGGGTCTTGGCAGGGGCACGGTTGATCTCATCGATGAGGATGATGTTGGAGAACAAAGGTCCCTTCTTGAACTCAAATTCGGAAGTTTTGATGTTGAAGATTGAGGTCCCCAAAATATCGCTCGGCATCAGGTCCGGGGTAAACTGGATGCGACTGAAATCCACGCTCATGGTCTTGGCCAATAACTTGGCCGTGACGGTCTTGGCCACCCCGGGAACCCCTTCGATGAGGGAGTGTCCATTGGCCAAAATGGAAATGATGAGCAATTCGATCATATCCTGCTGCCCAATAATCACTTTGCCCAATTCGGACTTTATGTTGGAGACAGCTTCCTGTAGTCGGGTCAAATCCACACGGGAATTGAACTGTAGTGCGTCGTCTTGTGGTTCTTGTTCTTCCATATATTACTGCTTAAATGCGGTTATTTTTTTGTTGAGTTCTATGCTTTCCTGCTCCGTATGGGCATTTTTATTTTTCAGTTTTAAAATATATTCGATCAAAACCTTGGTTTCTTGAATGTCCTTTCCTGCCTTGGCCGCCAGTAGCTGTATCGTCTTTTCGTTGATTTGTGCCGTTTCGATATGGTACTGACTGCGTATATGGGCCAAAAAGTAATTTATTTTTTTGTTGATGAGGTCCGTGTAGTCTTTATTTTGATGGTACAGCGACCCAACGGCCTGTGCAAACTCCACCGAGGAGTTTTTTAGGGGTTCGATGACGGGAATGATCCGCTGTTCCCGCTTGCCCTTGAAGAGGACAAAGAGCAGGATGCCCAAAATGGACAAATAATAGGCCCATTTCAGGGAAATTTGGTTGAGCACAAAGCGCATGGGCGAATCAATGAACACCCGACCGGATTTTTTGTAATTGTCCCAGTACAGCACATCGGCATCCTGGAGATAGGAAAAGGTATGGGCCACATAGTCCGAATTGCCCTTGAGCATATAATAATTGGAATAGGCCTGTGGAGTTGTGGAAATGATGAAATGGCCCTTCCCGAAACGCATCTTGATCAAATTGGGTTTGGTCACCTCTTCGTCCGGCTCTCCGTCCAGATAATTTTCAATGGTATAGGAGATATGCCCCAAAATGGTGGTATTGGTGGAATCCACACTGGTAAAATAGGAGTTGAACACCCCTCGGGACAGTTTAAACTTTTCCTTTTTGAATTTTTCATGGGTCAGGTCCAAAATGGTCGTGCCCTCTTTCAGCGAATAATCTGACCCAAAATCGATGTTCAGGGTATCCATCAGTTCCCAACCAAAACCAGTAGCGGCCATGAAAACGGTATTTCCCCGGTCCACATAGTCCAAGATCTGATTGGTTTCCTGCTGGTCCAGGTCAATATATTCGTTGATGAACATATAGTTGGACGTTAGGGAGGGATCCCGATCGATCAACACATCATAGACGCTTTTATCCACAGTTTCAATCGAACTATTGGGGAAAATAGAGGGAAGTTCGTTGTACAGCACAAAACACCCGAACGGGATCTTGTCCACCGAAGTGTACGATGGCCGCCAGTTGATGGGCCTTGGCCGCACAATTTCCGTAATGACGATCCCAACAACGACTAGGGCAAATACCGCGATGACTATTTTCGATTTTCGGTCCATACGGTTCACTCTGTACTGAATACATCAGGATTTTGATAATTGTTCCAAAACCGCAGCAAGATTACTTCGTTTTCCCTGAGCATATAGAACAGTGTAACTTGTTTGGTTATCGGAACCCGAAAGATGTCCCTATATCCTGTGGATAAAAAACGGATATTGTCCATTTTAAGTTTACCAAGCACATCATCGGTCTTGGTGATAAAATTTTTAATTTCCAATTCGGTCCAGTTTTTTTCCAAATAATCAATGTTTTCCAAATAATCATCCATTGCTTTGCCGGACCAAATAATGATTCTCATTTTTTGCTAAAATATTTCGGCGCTCTTTCTCCAATGGTCCGCATTGCCTCCTCATGCGAAAAAAACCTATTTTCTTCAACATCCAAAATCGCTTCATCTATGGCCCGTTTCTGATCTTCGCTTAAAAGATCCGTGTCTTTTGTCAATTCTTCCAAAGGAAGAACAATGTATGCCTCACTTTTTCGATGGACCACCAATTTTTCAGTATTTGCCAAATCGAGGTATTTTTTAAGGTTCTTTCTAAACTCCGTGACGCTGATGGTTTTCATCTGTTTAAATTTTACTGTTTTTCATCTGTCAGACCTGCCTATGCCGGCAGGCAGGTGTAATTCGCCATTGAACATCTCGATGTGCATCAAGAATTGTCATGGCTCATTTCATATCAAATCAAATTTCCATAAATGTACAAAATAATGTACATTTTGCTTTTTGAAACTTTTTTTGGCAAAAAGAGTTTGGTATAAATCCATAATTATCTCGGGATTGAATTTTCTACGGCCTTGAAGCGCAAGTCCGTTTTGGCATAGCCAGATGCATCGATGGGCTGCTCCCCATACCAGATGTTCTCGTACAGGTAAGAAGCCTTTTTGAACTCCAGTTGCAATTGGGTCTGGGTGATTTCCCTTTCATAGTCCACATTGGTCTTTTCAAAATGCCAATCGATGATGTTCTTTTGGGAAAGCAGTTTCAAGATCTTTAGGAATTGGTATCGAACGGCAAGCCGATAATCCCCGTTCTTTAGGGCCTCTTCCATCAACGAATCCAAGTCGATGCTCTCAATATGCTGTTCGGAAAGGTCCAGGTCGATGATGGACCGGGCCTTTTGGGTAAAAATGGAACTGAACTTTTCATTGATGAACATCCGCACCAACAGATAGATGACCAAGACCCCCATCAAGGCATAAATGATGTATTCAAGAATCTTCAGGGTTTCGGGGGAAATGTCAAACCCAAAAGTACTGCTGATGGCATTTAGGAACCATCGGACGAAGCGGCTGAGCAAGTTGGCGGATTCCCCCGTTTTCACATCATAGTCAAAATCCTCCCCAGTGTATTTTTTGCCAAGGTCTTCCCCAATTTGGCGTTCCGTGAGGACGGAACTGCTGTCTATGGGCAGGGCAATGGAATCCTTCTGCGCAAGACCCAGGTTTGCCCATAACAAAAGGATAAGGATGTAGCTCTGTTTGATCACTGATCGGTCTGTCCTATTTGATCTATTTTACTTCTGGTGTTGATGTTGTACGTTTTCTCGTGCAGGGCATAAAAGAGGATGCCGTTCACAAACTGGGACAGGCATTGGGCATATACCATCAAGATGAGCAATAGGCACAATCCGAGGGTGTATATGACGGTGGAAATGACCGAACCACCCACATCCACATTGTTTTCCACCACATGAAAGGTATAGACAGCGATAATAATGGAGGGCACAATAAGGATGATGAAGAACAACAAGCCATTGAGCAGTCCAAGGATAAAATTGACCCCCACCGACCTCCAAAAATTGTTGATGACCAAGTTCCAACCTTCCCCGAAACCATCGATCACGCCCTTGGATTGGCTCATCATGCTAAAGAAGGAAACCCCGATCCAGGCAGTCAAGGCAAATTGGATGATATATTGTGCAAACATGCCCAACAAAGGAATGAACACGAAAATGCCCACTACAATAAAGAACAAAAGGTAGATGGGGATAAGCAACAGGATGAACATGAAGGTATTGCCAAAATTACGCTTTGTGTGTTCCCAGACCTCTCTTTTGTCAAATCCTTGGCCCTTGTGTTCGTCATATTTGACCAAGTAAGAGGAGCTCAGGCTAAAGTTGAAACCTGCCACTAAAATGAATATGATGAAAAAAATGACCGCACCTGCGATAATGTAGGTCCAGTAGGTGTCTTCGTTGCTCTCTCCCGAACCCATTCCGTACACATTGGTTCCCTCTGAGATCATCCCCACGAACCCGGATACCATCAAGTAGCTGGTGATCAAAAGACCTACCAAAAAAATGCCATTATAGCTCAGGAACACATTGGTGAACTTTTTGATGTTCTGGCGTAAAAATTCAAAATAAACGGAAAGGATATCGCCAAAGTCGCGGTTGATCCTAAGCTCGATGTATTTGTCCTTCATGTACTTTTCGGTTTAGTAAGATGGGATATAGGATATAATAAAAAACGATCAGCAACAATGACCCTCCAATGATGGAGAAGGCCAACCAATCGGGCATATTGGCATACCGGGTGATGAACCCTTCGATAAAGCCCGCGATGATGAAAAAGGGAATGGTGCTCACCACAACTTTCAATCCGTCCTTGGCCCCTTTCATGAAGGAGACCCGTCTGGAAAAAGTCTTGGGAAAAAGGATGCTGTTGCCCATGATCAATCCGGCGCAGCCCGCCACGATGATCACGGAAATCTCTATGGTGCCATGCAGCCAAATCTGCCGGTTCGCTTCAAAAAACATCCCTTTGGTATAGAAAAAAGTAATGAACGCCCCCAACATCACCCCATTGCTGAAGAGAATATAGGCCGTTCCAATACTGGTGATTACTCCAAAGGCGAAGGCCAAAAAGCCCACACGGATATTGTTGATGGTGATGCCCAAAAAAGTGCCTATCTCGCTTCCACTCTTATAAATGGCCGTGGGTTCCCCGTTGGCAATATTGTTCAGGGTCTCGTTCACATAGGCATCGCCCAAGATCAACCGTACAAAGGAGGTGTCGTTCAGTGCGGAAATGGCACCGATGGCCGTGGCCGTGATAAAAATCAGGAAAGTGACCCACAAGGTTTTGTGGTACTGTCTAAAAAAAAGCGGGAACTCATGCGCCCAGAACTCAATGATCCGGTTGCCCGATTCCTTTTTGTTCTTGTATATTTTTTGGTGTGCCTGTGAGGCAAGGGAATTTAGGTACAATAAAGTCTTGCTTTCCGCGTAATAGGTCTGTGCGTAGGCAAGGTCATTGGTGAGTTGGATGTACCCATCTACAAGCGCATCGGGATCCGTATGTGTACCTGATGCGACCGCTTTTTCAAAAGCGATCCATTTTTCCTTATTTTGCTTCACAAAAGCAGCTTCGCGCATAGGTGGAATTTATTTTTCCAAAGCTAAAAATACGTTTATATGGGTAACCTCCAAATCAATACAACGCAAAATGTCAACTTAGATTATAAGATTGTGGGCCTTGGGGAGCGAATCGTTGCTTTTCTCATCGATGGACTCATTTTGTACATGTATGCCTATTTGGTGAGCCTCATCAGCAATGCCATTGGTTTTATTTATGAGGACACTTGGACCCAGCGAGGACTGGCAGCTCTTATTTTTCTTCCGGCCATGTTCTATTCCCTTTTGATGCACAGCTTGTTCAACGGGCAGACGGTGGGCAAGATGTTGATGAAGATGCGCGTGGTCCGTTTGGATGGCGCCCCGGTACATTGGAGCAATCTCTTGGTCCGATGGATGTTGCGCCTCGTTGACATCTGGATATTTTTGGGCTCCATAGGCATCTTGAGCATCCTTTTTTCGGATAAGCGGCAAAGGGTGGGGGATGCGGCCGCAGGCACCGTGGTGATCAGCACCAAACGAAAGACCCAGGTGTCCCATACCATTTTGGAAGAAGTGGAGGAGGCTTACGAGCCACAGTTCACCAATGTTACCCTGCTCACTGACAAGGATGTCCGATTGATCAAGGAGACCTACCTCATTGCCAAAAAGAGTGGAGATTTCAAGACCCTGACTGCACTTCGGATCAAAGTGGACAGCATTTTAAAGACCAATTCCAATCTGTATGATGTGCAGTACATCGATACCGTGCTGAAAGATTACAACTACTACACCCAAAAAATGTAAGCATGCTCTACCAGACCATTGACATATTGGGGACCATTGCCTTCGCCATTTCAGGGGTCTTGGTGGCCATGGAAAAACGGTTGGACCTTTTTGGGGTGCTCATCATCGCCTTTGTTACGGCCATTGGAGGTGGGACCTTGCGAGATCTGCTCATAGGGAACACCCCAGTGGTGTGGATGCGGGATCTTACCTATGTGGTCACCATTTTCATAGCCGTGGTCTTCGCCATTATTTTTGTGAAGCAGTTGAAATATTTGAGAAAATCCCTTTTTCTGTTCGATACCATTGGGATTGGCCTTTACACCATGATTGGGGTAGAAAAAGGCTTGGAAGCCGAGCTTTTGCCCATTATGTGCATTTTTCTGGGCACCATGACGGCCTGTTTTGGAGGTGTTATCCGGGACATGTTGTGCAATGAGATCCCGATCATTTTCAGAAGAAAGGAAATCTATGCCACCACTTGTATTGTAGGAGGCGCCAGCTACTTTCTTTTTGTTGAACTTCCCATCAAGGAAGGTTATGCCTACATCGCGGCCATAGTTGTGGTGATCACCTTAAGGTTATTGGCTGTAAAATACGATATCCGTCTGCCCAGTGTCTATGAAAAAGAGGGGGGATAGGTCGGTCAACGGCTTTTCCGTTAATTGTTGCTTAGCATGATTAATCCTTACTTAATCTTTTTTACTCTTTCGTTAGTCTTCCCATGCCAAGGATAGCACTAATTTGGTATCCAGTTTTGTAATCTTCATTAAGTATAAGGGCCGTCCCATTAGTGTCGGCCTTTTTATCAACCAAACGGGACCATTTTATGAAAATACCAAAAATCGTTTTACTGACCTTTTTTCTCTCGGCTTCCTTTCTTGGCATGGATAGCATCAATGCCCAAGGATGTGTCGCAATCCGACATTTTTCATCCTGTGTGGGGAACACGTTGGAGAGTAATCTGTTGGGGGAGGGAGATATCCAGATAGGGAGCAACTATCGCTATTTTAAGTCTTTTCGCCATTTCAGGGGTACGCATGAAGAGCCGGATAGGGTTTCCAACGAAACGGAGGTCATCAACCATTCCCATTCCTGGGATTTTTTCCTAACCTATGGGATTACTGATCGACTATACACCAGCATTACCATCCCAACAGTGATCAACACGCGCTCTTCTTTATATGAACATGGTCGGGAAGAACGAAATACCACCTATTCAAGAGGACTTGCCGACATCAGGGTAGGTATGGGTTACTGGCTGTTCGACCTTGAAAAGCATCAAAATGGAAACGTTGCGTTGGGATTGGGGGTCAAATTGCCCACAGGAAATTTCAATGCCTCCGATATTTTCTACAATGTGGGTCCCGAAGGAGGTCCGGAGACCAGGCCTGTTGACCAGAGTATCCAACCGGGTGATGGTGGCTTTGGGGTTACCGTGGATTTCCAATTTTACCAAAAAATAGCCGAAAAGCTATTTGCCTATGGTGGCGGATTCTATTTGATCAATCCAAGGGAGACCAACGGAACAAGGACGTTCCGAGAAACCTTGAGCCCTCTTCTTGAAAATGAGGCCATCATGGCCGTTCCCGATCAGTTTTCGGTGCGTGCCGGGGCCAGCTATGCCATCAGCAATACCATTTCCACTTCCTTGGGTGCCAGATATGAAGGGGTTCCCGTGAAAGACCTTATTGGCGGGAACGAAGGTTTTAGAAGGCCTGGCAATGTACTTTCCATAGACCCGGGCATCGCTTTTATGAAGAACAACTTTTCGCTGAACCTCAATGTGCCATTTGCAGTCAGAAGGGAACGTCCCCAGAGTATCACTGACCTAGAGACCCAGGAACTTACTGGGGAGCCTAGGGCAGGGGATGCCGCCTTCGCCGATTATTTGATCAACGTAGGGGTTTCCTATCGCTTTTCAAACAAAAAGGTGAAAGTCGCCCCTGAATTGATGGGTGAATTCAAGAGCTGATTTTTTCGGACATAACATAGAATATTTTTAGGTTCCCTTTGGGAACAGTCATAAAGCAGCAATACAATTTTAAAAAGAAATGTACAGGAACGGTAAAGGGCCGTTGGTCCTTTGGGGCTTTATGCTCTTTTTTTTGACAGGGGCATTGGCCCAAGCACAGGACAGAATTAGCGGGAAAATTGTGGACGCAGACAACGGTCAACCCTTGTTGGGTGCCCAAGTCCTATTGGTTCCCAGCGACAAGGGAACGGTGACGGATGACTTTGGGAGGTTTTCCATCCTGAAGAATGAGAGGGACCATGCCCTCATCATAAAATATTTGGGGTATGAGGATAAGCAGGTTTCGCTTTCTACTCCGGATGTGGATATGGGGGTCATAGGACTCACCCGCTCCAATACCACTTTGGATGAGGTGGTTGTAAGTGCATCGGTCAAAAATTTCAAAAGTGAATTTGTGGGGAGCAATTATAGGATCAATCCCGTGGCTTTAAAAAACATGAACCCATTGAACACCGAAGAAGTGTTGCGCACCGTTCCCGGTGTGAACATTGTGGGAGACATGGGTCTGTCCAATCGTCCAAACATCAGTATACGGGGTTCTTGGGGAAGAAGGTCCAAAAAAGTGCTGCTCATGGAAGACGGCACACCTTCGGCACCGGCACCCTACATCGCTCCTGGCGCATACTACAATCCGGTGAGCGACCGTATCACTTCCGTTGAGGTGTATAAAGGGGCCGATCTGTTAAAATATGGTCCCAATAATATGTATGGCGCGGTCAACTACATCACAGCACTGCCTCCGCAAAAGCCCACACTGCGCCTGAAATTGACAGGCGGTCAGCGCAATTATACCTCGGGACTCTTTTCCTACGGGGGTACTTGGAAAAATATTGGTGGTCTGGTGGAAGGGGTGTACAAGAAATTTGATGGTTTTATTGACAATTCATCCGTTGAGATCTTGAACTTGAATGCGAAGATCTTTGCCCAATTGTCCGAAGACCAGTCCCTATATTTCAAGGTGAGTGGCCAGTTCGAGGACAATCAGGCTTCATTGAGTTCCCAGACACCCTTCACTTTTGAAGCTGACCCCACCCAAAACCCTTTGGATGCCGATCAGTTCACCATGAGACGGTATGGGGTCGATATAATCCATAAATGGCTGCCTAATGAGGACCTGAGCTTTACCACAAAGATGTATGCCTCCGATTTTGAAAGGGATTGGTGGCGACAGGTGACCGCAAAGGTGAGGGCATCCGAAGTCCAAGATTATGTGGGGGACGAAATCTTTGCGGACCGATACCGGTATCTGCAAGGCCGGTCGTTTGATGACGAGGATTATGTGATTGTGGGCAGGATTTTGAACGGACGCGAAAGCACTACGGACAGCAGGTGGATCTATAGGGTTTCGGGCATCAAGGAAACCATAAAGGCCAAATGGGAGGCTTTCAATGCTCCCAGCGAATTTGAAGCGGGCATCAACCTGCACAGGGAAACCTTCAAGGATGTGTTTTTGGAGGCCGATAGTTCCCGATGGGCGAGGAGCGGAAGGACCACCACAGATTTGTGGTACCGACTTTGGTCCGCGAACGGTTATGTTCGTAACGAATTCCATTTGGGCGATTTTGGTCTTGTCCCCATCTTGCGCTTTGAGCATGTGGACATGTACCGCCAGAATTTGTTGGTATTGGCACAGGACCCAGACCTTCAGGGCACTTCCGAAGGAAGGGAGCCCAGTGTGTACAATCAGTTTTTGCCGGGAATCACCTTGGATTATCCTTTAGGGTCGGGTGAATTGTACGGTAGCGTTTATCAGGGAATGATAGCCCCTTCCAAAGTCTTCGGGTTTTTAGTGGAGCAGGATGGCGTGGTGACCAATCCCTTGGCCGGGCAGAGCATCAATATGGAACCGGAGTTGAGTTGGAACAAGGAGTTGGGCTGGCGGGGAAGTTTGCTGGCCAATCGTGTCCAAGGACAATTGACTTATTTCCACAATGCCAGCAGAAACTTTTATGCAGGGGGGCGCAATGAGGTCTTTAACGAATTGGGCAAAATCAATGTACAGGGAGTGGAAATGGCCCTCGATGCCGAATTGTTCAACGGGAATGGCCATCAGCTCCATTTCTTGGCCAATGCCACCTATATGCATTCCAAAGTGATGGAAGGAAAACTGGAGGATAAGGACCTGTTTTCTCAAGTGATCCATGGCGCGGATACGCAAAACGAATACATCGAAAAAGTGAACGCCAATCGCGATGCCTATGATGTGTATGTGGATACGGGGAGCGGGCAAACCTTGCTTACCAATACCACCATCGACGCTGCCGATTTCCCAAATATCACCAAAAGTGTGATCACGTTTGGGGATGATGGGCTTTCAGATGCAGAGGCACCCTATACCCCAAAAGTGAACTTGAGCTTAGGTTTGAACTACGACTGGAAGGGGCTTTCAAGTGGGTTCAATGTGCACCACGTGGGAAAACAATTCACGGAGTTCCACAATTTTGTGAGCGAATCGGCCGATGGGGCCATTGGGCAATTGCCCTCCTTCACCACCATCGATGCCTTTGTGAACTATGACTTTACCATTGCAAACTCGGTCGAAGCCACGGTATTTGTCAACGGAAAGAACATCACCGACGAAGTGTACAGGGCATCACGCCTGAACCGGGCCACCTCCGGAGTCTTTGCCGGAGGTTTCCGCCAAATCATATTTGGGATCAACCTAAAAATGTAAGGCCTGCCGTTTATTTGGTTCCAAACACCTCTTCGAAAAAGTGCGCCATACGTTGCCAAGATCGGTCACTGGCCAAGGCGTTGTATTCCATGCCCTGATCGGGGGATTTGGCATTTGGATTGGTGAAGGCATGACCCGTATGTCCAAAGATGTCCATTTCCCAGACGGCATTCCTTTCAGTGAGCTCGTAGCCCAAGGCAACTATGTCCTTGGGAAAAGCAAGCGGGTCTTCCCAACCATGGAGCACCAATATCTTTGACTTGATGTCTTCTTCTTGCTCTAATCCGGGCGGGTCAAACATACCATGGAAACAAACCGTGGCCTTGATGTCCACTCCGGAACGTGCCAGGTCGAGGGCGCATTTTCCGCCGAAGCAAAAACCGATGATCCCCACTTTTGTTGAGTCTGCCAACTCATGTTCCTTTACTTTTTTTAAAGCCAACAGCAATCGATCCAACAATTCTTGGCGGTCTGCCAACGCCTCGTTCATCAATTCTTCGGCCTGTTCCGCATTCTTCGCCCTTTTTCCCTTGCCAAAAACATCTATGGCAAAGGCTAGATAGCCCATTTTGGCCAGTTCGGTTGCCTTGTCCTCTTCAAATTTGGCTTGACCCATCCAGGTGTGGGAAACCATCACCACGGGACGTTTGCCCTTGAAATCGGTGTCGTGTACAATGACCCCTTGATAGGTCTGTCCGTCGCCCGAATAAATAAATTTGTCTGATTTGATCATAATCGTTAGTTGTTCCTTGTCCAACCTAAATTAGATTATTTTTTGATTGTTTTACAACACTTCGGCCTTGAGGATATAAACACTTTTCCAGGGCCAGTCACCGTCCCCCACATCGACCTTGTTGATGGCATCCACGACGTCCATTCCCTCTATGACCCGTCCAAAAGGGGTGTAGGAATCGTCCAAGTGATAGGAGCCGGGGTTGGTCACCACAATAAAGAATTCATAGGGAGAGGCGAGCATATGCGGGTTGTCCCTTTCGCTACTGGGCATGGAAATGGTGCCCCTATGGTGTTTGTGTCCTTTTCTGGTATCGGGGGGAAGTAGGTACTTTCCGATTTTATCCCTTTTTTTTGCGGTCCTTTGGTCGTCCGAATTGCCCCCTTGGATGATGAAATCCTTCACCACCCTGTGGAACTGCGTACTGTCAAAGTATTTTTTTTGGGTCAGATAGATGAAGTTGGCCTTGTGATAAGGGACATTGTCATACAATTGGATTGTAAAACTGCCCATGTTCGTGGTGATTTTCACCTTGTCTTTTTTGAGCTCCTTGGCGTAATTGAAAAAGAAGTCGATGGCATTTTCCTCGGTGAGCACAAAAGGGTCCTCTTCGGGCACCTCGGGAATGGTATCGTTTTGGACATGGGATACCGTATCCTTTTTTACAATTTTTTCCTCAACTTTGTCGGTGTTCTTTTTCGGGGATTCTCCGCAGGAGATACATATAATGAACAATAGTGTAGAAAAAGCCAATGGTCTCAACAGCATGAAATTTGATGAATTTGGTCAACTTGCCTTAAAATTAAAAAATCTTCCACTACCCGGGGAGACATCACATTATAAAATGTCACCCGAATTACGGATTCAATGGTTGAAGGCCAACAAAATTGAGGATTTCAAACCGAAGCGGGCAGGGGTGATGGCTTTGTTCTATCCTGACGAAGAGAACGAGACCCGATTGTTGCTGATTCTGCGAAAGGTGTATGAGGGCATCCATTCCAACCAGATCGGACTTCCAGGAGGTAAAGTGGAACAAGGGGACAGGGATCTCTTGCATACGGCCCTGCGGGAAACTTATGAGGAAGTGGGCGTTCCTCCCCATGCCGTTGAGGTGATCAGGGAACTTAGCGAAGTATATATTCCCCCAAGCAATTTTTTGGTGAGACCATTTATGGGGATGTACCCGGAACCACGACCGTTTGTGAAGGACGAGGTCGAAGTGGAACGCATTGTGGAGGTCTTTTTGAAGGATTTTTTGGATGATTCCAACCATATTGAAGAAATATTGAGCACTTCCTATGCAAATAATATAAACGTACCTGCTTATAAACTAAACGGTTACACGGTTTGGGGCGCCACGGCCATGATGCTGAGCGAGATCAAGGAACTTTTGCTGGAAGCGCTTTGACGGCTATTTTGTAAATTTGTGTCCAATTTATTGATTCATGGGTCTGTTCAAGAGAAATCCTTTTGGCCATATTTTATTTTTAAAACGGTGGTTGATCCGTATCGCAGGGATGATGACACATGCGCGATACAAGCGTTTCAATACCTTGGAAATCGAGGGATCACAGATTATCCGGGATCTTCCGGAGACCAATGTCCTTTTTGTCAGCAACCACCAGACCTATTTTGCCGATGTGGTGGCCATGTTCCATGTGTTCAACGCAAGTTTGAAGGGAAGGGACGACAACATCAAAAACTTGGGATACCTTTGGAACCCCAAACTGAATATCTACTATGTAGCGGCCAAGGAAACCATGAAGAAGAGCCTGCTCACCAAAATATTGGCCTATGCCGGCTCCATTAGCATTGAAAGAACGTGGAGGGCCGATGGACAGGATGTGAACAGACAGGTGAAATTCAGTGACATCAGCAATATAGCAAAGGCCCTCGATGATGGCTGGGTGATCACCTTTCCACAAGGGACCACCACACCTTGGAAACCCTTGCGGAAGGGTACGGCGCATATCATCAAGCGTTATAAACCGGTAGTGGTTCCCGTGGTGATCGATGGTTTTAGGCGTTCTTTTGATAAAAAGGGACTTCGTGTGAAAAAGAAGGGCATCCTTCAATCCATGCAGATCAAACAGCCCTTGGACATTGACTACGATAATGAATCCATTGATGCAATATTGGAAAAATTGGAGTATGCCATCGAGCAGCATCCTTCTTTTCTCAAGGTAATCCCTAAAGAAGAGTTATTGGCTTACGAGGCCGAAAACGAGAAAAGACGATACAGTTACCGGGGCGACTAGACCTCCAGTTTCTTCAGTTCATTGTAGTTTTCCCGAAGTCTTTTTAGCAGAATTCCATAGAGTAATTTGTAGAACAGCCATATCAGCAACAGCACAATGGCGGTAAAAAGTACGGAAATGGTGATCACCATCGCCCAAAAGGAAAAACTGTTGCCATCTTCCGAAGCGGCCTGTACAATTTTTTGACCTTCGGGGGCGTATAGCAATACCCCATACATGTTGATGATCAAATAAGTAGTGAAGATGATCAGGTTGAACCAAACATATTGGGTCACCGTTCTTTTCACTTTGAGGATGGCCTTCATCAGTTTTCTGGAGGAATCGGTAAAGGATATTTTTCTGTAATTGATATAGAATTTATAGATGAAGTAGAGGATGATGCCATAATTGATGATATTGAGCACCATGATCACCTTGTGGATGTGCAGGGCTTTCAGCTCTTCCATGGTTTCGGAATCGCTGAAGATGATGTTGATCGCCGCCCAAAATACCAGTTCTATGAGACTGATGTAAAATATCCATTTGACTATGGATGACGATTTTTTCCAGGTCATCCCATAGATTTGATCATACGACAATTTGGGAAGGTCGGCCTCCCTTTTTTGCCAGTCTTTTTTCAAGAGCTCCAGTTCATCCACCATGATCTACGGATTTAATATGGTCCTTAATTTGTTTTTCACCCTGTTCATTTTCACCCTTGCATTTACCTCTGTGATACCCAATGTTTCGGCTATTTCCGAATAATCCTTGTCTTCCAGGTAAAGGAAAACCAATGCTTTGTCAATGTCGCCCAACTGTCGGACGGCATCGTACATCAGTTTCAATTGCTTTTCCTCTGTTTCATCGTAATCGTTGGCCTTTATCCTATGTACGACAGAATCATAGTCTTGGGTCTGCACCCTTTTCTTGGATTTTCTGTACAACGTAATGGCAGTGTTCAAGGCGACCCGGTACATCCATGTGCTGAACTTGGCATCTCCCCGAAACTTTGGATAGGCCTTCCACAGTTGGATCGTGATCTCCTGAAAGAGATCGTTGTGTGAATCCTTGTCGTTGGTATATAGACTACACACCTTATGAACAATGTTCTGATTGTTCTCAAGCTCCGTCACAAAACGATGTTCCAGTTCTTTGTTCACTAAAGGTTGGTAAGTTTGCTTTGTCTATTGGTATGGATAAAACTGTATTTGTTACAACCGAATGCCAAAAAATCTACTTGCGGTAATCGAGGGCTGGTGGTCTGTTGCCCAACATGGGCACATACTTGAAGTCCTTGCCCCTTCTTTCCTCGAGTTCTTTTTTTGCGGCTTCGATGACCTCGGTGTTTTCAAAGATGTCCATGGCGGTAAGTGCGAGTGTTTTGGCAGCGACCATCATTCCCTTTGTTCCTATGGACATCCCGCCTGCTGCTACTGCTTGCCAGCTATGGGCAGGGGTTCCCGGTACCCAGGTGGCTGTTCCCAGACCGGCGGTAGGCACCGTATAACTGACATCACCCACATCCGTAGAACCATAGGCACGTGCCGTTTCTTGGTAGGGCTGAACTTTTTGTGCAGTTTCCATGTCCAAAGTTTCTTTCCCCAAGGTTTTGGAAATTTTTTCGGCAAACACTTTTTCTTCATCGGTATAGGTAATTCCACCTACCTCGCTGAGGTTCTCGTGCATCATTTTCTGAAGGGTCAGATTGGGCAAAAGTTCATGTGTTCCGCCGATCATTTCATATTCCATGGTAGTCCCGGTCCCGAGGGCAGCACCTTCGGCAGCTTTTACGATCCGGTCAAAAATATCCACCACCACTTCACGGTTAAAATGACGGGCATAGTAGTACACTTCGGCAAAGTCAGGAACCACATTGGGAGCCTTTCCACCATCGGTGATCACATAGTGTATCCTCGCTTCCTGTGGGATGTGTTCGCGCATCATGTTCACCATGTTGTTCATCGCTTCAACGCCGTCCAAAGCAGAGCGGCCCTTTTCTGGAGCACCTGCCGCATGGGCAGAGATGCCATGGAACCTGAACTTGGCCGATTTGTTGGCCAATGCCGCACCGGCACTTGCAGCATTTGCAGATCCTGGGTGCCAATGTAATGCAACGTCCACATCGTCAAAAACTCCCTCACGGACCATATAGACCTTACCTGAGCCCCCTTCTTCAGCAGGGCAACCATAAAAACGGATGGTTCCTTCCATTTTGTTGGACTTCAACCAATCCTTTACCGAAATGGCAGCAGCAGTGGACGCCGTTCCGAACAGATGATGTCCGCAGGCATGTCCCGCGGCCTTGCCTGCCGACTTCTTTTCAGGCACAGCCTCTTGCGATAGACCAGGCAACGCATCAAACTCCCCAAGAATGGCAATGACAGGATATCCTGAACCATATTCCGCCACAAAGGCGGTGGGGATGCCGGCTATACCTTTTTTTATGGAGAACCCCTCCTTGGACAAGGTTTCTTGGAGCAAGGCGGAACTTTTTTCTTCCAGATAGCCCATCTCGGCAAGATTCCAAATGTTGAGGGCAATTTCAGCATATTGTTTGGTTTTTGAGTCGAGGTCTTTCAAAACGTCATCTTTTTTTTGTTGCGCAGACATTGTCAAGGCACACAAAAGCGATAGAGCGAACAGTGGTTGGTTTTTTCTCATGGTATGGAGTTTTTGAGTTAGCCCTTAAATATATAAAAAACATACCCTAAAATGGCATGGCGAAAATGGGAATACTTACATTTGCTGACATGTCCAGCAGCATGAACATTCCACAGTCCAGCTTTCCACGTGTCATTATCATAGGTGGCGGTTTTGGAGGCATAGCATTGGCCAAAAAATTGAGCAAGAAGGAGGCACAGGTTGTCTTATTGGACAAGCACAACTATCACAATTTCCAGCCACTGCTCTATCAGGTGTCCACAGGGGGTCTGGAGCCGGACTCCATAGCCTATCCCATCCGAAAAGTATTGCAGGGGTATCCCAATTTCTATTTTCGGTTGGCCAATGTGTTGGAAATTGATACCGTGGGTAAAAGGGTATTGACCAATATTGGTGACATTCGATACGATTATCTAGTGGTGGCCACGGGTTCCGAGACCAATTTTTTTGGAAACAAGGGCATCCAGAACATGGGTATGGCCATGAAGACCATTCCCCAATCGTTGAATTTGAGAAGCCTGATCCTTGAAAATTTTGAACAAGCCCTTTTAACGGACGACCTTCACGAAAGGGATGCACTGATGAACTTTGTGATTGTGGGTGGAGGACCAACGGGGGTCGAACTTGCTGGCGCTTTGGCGGAAATCAAAAAAGGGATCCTTCCCAAGGATTACCCCGATCTGGATACCCGAAGGGCACAGATCAACCTCATACAGAGCGGTGACAGATTGCTTCCGGCGATGAGCGAAGTGGCTTCCAGAAAGGCCGAACGTTTTTTGGAAGGTCTGGGGGTCAATGTCTGGAAAAATATCCGTGTGACCGATTATGATGGGATTCGCGCCTCAACAAATACGAACACCATCTTTGAGGCAGCCACATTGGTCTGGGCGGCAGGCGTGCAGGCCGTGGGCATAAAGGGATTGGATGCAAAGGAAATCCTTGCTAGGGGCAATCGGTTGAAAGTGAACCAATTTCATCAAGTGGAAGGGTTTGGGGAGATTTTTGCCATTGGCGATGTGGCCCAAATGCAGACCGAGGAATTTCCCGAAGGGCACCCCATGATGGCGCAGCCTGCCATTCAGCAAGGACGCAGTCTCGGGGAAAACATGGTCCGGTTGATTGATGGAAAGCCCATGAAACCTTTTGTGTACAGGGACAAAGGCAGTATGGCGACCGTGGGAAGGAACAAAGCTGTGGTGGACCTGCCCAGGTTCAAGTTCCAAGGCGTTTTTGCCTGGTTTGTGTGGATGTTCGTCCACCTATATTTCTTGATCGGTTTCAGGAACAGGGTAGTGGTCTTCATCAACTGGGTCTATAACTACATCCGTTTTGATAGGGAGGCACGATTGATCATCCGTCCCTTCAAGAAACAGAACCAAGCGGACCGTAGCAAGTTGATGCAAGATTAAGCCCATATCAAGTTTTATTTTTATTTCCGCGGATGGAATTCGTGCAAGACCTTGGCGAGATGTTTGCGGTTCACGTGCATATAGACCTCGGTTGTGGTGATGCTCTCGTGTCCCAACATTTGCTGTATGGCCCTGAGGTCGGCCCCGTTTTCCAGTAGGTGGGTGGCGAAGGAATGCCTGAACGTGTGGGGACTGATGCTTTTCTTCAATCCAATCTTTTCGGCCAACTGTTTGATCACCGTAAAGATCATGGCCCTGGTCAACTGCTTTCCCCTTCGGTTGAGAAAAACAAAATCCTCATGTTCTTTCTGGATGGGGAGGTGTACCCGAATCCCATCGTGGTATAGTTGGATGTATTTGATGTTGATGTCACTTATGGGCACAAAACGCTGCTTGTTTCCCTTTCCCGTGACCTTGATGAACCCTTCGTCAAAATATAGATCGGACAGTTTCAGGTTCACCAGTTCGGAAACCCTGAGGCCACAACCGTAAAGCGTCTCCAAAATGGCCCTGTTGCGTTCCCCTTCGGGTTTGGAAAGATCTATGGCAGAAATGAGACCGTTGATTTCATCCACAGAAAGGGTATCGGGCAGTTTCCGTCCAATTTTTGGGGTCTCTATCAAGTCCATCGGATTGTCGGTCCTATAATCCTCAAAGATCAGATAGTTGAAGAACCCTTTCAGTCCGGAAATGATACGCGCCTGCGATCTGGGATTGAGGTTTTTGGCCACATCATACACAAATTGTTGGACAATTTCCCGTGAAATCTTGGTTGGACTTTCGCTGATTTCATACCCATCCAGATAGCCGACCAGTTTTTGAAGGTCGAGGACATAATTGGTGATCGAATTCTTGGAAAGCCCCCGTTCGATCTTCAAATAATTTTGATAATCCGTTATTGCCTGTTTCCAGTTCATGGACTAAATATAGATACAAAAATGATCATATATGGCTTCATTCCATGCATCGATCAATTGAAAAGGCACATTGGTCAAATGGGGTAGTATTGGTAAAAATTGTTTCAATACTTTCGGAAGGAATTTTTGGACTGGTTTTTCCTGTTCGATAAATCTTGATTTTTTTATTAGGATTTTTAGTACAAATAAGTACTATATCCAGGAAGAATGCGTTTTGTTCTTGACAAAATTTTAACATATGAACAAAAAAACAGTAGTATTCGTAGTTGTGGCATTCATTGCCTTTAGTTTTTCATCTATCGCCCAGTATGTGGATAGGAGCAGTTTCAAAGCAGGTGTCCATGCAGGGCTTCCCATAGGCGATGCATCGGATTTTTCAAGTTTTGCCCTTGGTCTTGATGTGGCCTACCATTGGGGGGTCTCGGAATTGGTTGATGCAGGCTTGGCCACAGGTTTTATCAATGCGTTTGGTAGTGAAGTTGAGTTCACCGAAGGACCAATTACCGTTTCGGGGGATTTTGGCGATATACAGTTCTTGCCTGTGGCAGCGGCTTTGCGAATTTACCCAACGTATGATTTTAAACTGGGTGCAGATGTGGGATATGCAGTGGGTATAAATGAGGGAAATGAAGGAGGACTATACATTCGTCCCTCCATCGGCTATAACATTACTGGCAATACCGAACTCAATGTATCGTATATCAACATTAGCAACGATGGAAATTTCTCCGTGGTCGCATTGGGAGTTCTCTTCCTGTTCTAGATAATGAAAAACAACTGTTCATAGCCCCGAACCAAGCAGTTGAAAACCATGAATATTAACCAATTTAACACAAAAAGAATGAAAAAGTTACTGTTTGCTTTTGGTATGGTAGTGCTATGTTCAACGGCCATTAAGGCCCAGACCAACTACAGGGCCGCTTTGGGACTTGGAATCGATCTCTATGACAATGCCACCTTTTTTGGGGCAACGGGGAAGTACTTCTTCTCTGACAACCATGTGGGCCAGGCCGATCTGGGCTTTGAGGACAATGCCACCATTGCCACTATCTTGTATTCCTTCCACAAGGAAATTGTTGGAGCCAGAGGCTTGCGCTGGTATGCGGGTGTGGGCCCTAGCATCATTTTTTTAAAGTACACCGACAATATTTTTGCACTTCGTCCCCATCTGGGCATGGATTTTAAAGTGGATGGTGTGCCCTTTGTGGTCAACTTTGATTGGAGACCTTCTGTGGTGCTCAGTGAAGTGGGCGAAAATGAAGTGGGTGCTTTTGGTTTTGGACTACAGTTTGCCTTTGATTAAGGTTGCGTCCAGACAGGCAATTCATACAGCAAAATTCAGAGAGCGGGAACAAATTCCCGCTTTTTTTATGCTTGATAAAAACTGGTCGTCAGGTATAAAACTGTACCAAATATGAGCTTTCCAGCAGTTGTGGTTTATCATTTGTAGTAAAATTAATCAAGAATGCAAAGAGAGGTTATAAAAAAAAACCCGTTATATTTGATTACCCAAAACAACTGACATCATTCAAAAAGTAAACCCGTTTCATCAATTGGTTTTGAAGAACGGTTTTGATTAATTATGAATTGTAACCTTTAAATTAAAATGTTAAAAATGAAAAAGTTATTGTTTGCTTTTGCTTTTGTAGTACTTGTTTCTGGAACGGCTATGGCCCAGACCAGTTACACTGGAGCGGTGGGTCTGGGAATCGACCTATACGATTCGGCCACATTTGTGGGTCCAAGTGGTAAATACTTCTTTTCAGAAAACCACGTAGGGCAGGCCGATTTGGGCTTTGAGGACAATGCAACCATGATCACGGTGCTTTATTCCTATCATAAAGAGTTCAATGGTGCTCCTGGACTTCGTTGGTATGCCGGTATAGGACCAAGCATCATCCTGATCGATGACTTTGACAATATTTTTTCACTGCGTCCACATGCTGGATTGGATTTCAAAATTGATGGCGTGCCGATCGTGTTGAACTTTGACTGGAGACCAGCCGTTGTTTTGAGCGATGCTGGAGATGGCGAAGCTGGGGCCTTTGGCTTTGGAATACGCTATGCCTTCAATTAATAAAGAGCAGTGACCATAGACTTTAGGGCGGGATATTCCCGCCCTTTTCTTTTTGTTGTATTTTTAGCGACATGAAACTGATCATCATCAACGGCCCCAATCTGAACCTCTTGGGCAAACGGGAACCTGAAGTGTACGGGAGTACCACTTTTGAAGACTATTTTAAACAGTTACAGCAGCAATTTCCACAAGTGGAACTGGAGTACTTCCAATCCAATATAGAAGGCGAAATCATCGGTAAGATCCAGGAAGTGGGCTTTGATTATGACGGCATCATCTTGAACGCTGCTGCCTACACCCACACTTCGGTGGGTATCGGGGATGCGGTAAAGGCCGTGACGACGCCTGTTGTTGAGGTCCATATCTCCAATACCCACAAACGGGAGGAATACAGGCACGTCTCATACATATCGCCTGGGGCGAAAGGAGTGATCTTGGGATTTGGCCTACAGAGTTATGATCTGGCCATCCAGAGTTTTTTAGGCTAAGCTCTTCAAATACTTTTTATCCGCATAGAAGGTTCCGAAGGGAAGAAGGGACGCCACAAATAGTACAATGTACCGTTTGATGCCCCATTTGCGTTCCCAACAAAATACCAAGGCCACGACCACATAGAGGATAAATAAAATCCCATGGGCATAGCCCACAAATTTGTTGGGTTGGGGAATGTCCGCCCAATGTTTCAAGGGCATGGTCATACCAAAAAGCAATAAATAGGAAATTCCCTCTAAAATGGCGGTGGCCCTAAATAGCTTCAACATATGGCCTTCTTATAGGTGGATCACTTCATCATAGGCATCGGCGACCGCTTCCATCACCGCCTCGCTCATGGTAGGGTGGGGGTGCACGGCCTTCAGTACCTCATGTCCAGTGGTTTCGAGTTTTCGTGCCACGACGGCCTCGGCGATCATATCGGTAACGCCTGCCCCGATCATGTGGCAGCCCAGCCATTCCCCATATTTGGCATCGAAAATGACTTTGACGAATCCATCGGCGCTTCCTGAAGCCTTGGCTTTTCCACTGGCAGAGAAAGGAAACTTACCTACTTTGATATCGTATCCTTTTTCCTTGGCCTGTTTTTCGGTCAATCCCACAGAGGCAACTTCGGGAATACAATAAGTACATCCGGGGATGTTGCCATAATCAAGGGCTTCCACATGCATACCTGCTATTTTTTCAACACAGAGGATACCTTCGGCAGAGGCAACGTGGGCCAGGGCTTGGCCTGGGGTCACATCACCTATCGCATAATATCCCGGAATGTTGGTCTGATAGTAATCGTTCACCAAGATTTTATCGCGATCTACGGCGATGCCCACATCTTCCAGTCCGATGTTTTCAATATTCGTCTTGATCCCCACAGCGGACAATACGATATCTGCCTCAAGCACTTCTTCTCCTTTGGAGGTCTTTACAGCGGCCTTTACGCCATCTCCCGAAGTGTCCACTTTGGTGACCTCGGCCGATGTCATGATCTTGACCCCTGCTTTTTTGAAGCTACGTTCCAATTGCTTGGACACGTCCTCGTCCTCTACAGGGACAATGTTGGGCATAAATTCCACCACGGTCACCTCGGTACCCATGGAATTGTAGAAGTAGGCAAATTCGATACCGATGGCACCACTTCCCACAACGATCATCTTCTTGGGCTGTTTGTCCAATGACATGGCTTCCCTGTACCCGATCACTTTTTTACCATCCTGCGGAAGGCTGGGCAATTCACGGCTTCGCGCTCCTGTGGCAATGATGATATGGTCTGCGGAATATTCAGTGGTTCCACTATCGGATTTCACCTCGATTTTTTTTCCTTTTTTTAATGTTCCAAAACCGTTGATGACCTCGATCTTATTTTTCTTCATCAAGAATTGGACGCCTTTGCTCATTCCGTCGGCAACCCCACGGCTTCGCTTGACCACGGCAGCAAAATCGTGTCCCACGTTTTCGGCGTTCAATCCGTAATCCCCGGCATGCTTCAAATATTCAAAGACCTGAGCGGATTTTAGAAGGGCCTTGGTAGGGATACATCCCCAATTGAGACAGACACCGCCCAAACTTTCTTTTTCAACAATGGCTGTTTTGAAACCCAATTGAGAGGCCCTGATAGCTGTAACATATCCACCGGGACCACTGCCCAAAACAATTATATCAAACTTGCTCATTAGATCGTGATTTTTAGTTGTTAGATTTGAAGCCGGCCTAAAAGCGGCAGGTGCAAAAGTACGGAAAACCATCCCCAAATCCCAAGTTGAAAAAAGGCAAAAATGGCTTTGTTTGTGAAATCAGCTTTTTGGGATCCCGAACATTTTTTGGTTGAAGGCCTTACTGTACTATTATGTGGAGCTTCTATTCGGCAGGATCAAATCCTATGCTCACGGAATTGATGCAGTATCGTTGGCCGGTGGTCTCCCGTGGTCCATCGTTGAAAACATGGCCCAAATGGCTGCCACAATTCGCGCAAAGGGTCTCAGTGCGGATCATGCCGTGGGAAGTGTCCCTGATGTATTCAATGGCCCCTTCCACAGCTTGGTCAAAGGAAGGCCACCCACAACCACTTTCAAATTTGTGGTCGCTTTCAAAAAGTTTGGCATTGCAGGCCTTGCAGTGATAGTCACCGTTCTCAAAATGTAGGTTGTACCGGCCTGTATGTGGACGTTCCGTGCCTTTTTGCCTCAAAACATAATATTCCTCAGCGGAAAGTTGCTTTTCCCACTCTTGCTCGGTTTTCTGTACTCCGTATTTTTTTTCCATGGTTTTGGTTTAGATCAATTTTCGTAGGGGATGAAATCGAGTGCCGCCCCATTGATACAGTGTCTTTTTCCGGTGGTATTCCTGGGTCCGTCGTCAAAGACATGCCCCAAGTGTCCACCACAGACCGCGCAATGCTCTTCCGAGCGGGCCACCCCGATCTTGTAGTCCACACTATAGGCCACATTACCCTTGATCTCCCTGTCAAAACTGGGCCATCCCGTTCCGGAATCAAATTTGTGCTCACTCTTGAAAAGGGGCGTGCCACAACCGGCGCAGACATAGGTTCCCTTTTGCTTGTTGTCCAGCAGATCGCTCGAAAAAGCATGCTCGGTGGCCGCTTTTCTCAGGACTTGATATTCCATGTCCGTCAATTCGGCACGCCATTCAGCATCGGTCTTGTTCACCTTGAAGGTAGTCTCTTTTTCAGCTTTCTTGTTGCTTTCATTTTCCTGCGTATGGCCCTTGCATCCTGAAAGGACGACCAGTACGATCAATAGCAATCTTTTTCCCATGTATGCGACTTTTTAAGTTTTTAGACGTAGCAGGACTTTTTTCCTTTCAGTTTTATTGAAAAGAAAAATAAAAAAAATCCCACTGGAAACTCCAATGGGACTTCAAGGTAAACATTTATGTCAAAATCAGTTCAAATCCAATTTCTTTACCTGATTTTCCTCGATGCCCAAGGCAGACATCACATTTTCAATGTTTGAGGTATCCATTTTGGATGCTTCAGCATATACGCTGGGCACAAACACGATCCTGAAAATTTGGTCGTCCGTAAAGTCGGTGCTCAGGGTGGAAAGGTCAAAGTTACCATCGATGAACAGTTCCAAGTCCACAAAAGTGTGTTCAAAAACGTATTGGATGGTCCCTTCGGGCAGAAAATAGTTCTGCGGGATCTGGCTCCACAAATCGGCCATACTGCCATCGTCCAAAGAGATGGAACCGGCATACCTGTAAACCAAAACGGCATCTGCTTCAAAAACTTCGAAGTCAGTCACATCGCTAAAGTTGATCAGGGTGCTGAATAGATTGCCTTCCGCATCGTAACCAAAATTGACGTTTTCCACTTCCACCACCTGTCCCTGAATTCCATCAAGTCCATCTTGGCCGGGTGCACCGTCAAAACCGGGAGGTCCTGGAGGGCCTTCGGGTCCTTCACAAGATATGATAAAAAGTACTAAAAATGCCCCTAAAAATGTGTTGAGTCTATTCATGATTTTTGGATTTTGGATTTCTCTTCATTCTTTGTTTGTCAAGGCAAGAAAATCAAAAAGCGTTCCATTTTTTTAAAAATGTTGTTTTCTTTCCGATATAAGTGGTCAAAGTCGTATTCTTGGACAAAGATGCTTAATATTGTAAAAGTCAAATCCTCAAGTATGTCCAAGGTAACTCCTCATAGTTTTTTCACAGAGTTCGATATTGATCTTTTTAAGGCAGGGAAACATTTTCGCCTGTATGACAAATTGGGCTCGCACCTTACCGAAGTGAATGGGGTGAAGGGAACTTATTTTGCCGTTTGGGCACCATCGGCCAAATCCGTCTGTGTCATTGGTGATTTCAACTATTGGACCACCGGGGAGCATGAACTGTATGTGCGATGGGATGGCAGCGGAATTTGGGAAGGCTTTGTTCCCGGCGTGGACAAGGGGACCAAGTACAAATACAAGATCCATTCCCACAACAACGATATTTGGACAGAGAAGGCGGACCCGTTCGCGAGGTATTGCGAGCAGCCCCCGAACACTGCTTCCTTGGTCTGGGACGCGCCCCACAAATGGCAGGACAGCAAATGGATGGATACCCGTGAGGAAAAAAATGGGTTGGATAGGCCCTATTCCGTCTATGAGGTGCACTTGGCCTCCTGGAAGAAAAAAAACGGTTGGGAATCCCTTTCCTATCTTGAAATGGCGGACCAATTGGTGGGCTATGTGGATGAAATGGGCTTTACCCACGTGGAGTTCATGCCTGTTATGGAGTATCCTTACGATCCTTCTTGGGGGTATCAACTGACTGGTTATTTTGCGCCGACCTCCCGTTTTGGGAAACCTGAGGACTTTAAGGTGCTGGTGGATAAGTTCCACCAACGGGGCATAGGGGTCATTTTGGATTGGGTACCGTCCCATTTTCCCGAAGATGCCCACGGGCTTGGCTTTTTTGATGGATCCCACCTCTATGAACATCCAGATCGACGAAGGGGCTACCATCCCGATTGGAAAAGTCTCATCTTCAATTATGGAAGGAACGAGGTAAGGGCCTTTCTGATCAGCAATGCCGTGTTTTGGTTGGACCAGTACCATGTGGATGGACTTCGGGTAGATGCCGTGGCATCTATGCTGTACCTGGACTATTCACGGGAAGATGGCGAATGGGAACCCAATATGTATGGCAACAACGAGAACTTGGAGGCCATGTCCTTCCTTCGGGAGATGAACCAAGAGGTCTATGCAAGTTTTAAGGGCGTCCAGACCATTGCCGAGGAATCCACGGCATTTTCAGGGGTGACCAAACCCGTGCACTATGGCGGATTGGGTTTTGGCATGAAATGGATGATGGGCTGGATGCACGATACGTTGGAATTCTTCCAAAAGGAACCCGTTCACCGATCCTACGACCTCAATATGATCACCTTCAGCATGACATACGCTTTTACGGAAAACTTCATGCTGCCGTTCTCCCATGACGAGGTGGTCTATGGAAAAAAATCCCTCTTGTACCGGATGCCAGGGGACGAATGGCAGCGTTTTGCCAATCTGAGGCTCTTGTTCGGGTACATGTTTACACACCCAGGTGGCAATTTGCTGTTCATGGGAGGTGAATTTGGGCAATCATCCGAGTGGAATTTCCAGGAAAGTCTGGATTGGCACCTCACGCAATACGATTTTCACTCAGGTATCCAAGAAGTTATCAAAGATCTGAACAAACTGTACAAGACCAGTCCGGCCCTATACGAAAAACAATTCAGTCCCGACGGTTTCCAATGGATTGAGTACAACGACAGGGAAAATTCCGTCATCACCTATATAAGAAAAGGAAATAATCCCAAGGATGACCTGATCGTGGCCTGTAACTTTACTCCCGTGCCCCGCGAAGACTACAGGGTAGGGGTGCCAAAGCATACACAGCTAAAGTTGGTGTTCAACAGTGATGATACCAAGTATTCGGGCAGTGGCATGGGCAAAAAGACCCTAAAACCATCAAAAACAGCATGGAACGGTCACGAACAATCGGTTGTGATGACATTGCCCCCATTGTCCGTTGTGGTTTATCGATAAGGACAAAAACTATAACGATATAGTGGATTTATGTTCAAAACATCGTTTTAATTATTCGGCCCAATGTGTTTCTTTTGTGGGCAACAATTTGATCAGTAATGATAACCAATACGGAAATAGAGAAAAGGGGCAACCAATGTCCCGACCATATAGTCGATTTCAAACAGGAAGGAGACAAGATATATTTTACCACTCATAACGGCGTCATTCTGCAGGTGACCATACTTCGAGACAGTGTCGTTCGTTTCAGATATGCCACGGAATATGTTTTTGAGCCGGATTTCTCCTATGCCATCAGCGATGGGGTGAATTTGGGGTACAATGAGCTCACCGTGAAGGAAGAGATTCCTGAGTATGTCATCACTACTTCCAAGATCAAGATCTATATCAACAAAATGGACCTAAAGGTCCAAATTGCAGATTTGGAAGATGTGATCCTCTGCGAGGATGAACTAGGTTTCCACTGGGAAGAGAACTTTGATTACGGTGGCAATGTTGTGAAGATGAGTAAGATATGTCATTCCGGGGAAAGCTATTACGGAATGGGGGACAAAGCCTCGCATACCAACCTTAAAGGAAAACGGGTGAACAATTGGGTCACTGACTCCTATGCCTATGGCAAGGACCAAGAACCGCTCTACAAGTCCATTCCTTTTTATATTGGGCTCAAGGAGAGTGTGGCCTACGGTATTTTCTTTGATAACTCCTTCAGTACCTATTTTGATTTTGCAAATGAGAAAAGGAACGTCACCAGCTTTTGGGCCGATGGCGGGGAAATGAACTACTACTTTTTCTACGGACCCAAAATGGGCCAAGTGGTGGAAGCCTACACCGACCTTACTGGGGTTCCCGAGCTACCTCCTTTGTGGGCCTTGGGGTTCCATCAATCCAAATGGAGCTACTACCCGGAACGGAAAGTAAAAAGAATAGCATCGACCTTCCGAAAACTCAACATTCCCTGCGATGCCATTTATCTGGACATTGATTATATGGAAGGTTTCAGATGCTTTACCTGGAACAACCGCTATTTTCCCAATCCAAAGAAAATGATCGAGGAAATGGAGGAGGACGGTTTCAAGGTCATTACCATGATCGATCCCGGAATCAAGATAGACAGGGACTATTGGGTGTACCAACAGGCCATGGACAATGAATTTTTCTGCCGAAGGGCCGATGGTCCCCATTTCAAGGGGAAAGTATGGCCCGGGGAGTGCAAGTTTCCCGACTTTACCGATCCAGAGGTTCGCGAATGGTGGGCAGGTCTATACAAGGAAATGATTGCTGAAATGGGGGTGAGGGGCGTCTGGAACGATATGAACGAGCCCGCTGTCATGGAGGTGCCATCCAAAACGGCCAACCTTGACGTCCGCCACGATTATGATGGACATCCGTGCAGCCATAGAAAGGCACATAATGTCTATGGTATGCAAATGGTGAGGGCCACTTATGAAGGGGTGAAAAAATTCACCTTCCCGTTGAGGCCCTTTGTGCTTACCCGTGCCGCGTATTCAGGTACGCAACGATATTCTGCCACTTGGACAGGTGACAATGTGGCCACTTGGGAACACCTTTGGATCGCCAATGTGCAGATGCAGCGCATGTGTATGAGCGGATATTCCTTTGTGGGGTCCGATATTGGCGGATTTGCAGAGCAGCCCAATGGCGAACTCTTCGCCCGATGGATACAATTGGCCATTTTCCACCCCTTTTGCAGGGTACATTCCAGCGGGGACCACGGGGATCAAGAACCATGGTCGTTCGGGGAAGAGATCACCGATATTGTCAGGAAATTCATAGAGATGCGCTACCAATTGCTGCCCTATCTCTATACCATGTTCTACAAATACATCAAAGATGGGATACCCATGCTGCAATCCTTGGTGTTCTATGATCAGGAAGATTCCCAGACCCATTTTAGGACCGATGAGTTCCTTTTTGGGGAACAGATGTTGGTCTGTCCCGTCCAAGAACCCAATGCCCAGGGCAGGAGAATGTACTTCCCACGGGGCAATTGGTACAACTATTGGACCGATGAGGTGATTGCCGGAGGACTTGAAAGATGGGTGCCCGCAGAGATCCATAGGATTCCCCTCTATGTGAAGGAAGGGGCCATAATCCCGAAATATCCCGTACAGCAATATGTGGGTGAGAAAGAAATCACGGAGCTGTTCCTGGATGTTTATTACAAGGAGGGTACGGAAAATTCCATTGTGTATGAGGACCAACAGGATGGCTACGACTACAAAAAAGGACGTTTTAGTCTGCGTAGATTCAGGTTGAGGGGCAAGGAGAACGAACTCATCATACAGCAATTCAAGGATGGTAATTTTATTACTTCCTATGAAAAATTCAAACTGACGCTGCACGGCCTTCCATTTACCATCGGAACAGTGGAACTGGACAATGAGGAAGTGGACCTTGACGACATCAAGTTGAACGGGAACAATTCCATAGAAGTGAGCAAGGATTTCACGGAACTTCACATTATCGGAAAATAATTTTTTGTAATTTACCTAAGACTAAACACTGATACCGTTATGAAAAGATTGATTTTGACTGCCACTGTTTTTCTGATGGTTGCTTCTTGTAAGACCAATCCTTTTACGGGAAAGAGCACATTGAACTTTTATCCCAATAGCCAAATGTTCCCGATGGCTTTTGCCCAGTATGATCAATTTTTGGATGAGAACAAGGTGGTCAAGGGCACTTCTGACGCCCAGATGATCACCAAGGTGGGGCAGCGCATCGCCTCTGCGGCCGAACGTTGGTTGGATGCCAATGGGTATCCGGGCTATCTCAAGGATTACCAATGGGAATATAACCTGGTTCAGGATGAAACCGTGAATGCTTGGTGTATGCCAGGTGGAAAAATCGTATTCTACACGGGGATTCTGCCGATTACCCAGAACGAGACCGGAGTAGCGGTGGTCATGGGGCACGAGGTGGCCCACGCCTTGGCCGATCATGGGGCCCAGCGTATGAGTGCGGGCATGGTGCAGCAAATCGGAGCCGTGGCAGGCAACATCGCCATTCAAGATCCAGAAAAACGAAATATGTTCAACCAGGCCTACGGAATCGGTTCCCAAGTAGGGGTCATGTTGCCCTTCAGCAGGAGCCATGAGACGGAGGCGGATCGTATCGGATTGCAGATCATGGCCATTGCAGGCTATAACCCGGACGAAGCGGCCAAACTTTGGCAACGCATGAAGGCCAATTCAGGAGGGCAGGCACCACCAGAATTTTTGAGCACACACCCATCCAACGATACCAGGATCAGTAACCTGACCGCTTGGGCACCAGCAGCAAAGCAGGAAGCACGAAAGTTCGGGGTGACCACATTCAAATAAATTGAGATCGAACAAAAACAAGCTATGTCATTTCGACCTGATGGGGACATCTTATCCTTTGGATAAACCATGTTCACTAAGCTCGAAATGACATTTATTTTTTACGAAAGTCTATGGAACAGGTACTGGCATTGAAGGGAAGTAAAAAACTGTTGAATGCCTGGGCGTTTTACGATTGGGCCAACTCGGTGTACAGCTTGGTGATATCCTCCGCTGTTTTCCCACTTTTTTATGGACTGCTGTTCCGCACGGCCGGGATAGAGAAGGTCACCATTTTCGGGGGAGAGATTGCCCGGGCGCCATTGATCAGTTATGTCACCTCATTGGCCTTTGTCTTTATCGCCATAGTCACCCCATTGATTTCGGGCATTGCGGACTATATGGGGAACAAGAGAATGTTCCTTAAGTTTTTTTGCTATTTGGGTGCACTTTCCTGTATTGGGCTCTACTGGTTTTCCTTGGAGAACATCTTTTTTGGGTTGGTGTGCTATTTCTTCGGTCTGGTAGGGTTTTGGGTCAGTTTTGCCATCAATAACTCGTATTTGCCGGACATTGCCTACCCGGAACAGCAGGATCGCATCAGTGCCAAGGGTTTCTCTTTGGGCTACATCGGGAGTGTGATATTGCTGGTCTTCAATCTGGTCATGGTCATGAAACCAGGTCTTTTTGGGATAACGGACGGCGGTGGAGAGATTGCCGAGATAAAGGCCATGAAGTATTCCTTTATTTCCGTAGGGATTTGGTGGATCGTCTTCAGCCAATATACGTTTGCCCATTTGCCAAAAGGCTACAAAAGGGAAGGGGAGCGGCAACACATCATCCTTAATGGATTTAAGGAATTGAAAAGCGTTTGGCACCAATTGGGGGAGAATACACGCCTGAAACGCTATTTGGGAGCTTTTTTTGTGTACAGCATGGGGGTGCAGACCATTATGCTCATCGCCACCTATTTTGGGGAAGAAGAAATTGCTTGGGGAACCGATAACGAACGGACCACTGGGCTCATTACCAGTATTTTGGTGATACAACTGGTGGCCATTTTCGGGGCAACGGCCACCGCTTGGGCTTCCAAGGCCTATGGAAACATCAAGACACTGATGGTCATCAACATGGTTTGGATGCTCCTTTGCGTGTATGCGTATTTCTTGCAGACACCCATGGACTTTTACATCGCTGCCGGTCTGGTCGGGATCGTTATGGGCGGCATTCAAGCACTTTCCCGCTCCACCTATTCCAAATTTTTGCCGGAGACCACGGACACCACATCCTTTTTTAGCTTTTACGACGTGGCCGAAAAAATAGGTATCATCATCGGCACCTTCCTGTATGGCATAGTGGCCCAACTTACCGGGAGCATGCGCAACAGCACCATCTTCTTGGCAATATTCTTTTTAATTGGTATCTTTTTACTGACAAGGGTCAATAAAAAGAACTGAACCAATGAAAAACATCCTATTAATCGCTTATGCATTTCTGATTGGAGTGGGTCTCAATGCACAAAAAAATCTTCAGGAACGTCTTGGATATGCTGCCGATGCGAAATTATTGATCATCCACGCTGATGATTTAGGGGTGGTCCATTCAGTGAACCAAGCATCGTTCAAGGCCATGGAAGAAGGTTCCGTAAACAGTGCGAGCATCATGGTACCCACACCTTGGCTGGCAGAGGTCGCTGATTATGCCAAGGCCAATCCTGACCATGACATGGGCATACATTTGACATTGACAAGTGAATGGAAGCTATTGCGATGGGGGCCTGTAGCATCCCGTTTGGAAGTAACCAGTTTGCTGGATGCCAATGGATATTTCTACCCCGATTGTAACGAACTGTGGAAAAATGCCAAAATCGAGGAAGTTGAAATTGAACTGCGGGCACAGATAGACAAGGCCATTGCCATGGGAATCCAACCCACACATCTGGACAGTCACATGGGCTGCCTGTTCTCCATGGATCCCCGTTATTACCAACTTTATACCAAACTTGGCGAGGAATATGGTATTCCGACAATGGTTAACCAACAAATCAAACAATTGGGCGGAGAGGGTGATCTTGGTTCTAAAGTGGTAATTGATCAAATTTTTGGAGCGGAAATACAGAGTTTTGATGATGATGCGATGGCAAAGTATTATGCCGACACGCTAAAATCATTAAACCCTGGGGTCCATATCATGATCATTCACTGTGCATACGATAATATGGAAAGCCAAGGAATGTCCTTTCAGCATCCCTATTGGGGAGCAAAATGGCGTCAGAATGATTATGACTTCTTTACGAGTGGGGAATGTGCCAAGATTTTGGAAGAGGAAAACATTAAGTTGGTCACTTGGAAGGAAATAGGAAAATTACTGGATGAATAAAAAAAGCCCTGACAAATCAGGGCTTTTTCCGTTTGATGATTGATGTTGGAATTTTTTTATCCTCTGGAGATATCCCCGGAGCCTGATGATTTTGAATTGATTTTTTTAGGATTTCCGCGGTAATGGATGTCTCCCGATCCCGAAACCTTCGCATCGATGGACTGGTTGGCCGTCACCTTGATGTCTGCCGATCCGGAAACGGCGGCTTTCACAAACTCTGCTTCCAGTTCATACGCCTTGATATCCCCAGAGCCAGATACCATTACATCAAAATCCGTGGTCCTTCCAGATAGATTGATGTCGCCCGAACCAGAGAGCGAGGCCTCGACCTCTTTTGCCTGGACTGCTACGCTGATGTCGCCAGACCCGGCAATCCGAGTACTGAAACTTTCAGCTTCAATGGTGGTCTTGCCCACGATGTCGCCAGAACCTGATAGGCTCACGGAACTGATGGATTCTACGGGAACGGTGATCAGAATACTTGAATTCCAATTGGAAGGTTTCAATTCCATTCCCTTCTCGGTCTTGATGACCAAAACGCCGTCCTTGACCTCGGTTATGATGTGTTCCAAAAGGTTGGACTCCCCTTTCAGGGTGATCTCCCCTTCGTTGCCCGCCACAAGGTCCACATCGAACCAACCTGCGAGTGACACGCCGTCATAGTCCCCAACGGAGCGTTCAGTGGTGACCACATTGCCGTCCCCCTTTACTTTTCTTCCCCATTGGGCGTTGGTGATGGCCACGGTGGTCAATGCTAGTGCGAGTGTGATGATTTTTTTCATGATCTTGTGTTTAAATGGTTTTTTGATTTGATGTTTTAGTTTTGATAAAATGTGATGCCTCCATAATCGCTGGTGATGCTCACTGTTCTCCCGGAGTTTTCCTTTCCGTAGTATCCTTTGTAATATTTCTCGCTGGATTTTTCCTTGCTGATGTTGATCTCGAAATCATCCTTTCCGCTCACGCCGGCATATTCAGTGGTGATCTCAAAATCGAAGTAATACTCCGGATGGTACCCTATTTTGATACCGGTATAATCTGTCCGTATTTGGATGTTGCCTGCATCCGGTGCCATTTGATCGATCTTCAAGGAACCGTAGTCGCCAGAGATGCCCACATTGCCATGCACGGTACCCAGTTTTATCCCGATATAGTCCCCATTGCCGTTCACGCTCTTGATGTTTTTGGCCTCAAGTGATCCATAGTCACAGGAGTACTCCAAGTTTTCCATCTCATCGATGACGGCATTGGTATAATCGGCCTTGATGATCAGGTTGCCCGCTTTTCCGATGGTGAACCCGGAATAATCGGCCACAATCTCGGCACTGTTGATATAGTCGAAAGTGGACCGTGAGGTGTAATCGAACCGGAGTTCATTGTTTCTCCCGCGCAGTTCACCCACTTCTATTTTGCCGTAATCGCACTTGATCTTGGCATGTCCATCGATACGGTCCAGGAAAATGCTGCCATAATCATTGCTCAGGCTCACGTTGTTCTTCACGGGCAGTTTGATGGTGTAGTTCACCTGTACGCTGACACTGTTGCGCTTGCCCCAGCTCCATCCCCAACTGTTGTCACGGTCACCAAAGAGGGTTCGGGCAGAAACCATGCTGGAACTGTTCTCGAAATCCACGTTGATTTCATCCAATCGTTCCTGTACCCGTTCTTCATTGTTTCCGTTGGTCTTGATCTGGACCTCTATCACCACCCGGTTTTCGTTCCAAGAGGTAATGCTGAGGTTGCCATAGCTGTTATCGACCTTGAAAAGTGCATCGGCATTGACGTTGAATTCTTTTTTAATGGTCTTTTCCTTGGTGTACCTGCCGTTCAAGTTGTCGTTGTCCACATGGGCACTTATGGCCATGGGAATCAAAGCCAAGGTGAAAAGAATCTTTTTAAATGGTAAAGCTTTCATCATTTTGTGATTTTAAATTCTTGATATTTTCTATTTGGCTCAAAACTTCTCTTAAAAGGTCAATGCGGGTCTGGAAATTGATGATCATCGCGTTCATGATGATCTTGCTGTCCCCACCGTTGACCAAATCCTGTTCCAGCGCTCGGTAATCTTTTTGCAACCGTTGCAACTGGGACAAGGTATCATCGACCAACTGTGCCGTTTCGGGCGATTTCTCGTCCTTCAATTGCTGCACTTGCTGTTCAATGAGGTTGGCAAAGTAAAACTCCGTCTGGCCTACCTCAGGAGCAATATTGACGACCTGTTGTTTCAAACTGGGCCTAGGGCCGTATACTTGGTATCCCAGTACGGCCACCAATGCCACGGAGGCGGCGATGGAGAGGGGCTTCCACCATGAGGTTTTCTTCCTGTGGATGGAAACCGTGCCCTGGTTCCGGTTCAGTTTGTCCAAAAACCGTTCTTGATGCCCACTTTGTGGCTCCTCTACATCAAACTCTCCTTGGAGCCTCCCAAACAAATTGTCTAAACTATCCTTGCTCATCTTCTACATATTTACGGTCAACTTCTTTCTCAAACTTTCTTTGGCCCTTGAGATCGTGGTCCTACAATTAGCATAGCTAATGTTCATTATTTCACTGATTTCTTCGTAATCGTAACCCTCAATTAAATGTAAGGTCAAAGAAACTCTGTAATTGTCTTTCAAACTTTTCATGGTTTCCATCACTTTTTGAGCCTTCAGTTCAGTATAACCATTCTGGTCTGAAGCAACTCCATCATTATCTTCGACCTTGTACATGATATCATCCAAATCCGCAGTCCTGTTTTTTTGCTGCTTTTTGTACTGATAGATGCTGTTGTTGATCACGATCCGCTTCAGCCATGCCCCAAAGGTGACGTCTCCTTTGAAAGTATGCATCTTGGTGAATGCGCTCAGGAACGATTCCTGCATCACATCCTCCGCCTCGGCGGGATCTTTTACAATCCTATAGGCAGTGTTGTACATGGCCTTATAGTAGCGATTGTAGATCTCCATCTGTGCACTTTGTTTTCCCTGCATGCACGATTGGAGCAGTGCATCAATATGTTCATTTTGGTGGCTCAAAAAATGAATGGTTTGTCTTATAGATTAGGGAATTTACCAATTGTTACACTTTTTTCTTAAAATTTATTTTTCAATGGCACAGGAATTGCCTTTTAGGAGTGACCATAAGCTTCGATTTCACCATAACTATTGATTTATAAGGTGTTCCAGAAGCTTTGTTACTGAATAAAAAAGTTGGATTTTTGTCGATTATGACAAAATGACCGAAAAGAAGAGATGGGAGAGATGAAAATATCAAGATTTGACAATATTGACCTTCAGGGATTGGATGAGGATGCGGAGTTGATTCCGCTGCTCACCCCTGAGGATGAAGAACAGATGAACAAGGAGGAACTGCCGGACACCTTGCCCGTGCTTCCCCTACGAAATACCGTTTTGTTCCCAGGGGTGGTGATTCCCATCACTGCAGGGAGGGACAAGTCCATCAACCTGATCAAGGATGCCAACAATGGCACCAAAACGATAGGTGTGGTGTCCCAAAAGGACGAACAGACCGAGAATCCCGGCGTAAACGACATCAATACCTTGGGCACGGTGGCCCGTATCCTAAGGGTGCTCCAAATGCCGGATGGCAACACCACCGTCATCATCCAAGGAAAAAAGAGGTTCCAGATAGAGAGCATTGTTAGCGAGAAACCCTATTTGACCGCCAAGGTAAAGGAGGCAGAGGAAATACGGCCCGATGAGAAAAGCAAGGAATTTGAGGCCATTATCGATTCCATCAAGGAACTGGCCTTTAGGATCATCAAGGACAACCCCAATATTCCCAGTGAGGCCACCTTTGCCATCAAGAATATCCAGAGCAATTCGTTCCTGATCAACTTTGTGTCCTCCAACCTGAACCTGAGCGTTGCGGAGAAGCAGCAGTTGCTGGAAATCCCGAACCTTCAGGAAAGGGCCTTGGCCACCTTGAAATACATGAACATGGAACTTCAGAAACTGGAACTGCGCAACGATATCCAGAGCAAGGTGCGAAGCGATATGGACCAGCAGCAAAGGGAGTACTTCCTGCACCAACAGATGAAGACCATCCAAGAAGAACTTGGTGGCCTATCTTATGAAGAAGAGGTGGAGGAAATGCGCCTAAAGGCCAAAAAGAAAAAATGGAACAAGAACGTTCAGGAACATTTTGAAAAGGAACTGGCCAAAATGCAGCGCATGAACCCCCAAGTGGCCGAGTATTCCATTCAGCGGAATTATTTGGATCTGATACTCGACCTGCCTTGGAACGAATTTTCCAAGGACAAGTTCGACCTGAAACGGGCACAGCAGATCTTGGATAGGGACCATTATGGTCTGGAAGATGTGAAGCGACGCATCATAGAATACCTCGCCGTGCTGAAACTGCGAAACGATATGAAATCGCCCATTCTTTGTCTGTACGGACCTCCAGGTGTGGGTAAGACCTCTTTGGGCAAGTCCGTGGCAGAAGCTTTGGGCAGGGAATACGTGCGAATGTCATTGGGCGGTTTGCGTGATGAGGCCGAGATCCGTGGGCACCGAAAAACTTATATCGGGGCCATGCCGGGGCGTATCATCCAAAGTTTGAAGAAAGCAGGGACATCAAACCCGGTCTTCATCTTGGACGAGATTGATAAATTGTCGAACAGCCATCAAGGCGATCCCTCATCTGCCATGTTGGAGGTATTGGACCCGGAGCAGAATGCGGAGTTCCATGACAATTTTCTGGAAATGGGCTATGATCTTTCCAAAGTGATGTTCATCGCCACGGCGAATAACCTGTCAAGCATACAACCCGCTTTGCTGGACCGTATGGAAATCATCAATGTGACGGGATATACCATAGAGGAGAAGGTGGAAATCGCCAAGCGGCATTTGTTACCCAAACAATTGAAGGAACACGGGCTTTCTGCAAAGGATCTAAAAATAGGCAAACGCCAATTGGAGAAAATTGTCGAGGGCTACACCCGCGAGTCTGGGGTACGTAACCTGGAGAAACAATTGGCCAAAATGGTGCGCTATGCCGCAAAATCCATCGCCATAGAGGAGGAGTACAGTATAAAAGTATCCGATGCCGATGTGGAAAAAGTCTTGGGGCCTGCCCGATTGGAGCGTGACAAGTACGAGAACAACGAGGTGGCCGGAGTGGTCACAGGCTTGGCTTGGACCAGTGTGGGCGGCGATATTTTGTTCATCGAGTCCATCCTTTCCAAAGGAAAGGGGCAACTCAACATCACCGGAAACTTAGGCAAGGTGATGAAGGAATCTGCCACCATTGCCATGGAATATATCAAGTCCAATGCAGATACCTTTGGTATCGACCCCGATGTGTTCGATAGGTACAATGTGCACATCCATGTGCCCGAGGGTGCCACACCCAAGGACGGACCCAGTGCAGGAATCACCATGTTGACCTCCTTGGTGTCGCTCTTTACCCAGCGCAAGGTGAAAAAGAGCATTGCCATGACAGGCGAGATCACGCTTCGCGGTAAAGTATTGCCCGTTGGTGGAATCAAGGAGAAAATCTTGGCCGCAAAAAGGGCTAGGATCAATGAAATCATCCTGTGCAAGGACAACAGGAAAGACATCGAGGAAATCAAGGAAGAGTATCTGAAAGGGCTCACTTTCTATTATGTGACGGATATGAGCGAGGTCATCGACATTGCTATCACAGGACAGAAAGTAAAAAATGCGAAGACCCTTTAATCCAGTTCGAAGGACCAGAATTTTTTTGAAAGGAATTGCCGCCTTAAGGGAACTTTAGGGGTGTTATCCCTATTTTTGTTCCGATGAAAAAAATAACCATAGCCATTGACGGGCATTCCTCCACGGGAAAGAGTACCATTGCCAAACGTTTGGCCAAGACCCTTGGCTATATTTATGTGGACACCGGGGCCATGTACAGGGCCGTTTCCCTTTATGCGCTGAACCATGAACTGGTAGATGCTGAAGGGGAAATCGATGTGCCTGCATTGGTCCAAAAATTACCTAAGATAAAGCTCAAGTTTGTCCCCAATGCAGATTTGGGGATTTCGGAAATGCACCTGAACGGCGAAAATGTGGAAAGGGAAATCCGATCCATGAAAATCTCTGGATATGTCAGCAAAGTGGCCGCCATCAAGGAAGTGCGCGAGATGCTCGTCGGGATCCAACAGGAGATGGGCAAGGACAAGGGCATTGTGATGGATGGAAGGGACATCGGTACCGTAGTCTTTCCCGATGCGGAGCTCAAATTGTTCATGACGGCATCCCCCGAGACCCGGGCCGCAAGACGCTACAAGGAGTTGTTGGACAAAGGAGAGGAGGTCACCTATGAAGAAGTGCTCAAAAATGTGCAGGAACGGGACCGGATTGACTCCACCCGCACCATTTCCCCCTTAAAAAAGGCCAAGGATGCCATTGAGTTCGACAATGGCGACATGGGATTGGAAGAGCAGTTTGAACGCATTTACGACTTTTCCAAACGGGTGATTGCGAAAGAGAGGTGAGACGGATTGAGTTTAAAGGGAACATTTATCGGATTAGGTTTTGAAGCCACATCCTTGTTGACACCCATTTTTTATTATAGTTCCCCAATTATTTCACTAGGTGATTTTGTTTTTGTCAATATTGAATTTTCGTAGTAGGATTTATTGGCGTCAAGTCCAAATGTTTTGAACAGTTCCTCCTTTATTGCTTTGTTTTTGGGATTTCGCAAATCCCATTTTGCCTTATAGTGATTTACTTTGTCAAAATCGAATTTTCCATTGTTCCCTATGGTTTTCATAACTTCTGTGCAGCCATAAAAAGGTCTAAACCCGATCGAATAATAACCATAAGGATTTTGACTTGGTGGAATCTCGTCTGTGGAAATATGTTTGGAATACATTTCTTGCGGAAGTTCTTTATGTATCAAGCCCCACTGCAAGAACACGGTTTTTCTTTGGCCAATGCTACGTCCGTAAGAAATAGGAAAATCAAATTCCTCGTTTTTGATTTCCCTGTGTCCTATGATTTCATATTCGCCATACAAAAACAGATTGTCCATCATAACGTCCGATGGCAGTTTGGGTTGTTCGTCAAGTGTGGCAATGTCCATGGTCTTGGATTGTGATTTAAAAGCGAACAATTCAATAAATACGGGCAAACCCATGAACAAACTTAATCCATGTTTGTCGTCGATGAGTTTTTTCTTTCTGGTTTTGCCCACATCAAGGAGAATCCGTCCAAAACCATAATGCGTCCTGTTTAGTTTGAAGCAGAAATAATCCCCAGCTTTGAATTTTATATTCTTTCGCTTTAGATTTTTATATTTTTCAATTTCGGCAAGATGGTTTTGCGGTGAAGAAAATATAAAGTCATTTATGATTTCAGGTATTGTTTTCAGGGATGGCTCATCATTTTCCCAACTGCTTGAATAGAAAGTCGTTTGGGATGTGTAATTGCCAATTTTCAAATTACCGTTACCTACATTCAGATAAACGCCCGTAGGTTGTCTCTGTTCCAAAACGGAAGTGCTCAACTTCTTCTCTTTTCCCTTGGCCGTTTTGGGCAAAAGTATGCTTCTTTCCTTTGTTGGTTCGTCATATTGTCTCTCAAAGTATTGTTTTTCGGTAGAGACGATATACCGCTTGATGGTATCCTTGTCAAAATACAGGATACTTTCAGGATGATGTGTGTCACCGGTAAAAATGACCCTGTCCCAATGATTTTGGATGGGGTCGATCCCGAAATATTTTCTTTGTTCGTTCGTAATTTCGTAGTTCATCATATAATGGTGTCAATGTTGGGAATTAAGTGTTATCGACTGATCACTGATATGTGAAGTTATTGGATTTCAAATTCAATTTTAGTCGAAATTGATGGATGTGCCCTTTGGGTTTACGAAATGCCCTTTACAATTGAGAAATGAAATGTGTACAATGTAAAAAAGGCACCCTTGGGTGCCTTTTTTTGTGTTGTGACAATACCTTTACAGGTTCGGGATCACCAACACCTGATCGGGATGGATCACATCCGGGTTTTTTAGGATGTTTGTGTTCGCCTCAAAGATCTTGTTGTACTTCATGGCATCCCCATAATAGTGTTTCGCGATCTTGCTCAACGACTCCCCACTTTTCACGGTATGCCTGTGATAGACCGACTCGTCCGCCACAGTAATGTTGGCCTTGATGTCCGAAGGTTTCTCGCCCCCGATCTCCTTTATCTTGTCCCACAGCATGTTCTTTTCATAGGGAGTGGCGGCCACTCCCTTGATCTTTAGGACGCCATTGTCCTCGGTAACATCGCCATCCTTTATGTTCAGTTTGAGACCGAGGTCCAGAACGGGCTGATACTTTGCTTTTGCGCTCATGTTTTTCTTGTTTTATAGTTAACAATTAGAACCCTCAAGATAGCCATAATGCCCCTATTTTACCATTAAATTATGGTAATAGTTTCTTTACGTCAACCTTTGGTGCCATAGGCTTTGTGAATCAATAAATTAATTGTATTTTTGCACACCTTTTTGGCAAGGAAGCAAGAGGAAAAGGGAATTGGAACATTTTTAAAAACCACTTTCGCGGTGATTGTCCAACTCTTGTAAAGCGCGGAATACAAATTTGAATCAGCACATGGCTGAAGAAAAAGCAACCGTTGAGGCAACAGAAACTGCCGCAGCACCAGAAGTAAAAGAAACAAAGCCCCAACAAGATCCACAGGAATTCCTGGCCAATTTTGATTGGGACAAGTACGAAGAAGGAATTGAGCGCGTAGATGACAAGAAGCTCAAGGAATTCGAGAACCTTGTGGAGGAAAACTTCGTGGACACCGCCGATGAGGAAGTAGTTGAAGGGACAGTGGTGCACATGACCGACCGTGAGGCCATCATTGACATCAATGCAAAATCCGAAGGGGTCATCTCCTTGAACGAGTTCCGTTACAACCCCAACCTAAAGGTTGGTGACAAGGTTGAGGTACTCATCGATATCCGTGAGGACAAGACCGGACAATTGGTACTTTCCCACAGAAAGGCAAGGACCATCATGGCTTGGGATCGCGTCAATGCTGCCCATGACAAGGAAGAAATCGTACAAGGTTTCGTAAAATGTAGGACCAAAGGTGGTATGATCGTTGATGTTTTCGGAATCGAGGCGTTCTTGCCAGGTTCCCAAATCGATGTGAAGCCTATCCGTGACTACGATCAATACGTAGGGAAGACCATGGAGTTCAAGGTAGTTAAGATCAACCACGAGTTCAAGAACGTAGTGGTTTCCCACAAAGCCCTGATCGAAGCGGACATCGAAGAGCAGAAGAAAGAAATCATCGGCCAATTGGAGAAAGGCCAAGTATTGGAAGGTGTCGTGAAGAATATCACTTCTTATGGTGTGTTCATCGACCTAGGTGGCGTGGATGGTTTGATCCACATTACCGACCTTTCTTGGAGCAGGATCAACCACCCCAACGAGGTTGTTGAACTTGATCAGAAATTGAACGTGGTTATCCTTGATTTCGATGATAACAAGTCAAGAATCCAATTGGGTCTTAAACAATTGGAGAAACACCCATGGGATGCCCTTGGGGATGAGATCAAAGTAGGTGACAAAGTAAAAGGTAAAGTAGTGGTAATCGCCGACTACGGTGCCTTCATCGAAGTGGCCGAAGGTGTTGAAGGTCTGATTCACGTTTCCGAAATGTCCTGGTCAACGCACTTGCGTTCTGCCCAAGACTTCGTGAACGTTGGTGACGAGGTAGAGGCCGTTGTCCTTACCTTGGACAGGGAAGATCGTAAAATGTCTTTGGGTATCAAGCAATTGACCCCAGACCCATGGACCGATATCACTTCCAAATATCCAGTGGGATCCAAGCACAAAGGAATCGTTCGTAACTTCACCAACTTTGGCGTATTCGTAGAGTTGGAAGAAGGAATCGACGGATTGATCTATATCTCCGACCTTTCTTGGACCAAGAAGATCAAGCACCCATCCGAGTTCGTTACCGTTGGTGATACCTTGGAAGTGGAAGTTCTTGAGTTGGATGTTGAAGGACGCAAGTTGAGCCTAGGTCACAAGCAGACCACAGAAAACCCTTGGGACAAGTATTCCGAGGAGTTTGCTGAAGGTACCATCCACAAAGCTGCCATTGCAGAAGTAGTGGACAAAGGAGCTACCATCAACTTCAATGAGGATATTGTTGGATTCGTTCCACAACGCCACATGGAAAAAGAAGATGGCAAGAAATTGGTGAAAGGTGAAGAAGTAGAGTTCAAGATCATCGAGTTCAACAAAGATTTCAAACGAGTTGTGGCCAGCCACACCGCTATCTTTAGGGAGCAAGAAGAGAACAATGTAAAAGCGGCCAAGAAGAGGTCTTCCTCTTCCGATGAGGCGGCACCCACCCTTGGTGATGCCAACTCCCAGTTGCAGGCATTGAAGGATAAAATGGAGGCCGATTCCAAGAAAAAGTAATCAGGTTTTCTTTAAAACAAAAGCCCCGCTGGAAACAGTGGGGCTTTTTTTGTGTCGTTGCCATTCTAAAGAATTGTTTACTTTTGCATACAACAGAGTCGGTCGCACAACCTATGAGCCAAAAAGTACTTCTCACTTCAAAGGAAATCAACATCATACTGCACCGGCTGGCCTGTCAGCTATTGGAAAACCATTTGGACTTTACGGATACGGCACTCATAGGCATACAGCCTAGGGGCGTATTTTTGGCCGAAAGGTTGGCCAAGATCCTCAAGGATGAATACAAGGTAAAAGATATATCCCTAGGTTTTTTGGACATTACTTTTTTTAGGGACGATTTTGGCCGGGGGGAGATCCTAAAGGCCAATACCACCAAGATGGACTTTCTGGTCGAGGACAAAAAAGTGGTTTTCATTGACGATGTGCTGTACACGGGTAGGAGCATAAGGTCCGCCCTCACGGCGATACAATCCTTTGGAAGACCGAAGAGCATCGAATTGCTCACCTTGATCGATAGACGTTTCAGCAGACATTTGCCCATACAGCCCAATTACAGGGGCAGGCAGGTGGACGCCATCAACGAAGAAAAAGTGAAGGTGATGTGGGAAGAAAATGACGGGGAAGATATTGTATATTTAGTAAGCAAATAGAACAATGAGCGAATTGAGTGTAGATCACTTGCTGGGAATCAAATATCTGAACAAGAAGGATATAGAGCTCATTTTTGAAACAGCGGATCATTTTAAGGAAGTCATCAACCGATCCATAAAAAAAGTGCCCACCCTTAGGGACATCACCATTGCCAACATCTTTTTTGAGAACAGTACGCGGACACGGCTTTCCTTTGAACTGGCCGAAAAACGTTTGTCCGCCGATGTGGTCAACTTTTCCGCGGCCCAGTCCTCAGTGAAAAAAGGGGAGACCCTCATCGACACGGTGAACAATATCCTCTCGATGAAAGTGGACATGGTGGTGATGCGGCATCCCAATCCCGGTGCGGGCATATTCCTTTCAAAGCACGTCAAGGCAGCCATTGTAAATGCTGGGGATGGGGCGCACGAGCATCCCACCCAGGCCCTTTTGGACTCTTTTTCCATACGGGGAAAACTGGGCGATGTTGGCGGGAAGAACGTTGTCATCGTCGGGGACATTCTGCACTCCAGAGTGGCCCTTTCCAATATCTTTGCATTGAAGCTGCAAGGTGCCAATGTCAAGGTCTGTGGCCCTAGGACCCTTATTCCAAAGCATATAGAATCTTTGGGTGTCACCGTGGAAACGGATTTGAGGAAGGCACTGCAATGGTGCGATGTGGCCAATATGCTCCGTGTCCAAAACGAACGGATGGACATCAGCTATTTCCCATCCACCCGCGAATATACCCAGCAATTTGGGGTAAACAAGGAGCTGCTGGACAGCTTGGACAAACAGATTGTGATCATGCACCCTGGGCCTATCAACCGTGGGGTGGAGATCACAAGTGATGTTGCGGATTCCGACCAATCCATCATTCTGCACCAAGTGGAGAATGGGGTGGCCATCCGCATGGCAGTACTCTATTTATTGGCATCAAAAATGTAGTAAGATGATTTTCGACAAAGAAGGAACGACCACCATTGTTTTTCAGGAGAAAACCTCGCTTTCCACCTTTATGGCAAACCTGAAGAACGCCTACCCTAAATTGAAACACGACAATATTGTCGTCAACCTGTTCTCATTCAATAAACTCACGGCAAATGACATCTTGGAGTTTCTGGATATTTCGAATATACACAAGGTGTCCGGAAAATCCTTTGTATTGGTTACGGACAGGGTTTCCTATGATGAGGTACCCGATGAGATAAGCCTTGTGCCAACCTTAAAAGAGGCCAAGGACCTCATTGAAATGGAGGAAATAGAAAGGGATCTGGATCTATGAGGTTGACCATTCTAGGTTGTTATGCCGCGACACCAAGAACGTTTACCAATCCCACCTCCCAGGTGCTCGAAATACAGAACCATCTTTTTTTGATCGATTGTGGCGAAGGCACCCAGGTCCAGTTGCGAAAATACCGGGTCAAGTTTTCCAGGATCAAGCACATTTTTATATCCCATCTCCATGGCGATCACTTTTTTGGGTTGCCCGGGATGATTTCGACATTTAGGCTTTTGGGGCGGGAAACAGAGCTGCATGTTTACGGACCCAAAGGAATCAAGGAAGCCATTACCCTTTTTTTGAAACTGGGCGATTCGTGGACCAATTTCCCACTTATCTTCCACGAGATCGAATCGAAAGAAACAACACTTTTGTTTGAGGATGACAAGGTCAGCGTGCAGACTATTCCGTTGGACCATAGAATCTATACCAATGGATTTCTGTTTCGGGAAAAGGAAGCCCCCCGTACCTTGGATGTCGAGGCCGCGAAGCAGTATGGAGTCGATAGGAGCCAATACATCAAAATAAAAGAGGGTGCCGATGGGATTTCCAAGAACGGCAATATAGTTCCCAATGTAAAACTCACTTTGGACCCACCAAAACCGAAAAGCTATGCCTATTGTAGTGATACGGCCTACAAGGAAAGTATAGTGCCGTTGATAACGAACGTGGACGTGCTCTACCACGAGTCGACTTTTTTGGAAACGGAGACCCATCTCTGCGAAAAGACCAAACATTCCACGGCCAAACAAGCAGCCCGGATAGCCCATCAAGCTGAAGTGGGCAAGTTGATTTTGGGACATTATTCCACAAGGTACAAATCCATCGAATTGTTTAAGGAAGAAGCCCAAGAGGTGTTTCCCCAAGTGGAATTGGCCGACGATGGAAAGGTTTTCGATCTTTAGAAAAACTTGACGGCAAATTAACGTCTTTTTAGAGCTTGCTTACTTTGACGGGATTTGAATTTTGCCGAAATTCACGTCATGCAAAAAGACCTTGGCAATTACAGGAAATCCTACGAAAAAAGTGAGCTGACCGAAGGTTCCATCAAAGAGAACCCTTTGGAGCAGTTCCAAAAATGGTTCTACGAAGTGGAAGCCTCTGATGGGGTGGATGAACCCAATGCCATGACCGTTTCCACAATAGGTTTGGATGGGTTTCCCAAGAGTAGGGTGGTGCTGATGAAAAAGTACACCCATGAAGGGTTTATTTTTTACACCAATTATAACAGCGAAAAGGGACGGGCCATTGCGGCCGATCCTTCGGTGTGTCTATCCTTTTTTTGGCCCAATATGGAGCGACAGGTCATCATCAAGGGAAATGCGGAAAAAATAGCCGAAAACCTATCCGATGGTTATTTCGAGTCCAGGCCCCTGGGCAGTCAGTTGGGGGCCGTGGTCTCCAACCAAAGCGACGTGATCGGTTCCAGGGAAGTCTTGGAAAAGGAACTGGAGGCATTGGAAAAGCAGTATGAGGGCAAACAAATTGAAAGACCCGAACATTGGGGCGGTTATTTGGTAAGGCCCATTTCCATTGAGTTTTGGCAGGGAAGGCCCAATAGGCTACACGATAGGTTCAGGTACACCCTTCAAGAGGATCATGACTGGAAAATTGAACGATTGGCACCCTAAGTTTTAAAAAGCTAAATCGCTCTGGATTGAACTATACCTAGGTTTTAAAATGCAATTCTGACCGTCCCGGCAGACGGGGAAATTGCAAATTGTTATTACGTTGCTCAGTTATTTGGAAGGTGTTTTAAATAACTTAATAATCTATAACTTAACAACTCTTATGATGACACTATTGGTAGCATCTGGAAATTTTGCAAAAAAGTGTATGGTTTTTAACTAATGATTTTGACCAATGAAACAATTGATATTGATGAGGCATGCAAAATCCTCATGGGACTACGAGGTCTCCGATAAGGACAGACCTTTGCTGCAAAGAGGCATCAACGATGCGCACCTAGTTTCCAAAACGTTCAAGGCCCATGCTCCGGAACTGGATTTTATTTATTCGAGCCCGGCCATCAGGGCGCTCCATACCAGCATGATCTTTGTTCGCAACTTTGATTATGACCTGACCCATTTCAGGGTGGACAAGTCGTTGTATGACTTTTCCGGGGACAGTGTCCAACGCTTCGTGGAACAATTGGACAATGGTCTGGAAACAGTGGCCCTCTTTGGCCATAATTATGCCTTCACTTCACTTGCAAATGCTTGGGGAGATCAGTATATTGACAACGTTCCCACCGCAGGACTGGTACACATTACATTTGGTGTGGACGATTGGTCCAAAATTTCCAAGGGTACCATAAAACAAATGGTCTTTCCAAAACAGTTGAGATAATAGATGATAAAAACAAAGAACGAATATATAAACAGGGAAATCAGTTGGTTGCGTTTTAATGCCAGGGTGCTCCAGGAGAGCAATGACAAAAGGGTGCCACTGATTGACCGACTACGTTTCTTGGGAATCTTCAGCAATAACCTCGATGAATTTTTCAAGGTAAGGTATGCCACTGTAAAACGGATTGTGGATGCAGGAAAGACCGGAAAAAGCGTATTGGGAGGGGAAAGGGCCAACGACCTTTTGGAAGAGATCACCAAAATAGTGATAGACCAACAGGCGCGCAGCCTTGAAATTTTCAATGCCATTGAAAAAGAGCTCCGGTCGGAAAATATCTTCATCATCGATGAAAAAGAGGTAAGCGAGAGCCAAGCGGAGTTCATACGCGATTATTACTTCAAGAAGGTGAACCAAGAGCTGATGACGATCATTCTCAACGATCTTACGGAATTTCCATTGCTGAAGGACACCGCGGCCTATTTGGCGGTCAAGATCGTAATGAAGAACGGTTCCGGGCAGGGCAGGCACAACCGGTATGCCCTGATCGAGATCCCAAAGGGAATCGATCGCTTTGTGGTACTTCCCAAAGAGGGTGAAAAGAACTACATCATCATTTTGGACGACCTTATCCGGTTCTGTCTGGACAATGTCTTCACCATGTTCGAGTTTGAATCCATATCGGCCCACATGATCAAAATCACTAGGGATGCCGAGCTCGATATCGATAATGACCTGAGTAAGAGTTTCATAGAGAAAATCTCTTCCAGTGTGGAGCACAGAAAGATTAGTGACCCGGTCCGTTTCGTCTATGACAAAAAAATAGACAAGGATACCCTCCAGTTCCTCAAGGAGAAAATGGACATTATGGGAACGGATAGCGTTATCCCAGGGGGACGCTACCACAACAGGCGCGATTATATGGGCTTTCCCAGTTTGGGTCGATACGACCTCATGTACGAGAAAATCGAGCCGCTGCCCGTAAAAGGGCTAAGCATGAAAGGGAGTCTTCTGGAAATGATAGCCCACAAGGATTACATGATCTATGCGCCCTACCATACGTTCAGCTATGTGACCAAGTTCTTGCGGGAAGCCGCCCTCGACCCCAAGGTCAGGAACATCAAGATCACCATATACCGATTGGCCAGCGATAGCCAGATTGCATCGGCTTTGATCAATGCGGCAAAGAACGGGAAGCATGTTACTGTTCAGATTGAACTGCAGGCAAGGTTTGATGAGCAGAACAACATCGAGTATGCCAACTATCTGCAGGCAGAGGGCGTCCATCTGATCTTTGGGGTACCCGGATTGAAGGTGCACAGTAAAATCTGCATGATAGAACGTGAGGAGGGCCATGGGATAAAACGCTATGGGTTTATCAGCACCGGGAATTTCAATGAGTCCACGGCCAAAATCTACACGGATTATACCCTTTTCACGGCACATGAGGGCATTTTGAAAGATATGGGCAAGGTGTTCGATTTTTTTGAGACCAATTACAAGATCAACAAATACAAGCATCTTATCGTTTCCCCACACTATACCAAATCGACTTTCATCAAACTCATCGACAAGGAAATCAATAATGCCAAACAAGGAAGGGAGGCCTACATCAAAATAAAGATGAACAGCCTTACCTCCTATAAAATGGTGGACAAACTCTATGAGGCGAGTAGGGCAGGGGTGAAGATCCAGATGATCATCAGGGGCATTTGTTGTCTTATACCCGGAATAGAGGGCATGAGCGAGAACATTGAGGCCATCAGTGTGGTGGACAAGTTCTTGGAGCACCCAAGGTCGTTCATTTTTGCCAATGGAGGCAATCCCAAGGTCTATATCTCCTCTGCGGACTGGATGACCCGAAACCTTGATTTCAGGGTCGAAGTCGGCTGTCCCATCTATGATGAGGATATCAAACAGGAGTTGTTGGACACCTTCGAGATTTCTTGGAGGGACAATATGAAGGCCCGTGTGCTATCGGCCAAGCAGGACAATGCCTATCGCCAAAAAGCAAAGGGCGAACCTGGATTTCGATCGCAGATTGAGATGTACCATTACTATCAAAAAAAGTTGGAATCCTAATACCGTTTGAATTTGGTCATACGCAAATTTGCCGCCATAGACATAGGGTCCAACGCCATAAGGTTGTTGATCAACAATGTCATTGAACAGGAAAACAAGCCCCCTGCCTTCAAGAAGAGTGAATTGGTACGGGTGCCTGTACGTTTGGGCGAGGATGCCTTTCTTAGGGGAAAAATCTCTGAAAAGAACCAGAACCGATTGATTAGTACCATGAAATCCTTTGACCTGTTGATGCAGGTATATGGCGTGGAAAAATACATGGCCTGTGCGACTTCTGCCCTTCGGGAGGCAAAGAACGGACGCGAAGTCGTGGAGCGGGTCAGGAAAGAAGCCGGAATGAAAATAGAGGTGATCGACGGGAAAAAGGAAGCCCTCATCATTGCATCCACCGATTTAAAGGACATTATCAAGAGCGATAGGATGTACCTCTATGTCGATGTGGGTGGTGGCAGTACCGAGTTCACCATTTTTGACAAAGGAAAACCTGTGATGTCCCATTCCTTTAAGATCGGTACCGTACGTATCTTGAGCAATCTGGTGGATGACACCGTTTGGGAAGAGATCAAAACGTGGATTAAGACAAACCTGCCCATGGACGGAAGGGTGGAGATCATCGGTTCTGGCGGAAACATCAACAAGCTCCATAAAATGTCCGGCCGGAAAATAGGCCAGCCCTTATCCTACATCTGGCTGAACGCGCAATACCACTTTCTGAACAGTATGGCCTATGAGGATCGTATTTCCGAATTGGGCCTTAACCAAGATAGGGCAGACGTGATCATTCCCGCGACCAAAATATTCCTGAATGCCGCTAAATGGAGCAAGGCCAAAAAAATCCATGTGCCCAAAATCGGTCTGGCCGATGGGATGATCAAAACGCTATATTACCAATAGTGCGAGTGCTACCCGTGCATGGTCTCTTTTTTTCCGAGGTTTTTCATCAGCTTCGCTTCATGCTCCAACAAGGCCTGCCATTTTTGGTCCACTTCCTTTTTGTTCCCATATTTTCGGGCAAAGGCCAGGAACATAGTGTAATGGTTGGCCTCGCTGACCATTAGGTTTCGGTAAAAATCGGCTAGTTCCTTGTCCTGGATCTCTTCGGAAAGTAACCGGAAACGTTCACAGCTTCTGGCCTCGATAAGGGCCGCGTAAAGCAGCTTGTGTACCAGATGGGTTTCCCGGCTTCCACCTTTGGGGAAGAATTTCATCAGCTCGATCACATATTCATCCTTCCGCTCACGGCCCAACACCCAACCCCGCTTCAGGATTTTGTCATGCACCATGTTGAAATGCCCCATTTCCTCCCTGGCCAAAGCCGTCATTTCCTTTACCAGCTCTGATTTTTCCGGAAAACCGATGATCAGTGAAATAGCAGTGCTTGCCGCTTTTTGTTCGCAGTAAGCATGGTCGGTAAGAATCTCCTCAATGTTTTTTTCAACGATGTTCACCCATCTTGGGTCAGTCGGTAGTTTAAGGCCTAGCATGCGTATGTGTTTGAAAATTTCGAGCTACAAAGATACGAGTATTGCAGCAGGATGTTTAGAAATCCAGGTCGAACTCTTTACGGAGCAGGTCAATAGCGGGATTCTTTTCCCTTAATTTTTCATACTTCTCCTCTGGGGTGAAGGCAAACTTTTTGGCGACCTCCTCGTTTACCGTAATGTGTAGGTTGATGGAATAATTGTTGAGCTTTTGTTTGAGATAATCCATCATCAAGCTCTGTTCCCGTTCCACCTCTTTTTTCATGGTGCTGTTGGGAAGCTCTATCCAAATAGTGTTCCCATTTTTCAGTTTGGGAACATCGGCATTGAGGTTGCTGGCCAATATTTTTCTCCCTTGATTTTCCAGTTCGTGGACAAAATCGTCCCAATGTTGCTGCATGTCCTCCTCGGTGAAGGCATCCTTGGGAAGGTCTTCCTCAGAAACCTCTGGGGATTTATTGATCTCATGCGCCTTTTTGACCTTGATACTGGAGAGCGAAAGGCCAGAAATCCTTTTCTCTGTAGTCTTGATCTGGATTTTCTTAACGGGTTCATAGGCCTCCTCGGGTTCTGCGACCAGTTCTTCTTTTACCGGTTCGCTTACCGGCTTTGGTGTGGCATCGACTGTATTCTGGGCTGTCCCGTTGCTCTGTGGGGGAGTTGTTCCATTTTTCTTGGGGGCAGCATTTGAAAAATGTGAGGACGGGATTATGAAATCAGGGTTTTTTTTTTCTCCATCGAAAGTGATGGAGGCCAGTTTCATGAGGGTAAGTTCTACCAACAACCGCTGGTTTTTGCTCACCTTGTACTGCAGGTCGCAATCATTTGCCATTTCGATGGCCTTGAGCAGAAAATCCTTTGGTGCTTTTCGAGCTTGTTCTTGGTACTGTTTTTTTACATCGTCCCCAACTTCTAAAAGATTCAAGGTATCAGGGTGCTGGCAGACCATCAAATCCCTAAAATGCGAGGCAAGGCCCGTTATGAAATGGTGCCCATCGAAACCGAGGGACAGTGTTTTGTTGAACAGGAGCAACAGCTCTGGAATGTTGTTTTCCAAGATGAGTTCCGTAGCTGAAAAATAGATGTCATAGTCCAGCACGTTCAGGTTTTCGGTGACCGCTTTCCGTGTCAATTGTTTACCTGAAAAACTTACTACCCGATCAAAGATGGAAAGGGCATCACGCATGGCACCATCCGCTTTTTGTGCGATGATGTGAAGGGCACTTTCCTCGGCTTCCACACCTTGTTGCTCCGCAATGTATTTAAGGTATTCCGAAGCATCTTTTACCGTAATCCGTTTGAAATCAAATATCTGGCAACGGGAAAGGATGGTCGGGATGATCTTGTGCTTTTCCGTGGTGGCCAAAATGAATATGGCATGTTTTGGGGGTTCTTCCAAGGTCTTCAAAAAAGCATTGAAGGCGGATTGGGAGAGCATGTGCACCTCGTCAATGATATACACCTTGTATTTACCCACTTGTGGGGGTATGCGTACTTGGTCAATCAGGCTCCGGATGTCGTCCACGGAATTGTTGGAAGCGGCATCGAGCTCAAAAATATTGAAGGCAAAGTCCTCATCTTCCCGTTCAGTGCCGTCCTGATTGATTTTTTTGGCCAAAATACGGGCGCAGGTGGTCTTCCCAACTCCTCTGGGTCCACAGAACAGCAGGGCCTGGGCCAAATGATTGTTCTCAATGGCATTCAGCAGGGTGTTGGTGATGGCCTCTTGGCCTACCACATCCTTGAATGTCTGGGGACGGTATTTTCTAGCGGATACTATAAAAGGTTCCAAAGCGGGAAAATTGACATACTACAAATATAAAAATAGGAACGGGCAAAGCCATTGGTATGTAACTTAGATCACCTTTTTTTATTAACAATTGGCTTACCTTTGCGGGAGCAGGCCACCTTATCGTCCCGATGGTTATCGGGGAGGAAAGTCCGGACACCATAGTGCGGCATAGCGGGTAACGCCCGTCCGCCGAGAGGCGAGGACCAGTGCAACAGAAAGCAAGTACAGTTCGGCTGTAGTGAAATCAGGTAAACTCTATGCGGTGAAACGCCATGTAAACCAATGTTCGAGGGCTGCACGCCCGAGTTGGAGGGTAGGCGGTTGGAGCCTTTGGGCAACCAAAGACCTAGATAAATGATAAGGGTTCCCGAAAGGGATTACAGAATCCGGCTTATGGTCTGCTTTTTTCTTCAAAAAAACTAAAAACGCTCCCTCCGTATTTCCGATGCTCGGAAAAATTGGGGTGCGATGAAAGGTCTGTTTGGTCCGAATGTTCCACAATCAACAGGCCATCTTCCAGCAATAGCTCCCTCTCCATGACCAAATCGACAATCTTTAAAAACTGTGCTTGATCAAAACTATAGGGTGGGTCGGCAAAAATGATATTGAATTTTTCGGGAGTACGTTCCAAATACTTGAACACATCGGATTTTATGGCATCGATGCGGAGTTCCAGCTCTTTTGCAGTCTTGGAGATGTATTGCACACAACAGGGAAAGCTATCCACGGCAATGATTTCCCCAGCATCCCTGGAGGCAAACTCAAAACTGATATTGCCTGTGCCCGAAAAAAGGTCGAGCACCTTGAGCCCGTCAAAATAATAACGGTTGTTCAATATATTGAACAAGCCTTCCTTGGCCATGTCAGTGGTGGGTCTGACCGGAAGTTTTTTTGGGGCAATCAATCTCTTGCCTTTGTGTTTTCCTGAAATGATCCGCATCAAAGGGCACTTAATATGGAAAAGTCAATGACCTCGTTTTCCAGTTCTTCCAAAGGAAAGGAAGGGCTATTGGGCACAAAAACGGATACCTGTCCAACATATTGATGGCAAAGTTCGTAAATGGGATCCCCTTCCTCAATGGCACCGAACATCTTCAATTGGGTCTTTTCAGGGTTCAATTGCAATTGTTCCAGACTGAAGAGGAGGTAGTAGAGGAAATCATTCGGGTTTTTATATTCGAACTGGTTATAAAAGAGCAATTTTTTATCGGAAACCACCATCATCTCCATTTCATTCTCCGCGACCTGCACATAGCAGATGGGGTCAGGGGCGGTTCTGCCCTCGTTCAGTAATGTGGAAATGAGTACGGTGCCGCTGTGCTTGAACTCAAACTCACCAAAAAGATCAAAAATATAGTTGTTGATATTGGTGTAGGGGATATAGACATTGACGATGTCCTGATTGGGGATTTCATCATAGGCAATGAGGTCGTTTGCCATGATCTTGGCATTGAACTTCAGGTAGTTTGGAAGCTCTTCCTTGTTGAAAAGTGGCTTTGGGACCAAACTGAACATATTGTTCTTGTGGATGACCATCACCTCTGAAAAACTTTTTCCCACATCCCCGCTTTGATTGAGCCTGTTCTTAAGCTCCTTCAACATCAAATAAGGGGTGGACTGCGTCTTGAACGTTATTTTTTCAAAAGCGAGTATCTTATGGGTAATGGTGTCCGTCACACAAAAAGAAAGTCCATTCAAGCCAGCTTGAATGGACAGTTTTCTATGTATGCTATTTGCCTTTGGCTGTTCTATATCAATCGATTTTTCTATCATAGATGGGCGGCCAGTTGCCGTTTGTGCTCACATCTGTCAATGAGCCTACTTTGATCTCTGTGCCGTTCACTTCTTCCACACTCTGTAGCGCATTTTCCCTCGCGACCAAGTCTTCTGGTTGATCATAAAGGAGGACATCCTTTTTCACCTTGACCTCAAAAACAGGTGCCTTGAATCCGCTTTTGTCAATGATGTCCGCTTTCATTTCGAACTTTTCATTGTTCTGGGCATAGGGAACGTTCATCATGTTTTTGTATCGGTCATCGGCCCCAAACAGGGAATCTTTTACCTTTACGGTTCCCAAGGTGTCGATGATAACCGTATCTTGTTGCATATCAATCTGATAGGCCTTGTCGTATCTCATGAAAGAGGAATCCCTTTGGGAAGTTATGGTGTAATTGCCGGTATCGATGAATTTGATGAGGCTCTCAAAGTCATTGGCATATTTTCCATTGACCATTTTATAGGCTTCCTGAGAGTCCCTGATATCCTTTAATTTTGCAATAACCTTGGAAAATCTTTCTCTTTTTACTTTGTTGAACTCAATGGGTGCATTGATGGATTGATAGATCTTATAACCTAGAAAAATGCTCACAAGCGCAAATACAATGATCAGTACGGGCTTTATTTTTTGGGGTAAAAATCTGTCAATCAAGAATACAAGCCCTAAGGTCACAAGGCATATTAATACTACAATAAGAATTAAGTTTAACATATCTGATACTGTCTTTCAAAGTTAATTTAGTGGTTACTGACAAATCTACAATTTTTTTTTATTCACGAAACTTTTTGCTTTAAAAAACCATGCTATCTTTAAATGCAGATGAAGGATATCAATGCACTCGATTTTTTAAGGATTTTAACTGAAAAATTTCCACACGAACCCACGCACAAGCAGCAGTTGGCTTTGGAAAAACTGTCCCGCTTTGCTATAGAGGCGAAAAAGGATACGGTTTTCCTGTTGAAGGGTTTTGCCGGGACAGGGAAGACTACCTTGGTCGCCACTTTGGTCAGTAGCCTTTGGAAAGTGAAAATGGGTTCCGTGCTCATGGCACCCACAGGACGTGCGGCCAAGGTGATGTCCGTGTATTCGGGCAACCAGGCCTTTACCATACACAAGAAAATCTACTTTCCGAAGAAGCAGACCGGAGGTGGTATCCAATTTGTCCTGGCACCCAACAAGCATCGCAATACCCTATTTATAGTGGACGAGGCTTCCATGATCCCGGACACACCTGCCGACTCCAAACTGTTTGAAAACGGCTCGCTGCTGGACGACCTTATATATTATGTACACTCGGGTCACAATTGTAGATTGATCCTGATAGGCGACACAGCACAGTTGCCCCCGGTAAAACTGGACATGAGCCCGGCATTGGATGAAGGCCGTTTGTCCTTAAATTACGACAAGGAAATCGAATGCCTCGAATTGGACGAGGTGATGCGGCAGGCAGATGACTCTGGCATCCTGCATAATGCCACGAACCTCAGGGAGCAGTTACAGTCCCAGTTTTTTGATGACTTCAAGTTTGAGTTGGGAGGGTACAGGGACATTGTTAGGCTCATTGATGGTTCGGAGATACAGGAGGCCATAGACTCATCGTATAGCCAAAACGGGAAGGAAGAGACGACCATCATCGTGCGGTCCAACAAAAGGGCCAATCTCTACAACCAGAACATCAGGGAACGCATCCTTTTTTTGGACAATGAACTCTCGGTGGGGGATTACATGATGGTGGTGAAGAACAATTATTTTTGGCTCAGTCCCAACTCCGAGGCTGGTTTTATTGCCAATGGGGACATTATAGAGGTATTGGAACTTTTTGCCATAAAGGAACTGTATGGATTTTTATTTGCCGAGGTAAAGGTGAAGATGGTGGATTATCCCAATCAAAAACCTTTTGAAACCGTTCTTTTGCTGGACACCATCAATGCCGAGAGTCCATCACTTTCCTACGAGGACGGGAACAGGCTCTACCAAGAAGTTTTGAAGGACTATGCCCATGAGAAAACCAAGTACAGACAGTTCATGGGGGTCAAGAACAACAAGTATTTCAATGCCCTTCAGGTGAAATTCTCCTATGCCATCACTTGTCACAAATCGCAAGGTGGACAGTGGGATACGGTATTTGTGGAGCAGCCCTACCTCCCGAACGGGGTGGACAAGGATTATTTGCGATGGCTCTACACAGCGGTCACAAGGGCCAAGCGGCAATTGTACCTTATAGGTTTCAAAGATGATTTTTTTCTTGATTAGGAATATTCTATTTTAGACATCGCCATGAACATTGAACCGGATACCATCATAAGTATATTTTTGGGCATAGGACTCGCGGCATCCGTTGGGTTTCGGGTGTTCCTTCCCCTTTTTGCCCTCAGCTTGGCAGCGTACCTGGGAGCTTGGGACCTCAATGAGAACTGGCAGTGGATAGGAAGTTTGGCGGCATTGATCGCCTTTGGGGTCGCCACCTTGGTGGAGATATTCGCCTACTTTATCCCATGGGTGGACAATGCCCTCGACAGTCTGGCCATTCCCTTGGCTGCGATTGCAGGTACAGCGGTCATGGTTTCCACGGTGGCCAATTTAGATCCCGTGGTCACATGGTCCTTGGCCATCATAGCCGGTGGAGGAACGGCAACGGCCATCAAAGGGGCGAACGCCGCTGGGAGATTGGCCTCTTCCGCCACCACAGGAGGGTTGGCCAATCCTTTGGTGTCCACCATTGAGACAGGAGCGGCCGTTACCGTATCCACGGCATCCATTTTGGTGCCTCCCATAGCGGCCATTTTGGTCATTATCATATTGGTGGGCATTTTTAGGATCTATAGAAAACTTCGACCCAAAAAATAACCGTTGCACAAAAAATAAGAGAAGTGAAAGTAATCTCCATGATACCGGCCCGGTACCAGGCCTCAAGATTCCCTGCCAAACTGATGCAGGACCTATCGGGAAAACCCGTCATAGTGCGTACTTACGAGGCAGCACTTGGCACTGGACTTTTTGATGAGGTATATGTGGTCACCGATAGCCCTGTGATCTCTGAGGCCATTTCGGAAGTGGGCGGCAGTGTCATCATGAGCAAGAAAAAGCATGAAAGTGGCAGCGATAGGATCGCGGAGGCCGTGGAAGACATGGATGTGGACATTGTGATCAATGTACAGGGGGACGAACCATTCATAGACAAGGTAAGTTTGGAAAAGGTCATCCAGGTTTTTAAGGATGATCCAGCAAAAGAAATCGACCTGGCCTCCTTGATGACCCCCATAACCGATTGGGACGAAATATCGAACCCCAACACGGTCAAGGTCATCGTGGACAATCAAAGCTGTGCGCTCTATTTTTCACGCTCTCCCATTCCCTATCCCAGGGACATGGATGTCAAAGCACCCTACTACAAGCACAAGGGGATCTATGCCTTTCGGAAAAAGGCCTTGTTGGATTTCCAGCAATTGCCCATGCTGCCCTTGGAAGCCAAGGAGAAGATAGAGGCCATCCGGTTTTTGGAATACGGGAAAAAGATAAAAATGGTGGAGACCCACGTCACAGGAATAGAAATAGACACCCCGGAAGATTTGGAAAACGCCAGAAGAGCATGGAAATGAACTTTAAGGACATAAAGGTCATAGGTTTTGATGCCGATGACACCCTTTGGGTGAACGAGACCTATTTTAGGGAAACCGAGGAAAGGTTCGCAGAGCTTTTGGGTGAATATGAGACCAAGAATACAGTGGACCAGGAACTCTTCAAGATGGAGATGGCCAACTTGGATATCTATGGATACGGCATCAAGGGTTTTATGCTCTCCATGATCGAATCCGCATTGGACCTGTCCAATAACAGGGTTCCGCAAGAGACCATTTTAAAAATATTGGAACTGGGCAAAGAAATGATTGCCCATCCCGTGGAACTGTTGGATGGGGTGGAAGAAGTCCTCTCGAAATTGGTGGACAAGTACCGATTGATCGTACTGACCAAAGGAGATCTTCTGGACCAAGAGCGCAAGCTGGAAAAGTCGGGACTTTCCAAGTATTTTCACCATGTGGAGGTCTTGAGCGATAAAAAGGAAAACAATTATAGCAACCTGTTGGAACATCTGAATATTGATGTGAAAGAATTTTTGATGATCGGCAATTCCCTCAAATCGGACATATTGCCTATCTTGAACATAGGAGCCAAGGCGGTGCACGTACCATTTCATACCACTTGGGTCCACGAAATGGTTCCAGAGGAACAAGTAAACGGACATTTGAAACTGAACAGTCTCAGGGACATCTTGAAGTATTTGGATAACTGATGAACATAGAAAGCAATTTGAAAAAACAGATTATAACCCCTTTGAACAAGACCACATATAGAAACTTTCCCATGGTGCCCAAGGTCATTTTTGGGGCAGGATGTTTTTCCCAGTTGGGGGACATACTACTGCCCATGCGGAAAAGTTCGGAGGCACCATTTATTTTTTTGGTGGACGATTTTTTTGAAAACAAGGAATTTGCCTCAAGGATTCCATTGATGTTGAACGATGAGGTCATATTCATATCGGCCGAAGAAGAGCCCAAAACGGAACAAGTGGATGCGCTGGTCGAACAGATCAGGGAAAAATATACCGAGACCCCATCGGGCGTCATCGGTATAGGAGGGGGAACACTTTTGGATTTGGCCAAGGCCGTGGCCATCCTCTTGAACAACAAAGGCTCCGCCAAGGATTACCAAGGATGGGATTTGGTGCACAAGCCCTCTATTTACCATGTGGGAGTGCCCACAATTAGTGGTACAGGGGCGGAAGTGTCCCGAACGACAGTCTTGCTCGGCCCCGATAAAAAGTTGGGAATCAACTCGGACTATACCACCTACGATCAAGTACTGTTGGATCCCGATTTGGCCAAGACCGTTCCAAAGGAACAATGGTTCTATACGGGGATGGATTGCTTTATCCATTGTGTGGAATCGCTTACGGGAACCTATCTCAACGCCTTTAGCCAAAGTTATGGGGAAAAGGCAATGGAACTTTGCAAAGAGGTGTTCTTGGGAGATATTTCGGAGAGTCAGTCCAGGGAAAAATTGATGATGGCCTCTTGGCATGGGGGAATGAGCATCGCATATTCCCAAGTCGGTATAGCGCATGCCATGAGCTACGGACTTTCCTATCAGCTGGGGATCAAGCATGGATTGGGCAACTGTCTGGTGTTCCAACATTTGGGGGAGTTTTACCCGGAAGGCGTGGCGATTTTTGAGCAAATGATAAAAAAACACAACATACAATTGCCGAAAGGGATTTGTGCCGATCTTACACAAGACGATTTTGATGTGATGGTCAATGTGTCTTTGGGATTGGAGGCCTTGTGGGAAAACGCCTTGGGAAAGGATTGGAAGAAAATCATCACGCCGGGCCGATTGCAGGCCATGTACCAAAAGATTTAGCCTGTTCAGCAAGAGCAGGGCAATATAGACCATGCAGAGACTGGCCAAGTTTATCTATTATAAGGTCTTGGGCTGGAAGTTGAACGGCTTCTTCCCCCAGGTGGACAAATGCGTCGTCATTGTGGTGCCGCACACCCATTGGTTGGATTTTTTCCTTGGACTCGTGGTGCGAAAAGTGGTAGGGGAGGAAATCAATTACATAGCCAAAAAAAGTTTGTTCGCACCACCATTCGGATGGTTTTTCAGGTGGACGGGCGGAGCTCCGGTAGATCGCTCAAAAAACTCCAATATGGTAGAGAGCATTGTCAGGATTTTCAATGAAAAAAAGACTTTTAGGCTTGCTCTGGCCCCAGAAGGAACCCGAAAAAAGGTGGAAAAGCTCAAAACCGGGTTTTACCATATTGCCAAAAGTGCACAGGTGCCGATTGTCATGGTTGCCTTCGATTTTGGAAAAAAAGAGGTGAAGATCGGCGAGCCTTTTTATCCTACGGATAATATGGAAGAAGATTTCGGAAGGATATATGCATTTTATAAAGGAGTGATGGGCAAGGTCAGAGAATACAGTTTTTCATCGAAAGATCGGGAAGCTTTTCTATAAATAATGTAACTTGATTTTTTTGGTTGATAGATGCCATTAATCTTTTTGGACCTGTTGTTGGTCTAAAAAATTAAGGTTTCTTCCATGAAAATTGGGAATATTAACCATCTGACAAGAAATGCCCGATGATTAATTGCAATGATTGTAGGTTGGGCGATGAAACAGATTTTTTGCAAACAAAGCTTACTTAAAAATCAAGATAAAGGAAATCGATAACAGACGTTAAAAAGATATTAGGATGCAGATAAAGGAGAACAGTACGGTGTACGATGCGATAGTGGTCGGATCGGGAGCTGGTGGCGGTATGGCGACCAAGGTACTTGCGGATGCAGGCCTTAAGGTGGCCGTGGTCGAAGCCGGTCCGTTTTTTGACCCGGCGGACCCAGAGCAGAAGACCCAGTTGCGCTGGCCCTACGAGTCCCCCAGGCGGGGAGCGGGCACAGTGCGCCCCTTTGGGGATTTCGATGCTGCCTATGGTGGCTGGGAGATAGAAGGGGAACCTTACACTCACAAGGACGGCACCAAGTTCGATTGGTTCCGTTCGCACATGCTTGGCGGGCGGACGAACCATTGGGGGCGGATCTCGCTTCGCTTCGGCCCGGACGACTTCAAGCACAAAAGCATTGATGGGCATGGGGATGACTGGCCCATCAGCTATGACGATGTAAAGCCCTACTATGACAAGGTGGACAAGATGATCGGAGTGTTCGGCACCAACGAGGGGCTGCGTAATGACCCGGACGGATTTTTCCTTCCCCCACCAAAACCAAGACTACACGAGTTGTTCTACATCAAGGGAGCGAAAAAATCGGGAGTTCCCGTATATCCCTCGCGGATGTCGATGCTCACCAAGCGAATCAACAACGATAGAGGGGTATGTTTCTATTGCGGACAATGCTCAAGGGCCTGCCAAGTCTATGCGGATTTTTCGGCAGGTACCTGCTTGATCTTCCCCGCACAGAAGAGCCGTGGCCAGGTGGATCTCTTTGTCAACTGTATGGTCAGGGAGGTCACTGTGGATAATGAAGGACGTGCTACAGGTGTTTCCTATATCAACAAGGAGGATCGTAAGGAATACAAGCTCAAGGGTAGGGTCGTCGTACTCGGGGCATCGGCCTGTAGCACGGCCCGTATCCTCTTGAATTCCAAGAGCCCACAACATCCCAATGGACTGGGCAACAGTAGCGACCATGTGGGTAAATATTTGCACGACTCCACAGGTGGTGACCTGATGGCCTTCGTACCCGACCTGATGAACCGTAAAGTGTCCTACAACGAGGACGGAGTGGGCGGTATGCACGTCTATTCCCCTTGGTGGGGCGACAATTCCAAGTTGGATTTCCCCAGGGGCTACCATATCGAGATATGGGGTGGAATGGGGATGCCCGGCTACGGTTTCGGTTTCAACGTGAACGAGTTCAACAAGTTCTTCGGAACAAAAGTGGGCGGCTATGGGGATATCCTCAGGAGCGATGCCAAGAAATATTATGGAGCAGTAGTGGGCCTCAGCGGTCGAGGGGAATCCATTGCACTGAAGAGCAATTACTGCGAGATAGACCCAGCGGTAGTGGATGAATGGGGTATTCCCGTATTGCGCTTCCACTACAAATGGTCGGACAACGAACGCAAGCAGGCCAAGCACATGCAGGACTCCTTCGAGGAGATTTTGACCAACATGGGTGGTGAGGTGATAGGCGGTAAGGCCGGAAAAGAACGGGATTATGGACTGCATGCTCCCGGACGGATCATCCATGAGGTGGGCACTACTCGAATGGGCGATGACCCAAAGACCTCTGTGACCAACAAGTACCAACAGTTGCACGACGTGGACAATGTCTTCGTGGTGGACGCCGGGGTGTTCACTTCGCAGGCGGACAAGAACTGTACCTGGACCATATTGGCACTCTCTTGGAGGGCCTCTGATTATATAGTGGAGCAATTGAAACAACAAAATCTGTAAGGAAATGGACAGAAGGAAGAGTTTGAAATCGATAGTGTTGGGATCCGTGGCCGGAGGATTGGCCATACATGGCTGTAAACCGGAACCCACAGTTCCTGAAGTTGGGATGCAAGAGGTCCCTATGTTGAAGTGGCGAACGCCAGAGGAGAACGAGTACCTGGCCGAACTGCAGGCAGAGCAGTTTTTCAATCCTCACGAGTTGGAGACCCTCACGGTGCTTTGCGATCTGATACTGCCCGGCAGCGAGGAATATAAAAGTGCCTCGGATGCAGATGTGGTATCTTTCATAGAGTTCATGGCCAAAGACATACCAACGATGCAAGTGGACCTTCGCGGTGGCCTGATGTGGCTGGACCATAGGAGCAACCTGGACAATGGCGTAGAGTTCAAGGCGGCCACGAAAGAACAGCAGAAAGCCATATTGGACACGATTGCCTATTATGATCCGGAGGTGCCGGGCAACGAGCGACCCTTTGAAGTGAACTTCTTCTCGATGGTGAGGAACCTGACCATGACAGGGTTCTATACCTCCAAAATCGGGATCGAGGAACTGGGCTACAAGGGAAATATGCCCAATGTGTGGGACGGAGTGCCTGACGACGTACTGGAGCAACATGGAGTCTCCTACGACCCGGAATGGTTGGCCAAGTGCGTGGACCAGAGCAAACGCAACATTGTGGCCGAATGGGACGAAAACGGCAACCTGATCACTTGATCTTTCCTAAAAGGAAGATGTTCTCTAGTCGGTGGAATCGGATTTGTTTCCCGAAATGGAAATGGATTGGTTCAGGATTTTGTTCTTCACATCGTCCAGATAGCTTCTTCCTATCACATATCTTTTTCCGCTGATTTCCACACTATTTCCCTCAAGGGCATCTATTTTGTCAAGGGAAACGGTATGGGATCGGTGGATCCGGATAAACCTGTCACTGGAAAGTTCCTCGGTAAAGGCACTGAGTGTCTTGTGCACAATATGGTTTCCCTTCGGGGTGATGATTTTGATATAATCTTTTAGACTTTCCACCAGAATAATCTCATCCAAGTAGATCTTTTTCATTTTCTTTTTGTCCACCTTCACAAAAATGTGCTCATTGGCAACATCCCGTTTGGGTAATTCCTTGACCTTTGCAATTGCCTTGTTCACCGCTTTGATGAACCTGGGAAGGCTTATGGGCTTCACCAGATAGTCCAGCACTTCAAGATCAAAGCCCTTTGCTGCATGCTCGGCGTGGGCTGAGGTGATGATGACCATGGGTTTCTCGTCCAGACTGTCCAAAAAACTGAACCCGTCTATGATGGGCATGTTCACATCCAGAAAAAGGAGGTCTGGCATGTTTTCCCTTAGGTATTCCATGCTGTCAATGGCATTGTTGAAAATTGCGGCGATCTGCAGTTCTTTTATGTGTGCGATGTGGTTTTCGATGACTTTTACGGCTAAGGGCTCATCATCTATAATAACACATTTCAAGTTCATCTAAGTTGGAGCTTTAAGTTTACAATGTATTCGTCGGACTCATCAAAGATGTCCATTCGGTATTCATGGGCACCATACCTTAGCTTCAATCTTTTTTCCACATTGGATAGACCAATGCCCCCGGATTGTTTTTTTGTACGCTGTTCTTGGTTCTTCGGTTTGGTGTTGCTGATCCTAAAGTATAGAAACTTTTCCTCAATCCTTATACTTATATCGATCTTAACCTTTCCAATGCTTTTGTTGGCCCCATGTTTAAAGGCATTTTCTATGAACTGGACCAATAGCAAAGGGGCTATTTTTTTGCCTTTGGGGTCACCTGTCACCTCAAAATTGAGCTGAAGGTTTTCATTGTACCTTATTTTTTCAAGATCCAGATAGTTTTGGATAAAGAGAAGCTCCTTTTTGAGGCTTTGGTCCTTGTCTCGCGTTTCATAGAGCACATAGCGCATCAGCTCGGAGAGCTTTATGATGGTATCCGGTGTCTTATCGGATTTTTCGAGGCTCAGGGAGTAGATGTTGTTCAGGGTATTGAAGAAAAAATGGGGCGATATCTGTGCCCTCAGGAACCTCAGTTCCGTCTCCAGTTGTTCTTTCTCCAATTTGGCCACCCTTCCGGTTTCCCTCAGCCAGTCTATGGTCAGTTTGATGGAGGCCGCAAAGGTGATCACGTAGAGTTCGCCCAACATCATCACCACTGCATAATTAAACGTAAGGCTATGTGTTTCGGGACCTTCGGGCCAAACATTATAGCTGATCAAAAAAAAGGTGAGCAGGTATTTGATGACCACCATCACATATATCGAAACGATAAGGGCGATGATAAAAGCGACAAATTTTCTTTTGAATATGAATTTGGGGACCAAATAGTATATGGTGAAATAGGTCAGGGTAATGTGGATGGGGAATCCTAAAAGGTTGGATTTCAATGAATAAAGGTAATCGTTGAAATAACTCCCCCAACGTAAAAAATTGAAGGTGAAATAAGCCACCCAGAACAGGACATGGTGCAACGCAGTGATCTTGTGCTCCGTCACGGCATTCACTAAAGATCTATTTTTGGAGGGTTGCTGAAGGTACATTGGGCAGTTGATTAGGTTTTTTTGGCATTTGGCTTTTCATAACCGTCGTTGGTCTAATAAAGAGCAATAAATACGGATGAAATTATGAATTTTTACAAAATATCTGGTTTGGACTTGTGCCGATATACAAGATTGGACAGTAAAAGGGCATACCTTATTATGCGGAATGGTCCGAAATATAAGGGCAAATAAAACATTTTGATGAGAATACGACAAATTTTTCAAAAAACAGCATTCTTGATGGCGGTAATGCCCCTTTTTTCTTGTGTCGCACAAGAAAGCGATATGCCAAGGTCCATTGTGGTGTACAAGACCCAAGAACCTATTGTCATTGATGGATTGGCCAATGAAAAGGCGTGGAAGGAAGCCCAGGTTTCGGATGATTTTATCGACATAGAAGGAGTGGATACCCCGACCTATCGTACCAATGTACGCATGCTTTGGGATGAGACGCACCTCTATTTTTATGCCCAAATGGAAGAGCCCCATGTGTGGGCCACCTTGAAGCAAAGGGACACGGTAATTTTTTACAACAACGATTTTGAAATATTCATAGACCCCGACGGGGATACGCACAATTACTACGAATTTGAAATGAACGCGCTGAACACGGTCTGGGACCTGCTCTTGGTGAAACCCTACAGGGAAGGCGGTCCCGTTGTGGATAGTTGGGAAATTTTGGGACTCAAAACAGCAGTGAACGTGGACGGGACCCTGAACGACCCTTCCGATAGGGATAAGGGATGGAGCGTGGAAGTGGCCATGCCATGGGAAGTATTGAAAGAGGCCAGCGGCAGCAACGATATTCCCAAAGGGAAATTTTGGCGGATCAATTTTTCGCGGGTGAACTGGGATTTTGAATTGAAGGATGGGGCATATGCACGAAAAAAAGATGCAGAGGGCAAGTTCCTACCGGAATACAATTGGGTCTGGTCGCCCCAAGGAGTCATCAATATGCACGAACCCGAGCACTGGGGGTACGCCTACTTTTCGCCAAATGAAGTTGGAAACCCCGACACGTTCAGCATTCCAAAGGATGAGCAGATCAGGTGGTTCATGTATGGGCTGTACAGGGCGCAAAAACAATATTTTGACCATAAGGGAAAATATGCTGCTTCCCTTGACGAATTGGCTTCCAAGCCTACCTTACAGGACGGAACCCCAGTGGAACTTGAACTGGAAGTACACCGGACGGGCTGGAACATTCAGGCAAAAAGTCCTTTTACCGAATCCATATACACCATCCGGGAAGACGGAAAATACCAACACATAAAATGAGATCACAAATGAAAATTAAAGCAGCCGTAGTGGCCATCATCGCCCTGTCCGCAGCTTCCTGCTTGGACAATATTGACAAAAAAACCACATCCACCACGGTTGTGGAAGAGACCTCGGAGGATGAAGCATTCAAGTATTGGACATGGATCACTGCCGACCCCAAAAGGGATGATGCATCGTACACCGAAGAGTTTAAAAAATACAAAAGCTATGGTTTGGATGCCGTGTTGATCAATACCAATACAGATCCTGTGCTTCTAGGCCGTTTGGCCCCTTTGGCCAAAGCAGAGGGGATAGAAGTGCACGCATGGATCATGGCCATGAACCGACCCGGGGACTCCATTGTGAGGCAGCATCCAGAATGGTATGTGGTGAGCCGGGAAGGGAAATCGGCGTATGACAATAGGCCCTATGTAGGTTATTATGAATTTTTGTGCCCTACGCGGGAAGCATCAAGGAACCATGTGCTGGGATTGGTGGAAGCACTTTCCAAAGTGGAGGATGTGGCCAGTGTGCATTTGGACTACATCCGTTTTCCCGATATTTTTCTACCGATAGGCCTTTTGCCCAAATATGACCTCGTCCAGGATGAAGAACTTCCCGAATTCGATTTTTGCTATTGCGATGTGTGCGTGGAGGAGTTTGAAAAAATGCACCATAAAAACCCAAGGGAAATGGAAAACCCTGCCATAGACATGGAATGGAAGCAGTTTCGCCTGAACCAGATACGCAATGTGGTGAATGAGGCTTACGACATTGTCCATGAAAATGGTAAAATATTGACCGCTGCGGTATTTCCCTATCCCGAAATGGCAGACCATATGGTAAGGCAGCGTTGGGACAAGTGGGACGTGGATGTGGTCTTGCCCATGATATACCACAATTTTTATAATGAGGATACAGATTGGATCGGATTTGCCACCAAGCAAGGGGTACAGGATCTAGAGGCGACAAAGACCGAGCTTCACACTGGACTTTTTGTGCCGGAGATGAGCGGGGAAGAGCTTACCGAGGCCATAGACCAGGCAAGGAAAAATGGGGCAAAGGGCGTATCCTTCTTTGACGGACCCGCCCTGACCGATGAACAATTGCAGGCCATAAAAGCCTCCAAATAGAATATGGTGCCCAACCATCGGAAGTAGTAGTACGGTTTCATGTTGTCGGACAAATGGAATAAATTCAAATAAGCAACTTATACCAATACATTTTAATTTAGTTAATTGCAAGTAAGCTGGCCGATGTTCTTCAATATCGGTCAGTTTCATTTACCGCTATTCCAAGAGTTTCAATCAGTCCATATCTTTTGTTAATGATGTGGGAAAATCCATTAACAGTGAATTTTGGATGTGTGGTTGCTACACTATATTTTATGATGAGTTTTGCAGCCAACCCTCCATTATATTGGTGTTTTTAGTATTGGGGTCTCCTTCTTTTCTGTTTTAAGAATCAAAACCACCCTTCGGCTTTTCACGTCTGTTGTTGGTCGAAATTTTTTTAGAAGTCCTTAACAAAAGAGGATTTTCACCTAGTTATGTTAACGTAAAATTAACATGCGAATCAAAATTACTAACTATCAAAAAAACTAACATGATTCAAAAACTCAAGTTTGTATTTGTTTTTGCTGTTCTGCTCTCCGTTCAGGGAGTTATGGCACAGACAATTACTGGAACGGTTTCTGACGAGTCGGGCGTTCCGCTGCCCGGCGTCAGCATTGTTGAAAAGGGAACCAGTAATGGTGTTTCCAGCGATTTCGATGGAAATTACAGTATCACAGTTTCTGATGGTAATGCGACATTGGTCTTCTCCTCTTTGGGGATGGAGACGGTGGAAATGGCCATCAATGGTAGGTCGACCATCAATTTGACCATGAGGGAAGATGCACAACAACTGGGAGAGGTAGTTGTTACGGCATTGGGTATCAGAAAAGAGACTAAAGCTCTGGGATATTCGCTCACAGAAGTTGGTGGCGAGGAAATTTCTACGGTAAAGACACCGAATGCAATCAATGCGCTCCAAGGTAAGATTGCAGGGGTGAACATTACCCAAAATGCAACTGGAGCAGGTGGTTCCAGTAGAGTTATCATTAGGGGTAATAGTACTTTAACAGGAAATAACCAACCCTTGTACGTTGTAGATGGTATCCCTATTGGAAACGATAACAATGGTGCTGCTTCCCTGTGGGGCGGTAGTGATGGTGGGGATGGTATCTCCAGTATCAACCCAGACGATATTGCTTCCATATCGGTACTCAAGGGTGGTTCGGCTACTGCTTTATACGGTTCCAGAGGTGGTAATGGTGTAATCTTGATCACTACTAAAAGTGGTAAGGGCCAAAAAGGTTTTGGCGTTGAATTCAGTACTTCTGCCCAATTTGACAGGGTCAATACTGATATCATTGATTTTCAGACTGAATACGGTCAAGGTAGATTTGGAGAGGTACCAACTTCACAAGCTGAAGCATTGGCTTTCGGAAATTCCTCATGGGGAGGTAGATTGAATGGTTCTCCGGTAGTACAATGGGATGGGGTCGAAAGACCTTATTCGTATGTTGGCAGTAATTATGACCATTTTTACAGAACAGGTTCTACTTTCATCAATACAATAGCACTTTCCAGCGGGTCGGATGACTTAAACTTTAGGTTTTCGGCCTCAGATCTGACCAATGAGGATATTATACCTAATTCAGGATTGAATAGAAAAACATTCTCTCTCAATGTGGGCTCCATCTTGAATGAGAAGCTTACTGCGCAGATCAGTGCAAAGTATATTATTGAAGATGTAATGAACAGGCCTCGTCTTTCTGATGCACCAGGTAATGCCAATTTTACGGTGGGACTTCTTTCTCCTAACGTTGATGTTAGGACGTTGAGCCCCGGTGCAAATGAAGACGGAACGGAAACAATGTATTCAGATAATATCTATTCCCAAAACCCATATTGGGCAGCATATAATTTTAGAAATGAGGATACCAAGAATAGGATTATAGCTTCAGCATCCCTTCGCTACAATATTTTTGATTGGTTGTACCTTACTGGTAGAGTAGGAGTGGATCACTATACAAGAAAGGCCACCGCAGTAGAGCCATGGGGAACCGCATATATTCCACTTGGTGCCATGAACGAAGAAGAGCGAAGATATTCACAAATAGATTCCGACATCATGTTAGGGATTGATAAGGATATTACAGAGTCTTTCGGAATATCTGCATTTTTTGGGGCTAATAAAAACTCGATTGAGTTTGAAAGCCTAAGATTGGATGGTTCGCAGTTCATCGTACCAGGTCTTGAGGACGTTGCCAACTTGTCCAATCAAGGTAGGACCAGGGACTATAATAAGAGAGAAATTGGTTCACTCTATGGGTCAGTGGAATTATCCTATAATAATTATGCCTATTTGACCTTTACAGGAAGAAATGACTGGTTTTCTACTCTCTCTTTTCCTGGCAAAACAGCTCCCAACAATGATTTTTATTCATCGATCAACGCAAGTTTGATTCTTTCCGATATGTTTGAAATGCCAACAAGCATAGATTTCCTGAAAGTTCGTGGAGGATATGCCCAAATAGCTGGTGGCGCAGATTCTGCCTACCAATTGGCTTTGACCTATGAGATTTTTGGCCAGGGACATTTGAGTCAACCTTTGGGACGGGTAACTGGTTCTACGGTACCAAATGTGAATCTAGTACCATGGAACAAAACAGAGGTTGAATTTGGAATGGATGCCAGATTTTTCGGAAATAGATTGTCTTTGGATTTGGCATACTATGCCAATGAAACAACCGATGATATTGTAAATGTGACCACTTCCATCACTTCAGGATATAGCAGCGCAACAGCAAACCTTGGTAAGATTGAGAACAAGGGGGTTGAAGTGTTGCTTTCAGGAACTCCTGTAAAAACGGCAAATTTTGATTGGACAACTTCGGTTAACATGACTTTCAATGAAGGTATGGTAACCGCTACAAATCCAGAAGGCGGTAACGTAACCTTGGATGAACCTAGGACACAAAATGTGAATATTTCCCATGTTGTGGGCCAACCGTATGGTGTCATTTTTGGAACTTCTTTTGTAAGGGACAACGAAGGCAATATTGTATACGATATTGATGGACAAGGTGTCCCAATACCCAGACAAGGACAGAGAAAAATTCTCGGTGAAGGTGTGCCACCATGGCAAGTAGGTTTCACGAATACATTCCGCTACAAGAATTTTAATTTGAACTTTTTGATCGACGCAAAATTTGGTGGACAGATTTTTTCGGGAACCAATACCGTGGCCTATGGAACAGGATTGCATAAAGAGACTCTTAATGGTAGGGAAAATGGATTGAGTGTCACTGGAATTGATGGCTCAACATTTAATGAAGAATCAGGTTCGGGCAGTTCGTTTACAACGACTGTAGCCCCTGAAAATTTGGAAACCTATTATGGACGAGTAAACGATATTGCAGAATACTTTGTTGAGGATGCTGATTTCATCAAGTTTAGACAAATTAGCCTTGGCTACACACTTCCTAGCAAAATATTGGACAAGACCTTTTTGAACAGTGTCACAGTGAGCTTGATTGGACAAAACCTTTTCTATATCAAAAGAGGTATAGACAACGTGGATCCTGAGAGTGCATACAATGCAGGAAATTCACAAGGACTTGAATATTTCGGGGTACCATCGACCAGAAGTTATGGAGTAAGCTGCAACATTAAGTTTTAAAAAAGATAATTATGAAAAAATCAATTTATTTAATACTGTTTCTATTCATACTTGGTGCTTGCGACAAAGGATTTGAGGAGGTTAATATTAATCCTACAAAGCCGGTTCAGGTAGATGTATCCACGAAACTGACAACTGCAATACTGTTGGCCTCCAGTGAGCGTTATGACAACTGGAGGGCCAATCTGATATACCAATCCACAATGATGCAGCATATGGCAACAATTGCGGGCTATTGGTCTGGAGACAAATACACTTGGAACAGGGGGTACGCTTCTTCCCTCATGGATAGATATTATACAGGAGTTGTCAAGCAGGTCGAAGATATGCTCTTGCAATTGGAAACTGAAGGTGGGCCCGATGAAATGAAGTCCATCACACGTATTCTGCGCGTGTTTGCCTATTCCAGGTTGACAGATCTCTACGGAGACATTCCTTATAGTGAAGCTGGTAAGGCTGTGATAGATGGAGTTTTTCAACCTAAGTATGACCCACAAAGTGAAATTTATGCAGACATGCTAAAGGAATTGGAAGAGTCTGCAGCAGCTTTGGGTTCCGGCACTTCTGGTTTTGGTTCCGCCGATATCATTTATGGAGGTGATCAGGCCAAATGGAAAAGGTTGGCTTACTCTCTTATGCTCCGTTTGGGCTTTCGTTTGATTAAAGTGGATCCCGCTGGAGCACAGGAGTGGGTAACAAAGGCCATCAACGGTGGTGTTATGGAGTCCAATGCGGACATCTTCTACGTGCCCCATACCAATGGACCCGAAGGAATCAATCAAAATGGTAATGGGGAGGTCTTTCTGGCAGATAATAGTCCCAGATTGAGCAAAACATTTGTTGACTTCATGTTGAACAGTAACGATCCGAGATTGACTGTTTTGGGATCACTGCCTGAGAATACCGGAGAAACTGATGGAGGAGGAAATGCTATTTTAAGGACTACCGAAGAGCGATTGGATCCATTGGAACAAAAAGGTCTTCCTAATGGCCTGGATGCAGGTCTTTTGGAAGATAATACAGGAGAAACAAATATTCAAGCCTATACAGAACCAAATAGAATGTTGGTGACTGGCCTTGATGATCCTATGTTTTTCCAAACATATGCCGAAGTAGAGTTCATGCTTGCAGAAGCCAATGTAAGATGGGGTCTGTCGGGTGATGCAGAAACCCATTATAACAATGGTGTAAGGGCCGCTATGGAAATGCTTGCCATGTATGGCGATGGAGGTATTATTGCTTCTTCGGATATTGATGACTATTTGACCAATAATCCATATGACCCAGGCAATGCGTTGGAACAAATCAATACACAATATTGGGCAGCTACATTCTTAAATGAATATGAGGCATTCTCCAACTGGAGAAGAACAGGTTTCCCTGTTTTAGTACCAGTTAATTACCCTGGAAATGTTACCAATGGTACAATCCCAAGAAGGTTGACCTACTCTGAGAGCGAGCAGGTGAACAATCCGCAGAACTATAACGAGGCTATTTCCAGACAGGGACCAGACTTGTTGACCACTCGTGTATGGTGGGATGTTGAATAATGATTACACAATCGATAGTTGAGTTAGTTTTATTTATAGTTAATTTGAGTAAAGGAAGAAATTATTCTTCCTTTACTTTTTTTTACATTGCAACAATAGTTGAACAACCAATGCAAAAGTTCCAATATCCAGTCCTCGTTCTTTTGATTTCTATTGGTGTGTCGCGTGCCAATGGCGAAGAGATCCATCCACTGGGTTGCATAGGTCCCGCACACTCAAAGGAACAAATCGCACGGGACCAGTGGAACAAATGGATATTGTTCGTGGACGCATTGAAAAACCAGAAGTTGAAAGTAGGGATAACGACGTCCCTTGGTTGCCCTGTGCTATCCAATGTCGAAATTTGTTGAAGATGTGTACCGAATTTCTTAATATAACCAACTGACTCTAAACCAAACCTATGATATCATTAAATACTTTGGACTATGTGATCATTTTTGGCTTTTTTGCCATCACCCTGAGCATAGGCCTCTACGTGTCCAAAAGCTCTGGAAAGAGCAGTGCGGAATATTTCCTTTCAGGAAGGACCATGCCTTGGTGGCTATTGGGAATTTCCATGGTCGCCACGACCTTTTCCACGGACACCCCCAATCTGGTCACGGACATTGTCCGGACCAATGGTGTATCCGGAAACTGGGTCTGGTGGGCGTTCCTGCTGACGGGACTGTTGACCGTCTTTGTCTATGCCAGGCTTTGGAGAAGGTCCAACGTAAATACCGACCTTGAGTTCTACGAACTCAGGTATGGAGGCAAGCCAGCCCGTTTCTTGAGGGGCTTCAGGGCCGTTTATCTTGGGGTCATCTTCAATGTCATCACCATGTCTGCGGTGACCTTGGCCGCCATAAAGATAGGGGGTATCATGTTGGGGCTGGAACCATGGCAGACTGTGGTAAGTGCAGGGCTCATCACCGTCATCTTCAGTGCCGTGGGAGGCTTTAAGGGAGTGGTCTATACGGATTTCGTCCTTTTCTTCGTGGCCATGGGTGGCGCCATAGGCGCAGCTTACTATTTGGTCAACATTCCAGAGGTAGGGGGCATCGATGCATTGCTTTCCCATGAAGTCGTAAAGGAAAAACTGAACATTTTACCTGACCTGGACAACAAAAGCGCATTGATTACCCTGTTGATCATTCCATTGGCAGTACAATGGTGGAGTTCATGGTACCCTGGGGCGGAACCGGGCGGTGGGGGCTACATTGCACAACGGATGCTGTCCGCCAAAAACGAAAAGCACGCCATAGGCGCCACATTTTTCTTCAATATCATGCACTATGCCTTGCGACCTTGGCCATGGATATTGGTGGCCTTGGCCTCTTTGGTCGTTTTCCCCGATTTGGAAAGCCTGCAAGCTGCGTTTCCTATAGTTGCGGATGATAAGTTGGGTCACGATCTTGCCTATTCGGCCATGCTCACCAAACTCCCGACAGGTCTGTTGGGGCTGGTGCTGGCCTCTTTGGTCGCGGCATATATGTCCACCATTTCCACCCAGTTGAACTGGGGGTCATCCTATATCGTGTATGATTTTTACAAGGAGCGGGTCAATCCACAGGCATCCGAAAAAAGATTGGTGGCAGTGGGAAGGATATCCACCGTTGGCTTGATGGTGTTGAGTGCCCTCTTGGCTCTTTTGCTCCAGAATGCCCTTCAACTTTTTGAAATATTGTTGGTGTTCGGGGCAGGCACAGGATTGATCTTCATTTTGAGATGGTTCTGGTGGCGTATCAATGCCTGGAGCGAGATCACGGCCATGTTCATTTCAGGGATCCTGTCACTGGTGCTCAAGCTCACGCCCCTTGGGGACTATCTATTTGCAACAGACACTGGCCTTATGCCAGATTGGGCCGAATACCCGATGGTGGTATTGGTCACAACAGTTGCTTGGCTCATTGCTACCTATGCCACATCGCCCGAGAGCAAAGAGGTCCTCTACGATTTTTGTAGAAAGATAGAGCCAGGAGGCCCGGGATGGAAAAAAGTGGAGCAGCAAGGCAGGGCCGAGGGAGTGGAATGGAACACTGGAAAAAAATGGAGCGTTCCCAGTGGTATTTTGGCAATGATTGTCGGTACCGTGCTGATCTATAGCATTCTTTTTGCCACAGGGTATTGGATCTATGGGCGATGGATGTCAGCATCCATATTAACGGTCATCGCAGTTGTGTCGGGCGCCTTTTTGATCATGACATGGAAAAAAATAAAAGTATCCCTAACTTAAACATATAAATAAGCGAAAATGGAAACAAAAATGTTACCTAAATCGATAGCATACAGACCTGCGGGACAGTTTGAAGAGACCCGGTTTGAAAAAATACACAATGCCATCTTTGAGGACTCAAAAGAAGGGTCTTTGCAAGTGGCACTGGAAATTGCGGCATTGATACGGGAAAAATCGGAGAAAGGACAAACCTGTGTGCTGGGTCTTGCCACTGGCTCATCACCCATAAGAGTGTATGAGGAACTGGTGCGCATGCACAAGGAAGAGGGGCTCAGTTTCAAGAATGTGGTCACGTTCAATCTGGATGAGTACTATCCTATGGAACGGAACAACATCCAGAGTTACCATTATTTCATGCACCAGCATTTGTTCGACCATGTGGACATTCCCGAAGGAAATGTAAATATTCCGGATGGGACCGTTTCCCCGGATGACCTGCAGGACTATTGCAAGGAGTATGAACGACAGATAGAGGCAGCAGGAGGACTGGACTTTCAGTTGTTGGGTATAGGTCGTACGGGACATATCGGGTTCAACGAACCGGGTTCCCACTTCAATTCGGCCACTAGGGACATCACTTTGGACCACATTACCCGGGTGGATGCGGCCCCCGCATTCAAAGGACTTGAAAATGTGCCGAGGAAGGCCATCACTATGGGGATTGGGACCATCAGAAAGGCCAAACGTATCGTGCTCATGGCCTGGGGCCAGAACAAATCCGAGATTGTGAAGGAAACCGTTGAAGGGGAGGTCAGCTCGGAAGTTCCCGCAACCTATTTACAGGAACACCCCAATACCACTTTTGTGCTGGATAAGGAAGCGGCCCAACACCTCACCCGTATAGACACCCCTTGGTTGGTGGGCAGTTGCGATTGGACACCCGACCTGACCCACAAAGCGGTGGTCTGGCTCAGCATTGAAAAGGGAAAGCCCGTACTGCAATTGACCGACAAGGACTATAACGATATGGGCATGTCGGACCTTTTGAGTTCCGAGCAATCGTCGTATGAGATCAATATAAAGACATTCAACAGGTTGCAGCATACCATCACAGGTTGGCCCGGAGGCAAGCCCCATGCGGACGATACCAACCGACCTGAACGTGCCGAACCGGCCAAAAAAAGAGTAATTATCTTCAGCCCACATCCTGATGATGATGTGATCTCCATGGGAGGGACCTTTGATAGATTGGTCTCCCAAGGCCATGAAGTACATATAGCCTATCAGACCTCTGGGAACATTGCCGTTGCCGACCATGAGGCGCTAAAAATTGCCGAGGTGGCCGATGCCATATCCCATACCGCTATTTTTGGGGAGGTCATCAAAGAGATCAAGGCAAAAACTGCCGAAGACTACGATTCGGAAATTGTACGCAAGGTGAAGGGGACCATCCGAAGGAGCGAAAGCTATGGGGCCACAAGATATATGGGCATTCCCGATAGTCAGGTGCATTTCTTGGATTTACCCTTCTATGAGACGGGTACCATCAAAAAGAACCCACTCGGTGAAAAGGATATCCAGATCATGAACGATATCATTGAAAAGATCAAACCGCACCAGATATATGCGGCAGGGGATTTGGCCGACCCGCATGGCACACACAGAGTCTGTTTGGAAGCCCTTTTTGCTTCTTTGAAGGAATTGAAAGGAAAACCATTCATGAAGGATTGTTGGGTGTGGCTCTATAGGGGTGCATGGCACGAATGGGAGATCCATGAAATAGAGATGGCCGTTCCCATGAGCCCTGTGCAGGTACTCAGGAAGCGCAAGGCCATTTTTTACCACCAGACCCAAAAGGATGGGGTGATGTTCCAAGGAGAGGATCTTAGAGAATTTTGGGTTAGGGCAGAGGACCGAAACAAGGAGACGGCACTGAAATACCAATCCCTTGGACTGGCCAGCTATGCGGCCATGGAGGCTTTTGTAAGGTATAAATACTGATTCTGAGTTTGGAATTTGAATATGTAGCGCTATTTAAAGCAGATATGTCCTAATTCACATTCGATTTTTGAGCATTATTCAAGCATAAACTTGTTCTTTTTTGAATTAACTGGGCCAAAATCTTTGGATTGTTAAAATTTTGGCTCAGTATTCCTTCAATTTTACGCCACCAAAACTTTTTTTACTATTTTTAGGGGAATACCAACCCTATGAAAACCAATACAATAGTTTTTGCACTATTGCTTATTCTTGTTTCTTTTGAAACAATTATCGCCCAAACGGTATCTAAGGAACCAAAATATTACAATTGGTTCGATAATCAGGTGAAATTATACAATACCGGACTTTTCAATGGCACTAAATATATAGAGCTTTTTAGAACCATCAATGAGAAACACAAGTTTTTCAAAACGAGCGAGTTCCAACAGGGTTCCATAGTATATGATGGGCAGTTCTATGACCAGATTCCCTTAAAATATGATTTGCACACCGATGAACTTCTTCTGAACATCGGATATAATTATCAATATCCTACGCTTATACTTTTCAAGTCCAAAGTGGAACAGTTCACCATTGGCAATAGTCATTTTGTCCAGATTGTCAATACAACCGAGAAATCAAAAGTAAAGGGATTTTATGAGGTGTTGTTTGAGGGTGATTCGCTCACGCTCCTTAAAAAGAATAAAAAGAAAGGGTTCAAAAGAATAAAAGGTAGTACAGTGTACTATGAGTTCATACCAGAAGATAGTTATTTGGTGAAAAATAACGGAGAGTTCCATCATATTGAGAATAAGCAAGATATAGTGCGTATATGGCCTTCGAAAAGAGAATTTATCAATGAAAATTATAACCAGGCATTGAAAAAAGCCAATACAGATGTCTTTTGGATCAATTTATTTTCAAAATTATCGGATTCTTTTACTCTCAAAAACCAAGGACAAAACCCATGAAGAGACTATTACGATTAATTGTCCTATGTTACGGTACAGCTCTTTTTGGACAAGAATATGATGTGAAGCTTAGCTTTGGGTTTGAAGACGAAACCGTGGAAAATATATTGAAGGCCATTGAGTTGGAGACAAATGTCATGTTTTATTATGATGAAAAATGGCTTTCAGGGCTTACCTATTCGGGAAGATTCGAAGAGGAACCTTTGGATGGAATATTGGAGACTGTCTTTAACGAGACCGAACTGAATTTTTTCAAGCTTGATGACACACGGATAATCCTGACCCGCCACAATATCATTTACAGGGATCTGCCAGAAGGGTTTTTCGGGAAGGAGCAAACCGATTCGGTTACAGACACCCCGGCTTTTAGGGTCTATACCAATCCTGTATTTTCCAATATTGAAGCATCCGATAAAAAAACGATAGCACGGACGGTAAGGATAGGGAAAGAGAATTTGTCCGATAGCAGGACAAGTTATGAGATAAATGGTCGTGCCATCTTGAAAGGCCAGAACCAACCCATTGCAAACCTCTCCATCATCTTGGACGGAAAAAATACGGGAACCGCAACCAATGATGCTGGGTATTACGAGTTGCAGGTGCCCGCGGGGACCAGTATTCTTACAACAAGTTCCCTGGGTATAGAGCCAAGCAGCACGAGGATAATTGTTTACAACGATGGTGAATTGAACTTTGAACTCAATGAAAGTGTGGAGTTTTTGGACGAGGTCATTGTAGAGGCCGATGCAGCTAAGAACGTGGAGGAAGCCTTGTCCGGGAGCAACGAACTTGTAGTCGAGGAGACCAAGAACATTCCGTTGGTACTTGGTGAAAGAGATGTCCTTAAAGTGGCCACAACGCTTCCGGGAATTTCCACTGCTGGCGAAGGTGCCGCGGGGTTCAATGTACGGGGTGGCAGCACGGACCAGAACCTGATGCTCTTGGACAATGCCGTAATTTATAACCCTTCCCATTTTTTTGGCATATTCCAAGCATTGAACCCGTTCACTACCAAAGACCTTAAAGTGTTGAAGGGAGGTATGCCTGCGGAATATGGTGGACGTTTGTCATCGGTTTTTGATATCACCTCCAAGGATGCCAATAATGAAAAGATAGCAGGAGAGGCGGCCATTGGCCCTGTGACCAGCAATGTTGCCCTTGAGATTCCCATTGTGAAAGGAAAGTCAGGACTTTTGTTGGGCGGAAGGGGAACGTATTCAGGTTGGATCTTGAGGTCGTTAAAGGAGGAATCCTTGCAGAACAGTGAAGCTTCCTTTTACGATGCCATTGTCAAATATACCCATGAGATTGACGATAAAAACACCATCAAGGGCATGGGATATTATAGTAATGATGCTTTTAGCATCACTTCGGATTCCATCTATGGCTACAACAATAGATTGTTTTCATTGCAATGGGATCATCGGTTCAACGATAAACATAGTGGGAGCATGATCGTGGCCAATAGCAACTATAGGTTCAACATAGATTATGAAGGAAACTCTGATACTGATTTCGAGCTAGGTTTTGTTGTGGATGAGACCGAGGCCAAGTTTAAGTTTACCTATCTACACAGTGATGTCCATAAGTTCGATTATGGACTTTCGGCCAAACTCTATAATGTTCAACCCGGTTATCTGGAACCCAAAGGGAACGGTTCCGCGATCACCCCTAAGACCATTCCAAAGGAAAGGGCATTGGAGGCGGCACTCTACCTGTCCGATAATTTCAAGGTGAGTGATAAACTCCTCATAGATGCGGGGATCAGGTATTCCATGTTTGCCACATTGGGGGAGGCAGAGGCACGGATCTACGAGGAAAATATGCCCAAGAATGAGGAGACTTTGGAGGAAACGGTTTCCTATGGCAACAATGAGATTGTGGAAACATACGGTGGCCCTGAGATAAGATTGTCGGCAAGGTACTTGTTGGGTGACAATTTTTCAATAAAAGCAAGTTACAACAGTACCTATCAGTACATCCATAGATTGTCCAACACCACTACCATTAGTCCCATAGACACTTGGAAACTGTCGGACAACAACATCAAGCCCCAAAAGGGAAGTCAGGTCGGCCTTGGGCTTTATAAAAATCTGGACGGCAATTTGTACGAGATCAGTTTGGAAGGGTATTACAAAGAGTCGGACAACTTGTTAGATTTTAAAGTCGGTTCCGAGCTTTTGTTGAATGAGACCATAGAAACGGAAACATTGCAAGGGGAAGGCAAGGCATATGGTCTGGAATTTTTGGTACGCAAAAACTCAGGAAGGTTGAACGGCTGGTTGGGGTACACCTACGCTCGCTCCTTTTTGAAACTGGACAGCGAATTTGCGGAGGAAAGGGTGAACAATGGGGACTTTTTTCCTACCAATTACGATAAGCCCCATGACCTGAGCGCTGTGCTGAACTATAAACTGACAAAAAGGTTCAGTCTGTCAGCCAACTTCATCTATCAAACGGGAAGGCCGGTGACCTATCCTGTGGCAAGGTACAATTATAACAATTCAGAATATGTGGTCTATAGCGATCGCAATGAGTTCAGGATCCCCGATTATTATAGATTGGATTTGGGCTTTAATATTGAAGGCAATCATAAACTGAAAAAATTCGCCCATAGTTTTTGGAACATATCCGTTTACAATGTGTTGGGGAGAAACAACCCGTACTCCGTATTCTTTGTGACGGAAAATGGCGAACTGAAGGCGTACCAGAGCTCCATTTTTTCAATACCGGTGCCAACGATTACCTATAATTTTAAATTTTGACCTACATGCAAAGACGGATAGGGGTGATAAAGTATATTTTTTACAGTAGTTGTTTGCTGATGGCCATCAACTGTGTGGAACCTTTTGAGGTTGAATCTGCCGAATTCAAAAGTGCAGTGGTCATCGAAGGTACTATAACGGACAGGAACGAAACACAAAGAATTTTGGTCTCCCAGACCTTTCCATTGGACACCGTTTTGATGTCAGGGGTCAGTGGTGCCGGGGTATCGGTCAGGGACAGCAACGGAGGGGTGTATGGATTTACCGAGGAGGAAACGGGTGTATATGCCTCGAATGCTCCATTCGCGGCAACAGCGGGATTGACTTATTCATTACGGGTGGAAGCTCCAAGTGGAAAAACCTATATTTCGGAGCAAGTACCCGTTCCGGCAAATGCCACTATAGACAACTTGTATGCGGAAAGAGGCTTTAAGGATGGTGGGGCCGAAGAAGGTATGTTCATATATGTAGATAGCTATGATCCTACGGGAGCATCGAAGTACTATAGGTATGAGTACGAGGAAACTTATAAGATCATAGCGCCTTTTTGGGGTCCTGCGGATGTGTACGTGATCTCTGGATTGCCCAATCCGGAATTTGGCACAAGGGCGAGGGAAAAAGAGGAGCAGGTCTGTTTCAATACCATAAAGTCGAACACCATCATACAAGAAAATACCACCGCCTTTGATGGAGATCGTGTCAGCAAATTTCCCGTCCGCTTCATCAATAGGGAAAATTATATCCTGTCCCATCGCTACAGTATTCTGGTCAAGCAATATGTGCAGACCAGGGAGGCATTTGCATACTATGAGACACTGGAAAAATTATCTGGCTCGGAAAGTCTTTTTTCCCAACTCCAGACAGGCTCTTTGGAAGGAAATATCTATGCTGAAACAGAAGACGATGAAAATGCCATAGGTTTTTTTCAAGTAAGTACCGTTTCGGAACAGCGGCTGTTCTTTGATTATGTTGATTTTTTTCCAGGGGAAAGGCTGCCTGATTTTGTAAGTGACTGTTCCTTTGTTTCACCTCCGACAATAGTGGAGGGAGGTGCATCTCCATTGCTCACTTCCATAGAGTTTGGTCTTGTTAAGTTTTATGAAGATTACGATACCGCGAATAACCCTCTCAATTTCAGTGAATATGGACCATATCTGATGGTCCCCACCATATGTGGTGATTGTACTGTTTTGGGCAGTAACGAAGTTCCGGATTTTTGGGTCGAAGATTAAAAGTGTCATCATGAAAAGAAAAATTGTACTTCTTGCCATGTCCTTCCATCTCATTGCTTTGCATATGAGCGCCCAGGACACTATGGTGAACAATGGAAGCAATGCCATATTGGTCCCCTATCAGGAGCAGATATATTTGCATCCCAATACGACCATGGCATTTGTTGGGGAGTATATGTATTACACTCTGTATTGTTTGAGGGAAAATACGGGCCAATTGAGCGATGTCAGTAAAATAGCTTATGTGAAATTGGTGGATCAAGACAAGAATGTGGTCTTGAACCATAAGATAAAGTTGGAGCAGGGCATTGGGGACAGTAATTTTTTTATACCTTCCAGCATACCTTCCGGTAACTATATGTTATTGGCTTATACAAAATGGATGTTGAACAATGGGAGGAATTATTTTTATAGTGAAGATATAACCATTCTTAATCCTTACACAAGCGATCAGGCTATTTTCAGGTCTGAAAATGAAAAAGATACCATCGTCGGTGTTGGGACCGAAGCTGTGACCAACACCTCTATTGAAAATGGGCCGCTGCAAATGGAACTGGGAAAAACGGCCTATGTGTCTAGGGAACCTATTTCATTAAAGATGGTTTCCCATCTAACCGAAGGTTTTGGGAATTATTCCATTTCGGTCAAAAAAGTGGACGAACTTGAAAAAGCGAACAGGAAATCTACCCTCACATATATAACGGAATACCCGCCAAAGGAAAAAAATGGACAATCCATACTACCGGAGATGAGGGGCGAATTGCTCACTGGACGGGTAATTGGCGATATGGGAAAGGGGGATATGGTAATTGGCGCTTCTTTCCCAGGGGAAGATTATCTCTTCAAAATGGCCACACCAAATGATGAAGGGCAGTTTTTTATCAATGTTGCAGAAGATTACAGTTCTGAAAATATCTATCTTCAAACCATATCAGGAAAGGATGGGGGGTATCGCATTGCCTTGGACGAAGAAGAAGGATTGGATTTGGGTCAACTACGGTTCGAAAATTTCGAATTGAACAAGGAAATGGCTGCCATCATCCAAGAGCGTAGTGTTTATAACCAAATTGAGAACGCCTATTATAGCAGTAGACCTGATACCATACTGATAGGCAAACCCAATGATAGGTTTTATGGGACCGGGACCATGACCTATGTGTTGGATGACTATACCCGATTTTCATCAATAAAGGAGACCTTTGTCGAGGTAATAGAACATGTTTGGATACAGGAAAATGGAAAAGGTAAACCGGAATTTCATGTGAGGCCCATAGCCCCCTATATGGAGTCCGGAGAGTTGCCACTGGTTTTTGTTGATGGCTTGCTCTTACAGGACCATGAACGTTTACTGACTTTGTCTGCGGCCCAAGTAAAATCCATAACCATTTCAAGGGACCATCATTTTTATGGCAACAAGACCTTTCAGGGCATAGTGGATGTGGTCACTTTTAACTCCGATTATTATCAAAGTTATTATTCAAAAGATGTAGGGGTCCATAAACTTTTCAAACCCAATGAGGATAAAAATTATTACCATCAATCCTATGAAGGGGAGTTGAAGAATGTGTATCGAAGACTGCCGGATTTCAGATATCAATTGCTTTGGTTGCCCAGATATGGTTTAAGCGAAAAGGAACAGGAAGTGGTTTTTTACAGCTCTGATATAAAGGGCAAATATGAAATATCCTTGGAGGGATTCACCTATAATGGAATACCCGTCTCTCTAAAGAAACATTTCGTTGTCGAGTAACTGACTCCTTTGCAGCTAAAACACTGCTGAATACACAAAACAAGGACGGAACCGACTTATTCCGCCATGGTGTGGTACACGTTCTGTATATCGTCTATTTTATATTAAATAACTGATATTGATTTAACTGTATTTAATTATATTTTTATTAGTTCGATATTAGTTCGATTTCGAGAGGTAATTCTAATGAGTGATTACTTTATTCTCACCAATGATAATCAAAATTTCAAAGAGATTGAAGTAATGCGGGGCATTCATTTGCAAATATACACAGGGGAAAACCACAGTTTTTATGTGGATTTCCTGTAATGGGGTCTCAAATAAATTTTCTAAATTGGAAAACTCCCCCATTTTAAAAGCCACTCAAAATGAGGTGTGTGTATTTCTTACCCTAAAATTGGCTTCCCTAATTTTTTGAATATTTAAAAATTACCGAATATGAAAGCCACGTTCCACTCTTATTTCTCATTTTTTGCTTTTTTTCAGTACCAATTTCAGCTCAATATGGACGGTTTACAGAAGAAGAAAGACTTCGCGAACTCAGGAAAAATAGCGAACCATTACGTTTGCTTGTAGAGGATATCCGTAGGGCGGTTTACCCAAGCGAAAAGGACTTGGACGACTGTCTACCTCCTTTTACAAGTGGAACAATAACCCTTGAAGGGGCATCAGAAGGCGAGGCGGGAATTGAATTAAACCTAGTTCTGTTTAAAATAACATCAAAAAAGAACAAAGGGAAAATAAACAAATCTGTAATAACTTTTGTAAGGCACACGATTTGTAGTCCATTGATGGATAAAGTGAGAGATGGAAGCACGGAGAATTTTAATATTATTAGAAATCTTATTGTCTTATTGTTCAGCCTTTTCAGTTTATTAATTTTAGTGACTATTTGAAACCTTACCCTATTTTTGAAGTTCTTTTGTAACCCAGTCGCACGTAATCATTGTTATATTTGCAATTTGAAATTTTTGGCAATCATATTATAAATATATTTCTTGGCACTCAATTTTATGTCTGATATCTTACGATATAATATATATATATGACCTATCCTATGGAAAGCCTATTTCGCCCTCAAAAGATTTATGGATCTGCAGAATAACTAGTTTTTAGTGCTTCATGAAACCTTTTATCCCTGCTTTCAAGTTTTTGCACAACCTGTGCATCGATTAATTTGTATCTTTGTCAAAATTTATGAAAATATTCTTTTCCATATCAATGTCTATTTTATTCTTTTTTCAGGGAATCAGCATTGATATGGACTTTTGTGGACCCATTAAAGAAATTTCAAGCATTATTACCCATTATCAAGACCATAAAGTTTATGGAGAC
>JASBTQ010000013.1 GCA_030148335.1 Allomuricauda sp. | reverse complement strand
ATTGCGTTAATGCCGTACGTTGGCGATATGTTGAAATAAAAAATACCGAAGAATGGAACTTATTCTAAGAGAAGATGTACAGGATTTGGGATTTAAGGATGATATCGTTTCCGTAAAGAACGGTTACGGCAGAAACTACCTTATCCCACAAGGTTTGGCCACATTGGCCACGCCATCTGCCAAAAAAGTTTTGGCCGAGAACCTTAAGCAAAGGGCCCACAAAGAGAAGAAAATCGTTGATGAGGCCAACAAGATTGCTGAAGCCCTAAAACAATTGGAGATCCGTATCGCTGCCAAGGCAGGTGCTGGTGACAAATTGTTCGGGTCGGTGACCAATATTGACCTTGCCGCCGCTTTGGACAAGGAAGGACACCAGATCGATAGAAAATTCATCAACATCAAAGGTGGAGCCATCAAAAGGACAGGTCCTTATGAGGCGGTCATCAGACTTCACAGGGAAGTTGTATTGGAATTCCCTTTTGAAGTGATCGCCGAGGCGAACTAACGATCAAATGTGATATGATTTTTGAGGGCCGTGCTTGCATGGCCCTTTTTTTGTTCCCGTTTTTTGGGACATCAAAAACCAGTCTTTTTTATTTTTGCACCATGAAGTACAAACGATTGACCAAGGAACAATTGGAGGAACTGCACCCGGAGTTCATCAACTTTTTGGCCACCCAGTCCATCACCGCCGAAGAATGGGCAACCCTCAAAGCGGATAAGCCAGAGGTGGCCGAAGAGGAGATCGATGTGTTCAGTGACCTGATCTGGGAAGGGGTGTTGTCCAAAGTGGAATACTTGGAGAACATTTCCGAACGTCACATGCACCTGTTCCATCTCACGGAAAAGGAAATGAAACTTCTTTCCGTAAAGATCTTGAACCCTGAGATCGATTTGCGGACCAATGAAGGATTTGGTTGGTTCAAGCGAAATTTCCAGTCCGATTTTGTGGAATACCTCACCGCATCCAAAGCCTATGGCGAGGACAAGAACGTGGACAAGTTCGAACTTTTGAAACAAGGTGCCGTCATCACCAAAGGTGAGCTCTACCAATGGTTTGAGCAGATTATGGAGTGATCTATAAAAAGTTCAAGACCAAGAAACAAGTTCAAGGTTTTGTTGGAATGTAGAAAAGAGAAAATAGAGCATAGAAAATAGAAGATAGACAGAGATTGGTTACTGATTTACTGCCGACTGCATACTGGGTTATTGTGTTACTAGGTTATTGGAATTTTGGGATATGTTCTTGAAACCTGAAACCCGAAACCCGAAACCTCTGACCGCCCACTGCTTCCTGCGTACTGAGTTCTTCAACCTAAAACGTATATTTGCACCAGAATTTTAAAAACCACATGGCACAGAAACCATCCATACCCAAAGGGACCCGGGATTTTTCACCAGCGGAGGTCGCTAAGCGCAACTATATCATCCAAAACATCAAAAAACATTTTGAAACGTTTGGTTTCATGCCGATAGAGACCCCATCTTTTGAAAATTCGGACACCTTGATGGGCAAATATGGGGAAGAAGGCGACCGATTGATTTTTAAGATTTTGAATTCTGGGGAATTTCTGGATAAGTTTAATTCACTCATAATTCAAACAATAAAATCAGCTGTTATTTACCACCATTCAGCCGTGGTATACTTAAATGAGAATGAAGCATCAATATCAGATTTAGAACAATATAAATCCCAGTTTTTTAATGATTTTAAAGATCATTTAAAGAGTGATAAAGAAATAAAAAACTTAGGCAGCAAAATTTCCTTAGATGATTTGGTAAGTGATATTTGGAATTTTTTAATTCAACATACAGTACAAACTGATGAGTTACAGGACTCATTCATCGAAAAAAACGAAGATGATCTTGATGAGTATATTTTTCAGATTTTTGGAAGCTTTTATTATGATTTAGAGTACAAATATTTGACGGAATATATCTCCGAAAAAGCCCTTCGTTATGACCTTACCGTGCCTTTTGCCCGCTATGTGGTGATGCACCAGAACGAAATAGATTTTCCTTTTAAAAGATACCAGATTCAGCCCGTTTGGCGTGCCGATAGGCCCCAAAAAGGCCGTTTTCGTGAGTTTTACCAGTGCGATGCGGATGTGGTAGGGGCCAATTCCCTGTTGCAGGAAGCGGAATTTGTACAACTCTACGATGCCGTTTTCACCGATTTGGGGTTGAAAGGCACCACCATCAAGATCAACAACCGCAAAATCCTGTCAGGAATCGCCGAAGTGATCGGGGCCAAGCATCTGTTGGTCGATTTTACCGTGGCCCTTGATAAATTGGACAAGATAGGAGAGGAGAAGGTCAAGGCCGAAATGATGGAAAAGGGCATTTCTGAAAATGCCATAGCCAAAGCGCAGCCCTTGTTCGAGATGACAGGCTCCGCTTCGGAACAACTGGAGCAACTAAAAACCTTGCTTGCCAACTCTGAAGTAGGCATGCTCGGGGTTGCGGAACTTGAAGAGATCATTTCCACCGTGGGGATGATCGGGCTACAGTCTGCTCAATTGCAATTGGACGTGACCTTGGCGCGTGGGCTCAACTACTACACGGGAGCTATTTTTGAAGTAGCCGCTCCCGATGGCGTGAGCATGGGTTCCATTGGAGGTGGAGGTCGCTACGACAACCTTACGAGTATTTTTAATGGGCCGGACATTAGTGGTGTGGGTATTTCCTTCGGGTTGGACCGCATCTATCTCGTTTTGGAAGAATTGGGCCTTTTCCCAGACAGTCTGGACACTTCGTTGGACGTGCTCTGTCTCAACTTTGGAAAGCAGGAAGGTTTGGCCTCCCTCAAATTGGTGTCCTCTTTGCGCCAATTGGGATTAAGGGCCGATCTGTACCCCATGGATGCCAAAATGCAAAAACAGTTCAAATATGCTGATAAGCGTGGAGTTCCCTATGTGGTCCTTTTGGGCGAACAGGAACTTGCCGAAGGCAAATTTGTGGCCAAGAACATGAAAACGGGCGACCAGAAAGCCTATGGTCTGGATGCTTTTGCACAATTCGCAGAAGCTGTCAAATCCGACTTTTAATCTCCTTTACGATGGTTTTGTAGTAGGTGGGGCCGTGGGGCACATATTTGGCCGTATTGGCCAGTCCCCAAGTTTCTTCGGCAAATCGGAAGAGCGGGATCAATTCCAGGGCATCCACTTCGCTTTCCTGTTTGGTCAGTCCGGTTAGGGGAACTTTCAGCTCACATAAAAAGAGGTGATGGAGCTCTGCATCGATGAAATCCTCGGAAATCTTATGGATGGCCTTAAAAGTACCAATGGGCTCCAAGTCCGCTTCGGAAATGGTGAGTCCCACTTCCTCTTGTACTTCCCTGACCGCGGCAAGCGGGATGTTTTCCCCAGATGCCACATGGCCGGCCACCGACACATCCCAAAGTAGGGGGTGCGTATCTTTGTGCTTTCCACGTTGTTGGATCAGTACCTTTCCGTCTTTATTGTAGAGCCAAACATGGATGGTGGGATGCCAAAGCCCCTTTCGGTGCGCTTCCGACTTCAAACAGGATTGTCCGGTCGGGTTGCCCTGCTCATCCAAAATATCTACCAACTCGTCCATAGGTTCATAAAGATAAGAAATTGTCTTATCGAACGTAGGCAAGTGGAGATATAGTTCTCAAATGTCATTCTGAAGGAGTTTGACTGCTGAAGAATCTGATTAAGGCATCAGATTCTTCACTTTGCTCAGTATGACCAATTAGTTAATCAAAATAACTAAATGTCTCTCCCTCTTTGATGGTCAACAAGGTTTCGTAGATCAATCGGATCACATTTTCCACATCGTCCTTGTGCACGGTCTCCACCGTAGTGTGCATATAGCGCAATGGGAGCGATATCAGGGCAGAGGCCACGCCACCGTTGCTATAGGCAAAGGCGTCTGTGTCTGTTCCTGTGTATCTTGAGGCCGCCAATCGCTGGAACGGGATTTTTTTACCTTCGGCCGTTTCGATGATGCGTTCCCTGAGCTTGTTCTGCACGGCTGGAGCATAAGAAACCACAGGTCCGGACCCTATCAAGATCTCACCCTCTTTCTTTTTGTCGATCATGGGCGTAGTGGTGTCATGGCACACATCGGTGACAATGGCCACGTTGGGCTTTATGGTCTGGGTGATCATCTCTGCCCCACGAAGACCGATCTCTTCCTGTACAGAGTTGGTCACATAGAGGCCAAAGGGCAATTTTTTCTTGTTTTCGTGCAACAGACGGGCCACTTCAGCAATCATAAAGCCACCTACACGGTTGTCCAGCGCACGGCACACAAACTTGTCCTTGTTCAATATCTGGAACTGGTCGGGGTAGGTGATCACGCAGCCCACATGCACGCCCATTTTCTCCACCTCGGCCTTGTCCTTGGCACCTATGTCGATAAAAATGTTCTCCAATTTTGGCGGTTCTTCCTTCGCACGATCACGGGTGTGGATGGCTGGCCAGCCAAAGACCCCTTTCACCACACCGTTCTTGGTGTGGATGTCCACCCATTTTGATGGGGCGATCTGGTGATCGCTCCCCCCATTTCGGATCACATACAGCAATCCGTTGTCGGTAATGTAGTTGACGTACCAGGAAATCTCATCCGAATGTCCCTCGATCACCACCCGGTATTTTGCCTTTGGGTTGATGACGGCCACGGCCGTTCCGTAGGTATCCGTGATAAATTCGTCCACATAGGGTTTGAGGTAGTCCATCCAGATTTTTTGGCCTTCCCATTCGTAGCCCGTAGGCGAGGGATTGTTCAGGTATTTTTCTAAAAATTCAAGAGACTTTTTATTGATGATTTTCGTTGTGGCCATGTATTTCGTTTAGTCCACAAACTTAAGAATATTCAGTGTTATTTTGAAAACCTTCTGGCTTCGTTTGTTATTGGTTGCTGGGTTATTCGGTGGTTTGGTCGCGGATGAGTTATTATCAACTGCATACTTCCTACTAAGTTATTCGGTTATTTTGTTACTAGGTTATTGTGGTTTGTTGCTTAAACTTGAAACCCAAAGCATGAAACTACTGTATACTGCACACTCCTTACTTAGTTATTAGGTTGTTCAGTTATTGGTTATTGGAATTTGGCTTTTGGTATTTGAAAGAGATATTACTTTTTGTTAAAGTTTGGAGTACATCAATGGCCTAATCATACCTTTATCCTTAATTTTGGCAGGACTTTTGAGAATTTGACCGAATGATGCGCAATAGTTTTCTTGTCGTTTTTCTCGTGCTATGCACCCTTGGATTTTCCCAGGAATCCGAAAAGGATTCGTTGTTGTACCCGAAGGATTCCATTGAGGATTATTATGTTCGGTTTGAAGGGGATTCTGTGCTGCTCAGCTCCATAGAACTGGACGAGGTCTATATTTTCGGCGACCTTGACTTTGCAGATCGAAAGGAGCGCCTACGCTATTTGATCTTGCGCAGAAAGACACTGAAAGTCTATCCCTATGCCAAATTGGCCGCGGAGCGTTTGGTGGAACTCAACGACAGCCTGAAGCATATCAAAAAGAAGCGGCATCAAAGAAAATATACCAAAAAGGTACAGAAATACATCGAAGGTGAATTTTCAGAGGAATTGAAGAAACTTACCCGCACCGAGGGCCAAATCTTGGTCAAGTTGATCCATCGCCAAACGGGGACCACGGCCTTTGACCTGGTAAAGGAACTGCGTAGTGGATGGCGTGCCTTTTGGTACAATACCACGGCCAGCATGTTCAAGATCAGTCTGAAAGAAGAATTCCATCCGGAGTTGGTGCATGAGGACTATCTCATTGAGGATATTTTGCAACGTGCTTTTGTGGCCAATCAGTTGGAACGCCAAAAATCGGTTTTGGACTACGATTATGCCCAATTGACCAACAAGTGGAAGAATCGTCCTCCCGACCCCAAGGACTAATCTTTGGTCTTTTTCCCAAAAACCGCATCCATGACAATGTTGACGGAACGGAACCCCAGATAAATGGCAGTTCCGGCACAGATGATGCCTACAATCAAAACGGGCCAAAAAAATGGGTGGTCTTGATTTTTAAATGCTTGATAGATCAGAAGTGGCCCAGCGAACATGGCCAGGACCGTATAGCCAAACGATTTCAATCCTTTTACCAAAAGTTCCTTGTCGGTGTGCCTCATGGGACCAAAGTAGCAATAATGGCTTATATTTAGAGGGTAATGCACAAAAATTAACCATGGAAATACTTGTTCTGGGAGCGGTGGTGCTCTTTATCATCATCGCTACGGTCAAATTCAAGATGCATCCCATTTTTTCCCTGACCATAGCTGCGGTAATCTCAGGTTTTCTTTTGGGATTGTCTCCCCAACGCATCATGGAGACCATCGGGGAGGGGTTCGGCAAGACACTCTCTGGGATTGGCTTGGTCATCGCCTTTGGAACGGTCATCGGGATTTATCTGGAAAAGACCGGGGCCACTCGGGTATTGGCCAACAGTATTTTGGGTTTGATAGGGTTGAAGCGATCGCCGTTGGCCATCAACTTGGCAGGATATGTCATTTCCATCCCCGTTTTTTGCGATTCGGGGTTTATCATCCTTTCTTCCCTGAACAAGGCCATCAGCAAGCGAACAGGTATTCCCGTATTGGTCTTTGCCATTGCATTGGCCACCGGATTGTATGCTGCGCATGTTTTTGTGCCACCCACTCCCGGGCCTTTGGCGGCAGCGGCGATTTTGGAGGCTGATTTGGGATTGGTACTCGTGTTGGGGCTTTTGGTCTCCTTGCCCGTCTCCTTGACAGGTTATTTTTGGGCGAGGTTTATCGGCAGATCCCTTGAGGAAGAAGATGGTGCAGAAAAACTGGAAGAAAAAGAGGAAATGCCATCTAATGTAAAGCCTTTTCAGGCATTTTTGCCGTTGATGGCCCCAATTATCTTGATTGCATTGAAGTCTGTGGCCAATTATCCGTCTTACCCTTTGGGTAAGGGTTGGGTTTTTGGAGTGCTCGATTTTTTGGGCAGTCCGATAATAGCTTTACTCATTGGGGTATTTTTTGCTTTTTCTTTGGGTAGAAAAGCACCATCAAAGGAAAAAGAGGAATGGGTGTCCGAAGCCTTCAAACAGGCTGGGGCGATTGTATTGATCACGGGTGCGGGAGGTGCTTTTGGGGCCATATTGCGGACCGTTGACATTGCGTCCATCATCAATTTGGAGTCCAGTACGGGAGCAGGGGGCTTGTTGATCGCTTTTGCGATCGCGGCCGTTCTCAAGACGGCACAAGGTTCTTCCACGGTGGCCATCATCACCACTTCCGCCATCATTGCCCCCTTATTGGAAACTTTTGGGCTGCTCTCCCTTACGGACAAGGCTTTAGCCGTATTGGCCGTAGGAGCTGGGGCCATGACGGTGTCCCATATCAACGACAGTTATTTTTGGGTGGTGTCCCAATTTTCCAACATCAATGTAAAGACCGCTTTGCGGGGCCATACACTGGGGACCTTGCTGCAAGGGGTTACTGGTATTTTGATGGTTCTGCTGCTCTATTTTATCTTATAACCTATTCGATGGTGATGGTTTGGGAATAGGTCTGAACCACTGCAAAATAACCTAGGGCATAGTCATTGGGCCGCTCTACATTGTCAAAAATGTCGATATTGTCCAAACCTGTGATATCAAACACATTGCCCCTAACAGTCGCCACAGGAGTCTGAAAAACTCCCCCATTGTTAGAGGTCTGTTCGATGACCAAGTCCATATAATTGTAAAAATCCTGGGTGGCCCCCAAAATGCTCACTGTGATATCCTGTCCCGTATTGAGGCTATCGTCATAAAAATAGGAGAACTCAAATTCTTGACCCTGAAAGAATTGATCCTCCACGGTCAGGAACTCTCCAAAACCGAAATCGAACACATAGAAATCGTCGCGATCGGGATCGTCCGTAAAAGTTACGATTACCTCGGTCTCCTCTTCGTCAAAAAGAGTGTCGTCCCCTTGCTCCAAATTATCTATTGGGACAGTCGGGACATATTCGGTCTGTGCATAGTAGGTTTTGCCTTTATGGGTCAATTCGAGGATAAAGACCATTCCCGGTTCCACAAAGGAGGTCCGGATACGTTGGTCCGATGAAAAGTTGGGGTCCGGGATATAAATGCCGCTTCCCGGCTCTTTTTCGGCTAGGGAGCAGAAGGCCAAACTTTCAAAAATATCGCCGTTCAGGGGTTTGCCGTAGGTGATCACTGCATTTTCCACTTGGGTGGGCTCGTTCTCATCAAAATAATTGGTGGTTTCCCTCATTCGGATCTCCACGTTCAAAAATTCCTGGCCTTTATCCACCCGCAAAAGGCCATCAACAATGAGTTTGGCTTCCACTTCGGGCAAATCGACATCCACAACATCTTCGCAAGCGAAGAGCAATACAAGTCCGATGGTATATAGAATTCCGTTTTTCATGGTGCTAAAATTTAAAGTTGTAGGTCACAGATGGGATGATGCCGAATATGGAGGTACGCAGGGCCTCGTTCCGCCCAGTGTCCTCATTCTCCCTAAAGATGATGGAGGCCGCATTCTTTCTGCTGTACAGGTTGTAGATGCTGAAAACCCATTCGGCCTGTACTTTTCTTGACCTATTCTTCCTAGGGGTCAGTATGGCCGAAATGTCCAGTCGGTGATAGTCGGGCAATCTTTCCTTGTTCCGTAGGCCGTAATAGGGCACGGTGATCCCTTCAAATTCAAATTGGCCAATGGGATAGTTGGTGGGCTGTCCTGTTTGATAGATGAAATTGGCATTGAAGTTCCATTTATCATTCAGGTCAAAGCTGCCAAAGAGGGAAATGTCGTGGGTTTTGTCATATGGGGTATTGTACCATTGCCCAAGATTGATGCCCGTTTCAAGATTGGATCGGCCCGTGTCAAAATCCAAATCCCTTCCCGGGGTCCGTTGTTCCGATTTGGAAAGGGTATAGGCCAACCAGCCCGTGAACCTTCCCTCATTTTTCCTAAAGAGTATTTCCAGACCATAGGCGCGGGCCTGTCCGTTGAGGATCACTTGTTCTATCGCATTGTTGGCGATGAGATTGGCCCCATCGATATAATCGATCCTATTTTGGATGTCCTTGAAAAAGGCCTCTGTTTCGAACGTGTATTCCCCGCCCTTGATGTCCCTGAAATACCCGATGGCATATTGGTCCAGCAATTGGGGCTTCACAAAGGGACCGCTCGGGGTCCATACATCCAAGGGAGTAGGGGAGCTGGTGTTGGACAGGAGGTGCAGGTATTGGGACAGGCGTGTATAGCTTGCCTTGATGGCATTTTTTTCCTTGAAATTATAGGATATGGACACTCTGGGCTCCAAGTTGAAGAATTTTTTCAAGGTGCCAGACCTTCCAGGGTTGATGGAATCGATGGGTTCCGCTTCGCGATAGACCAGGGTGAAGGGGTCAAATTCCACAGGGTTGTTGTTCCGGTACACATAGAACTCATCCTGGCCCAATCGGTTGAATTGGCTTGCCCGAAGCCCATACTCGATGCTCAGGTTTTCGGTCACATCGTGTTCCACATCAATATAGATGGCACTTTCGTTGGCGTATTTTTTGGTCAATTGCTCCTCAACAATACCAGAGTCTGCACTATTAGGGGTTATTTCGCCCGGATTGAAGACGTAATAGATGTTTTGGAATCCATAGTTCATTTGTACCTTATCATTGAGGTAGTGTTTCAGGTCGTACTTGAGGTTGAAGTTTTGGATGCCGGAATTCCATTCAAATCCCACAAAATCAAGTTCTAACCCATAATAATAATCTGAATAGATGAGCGAAAGGTTGGAAAAGAGTTTTTCCGAAAACAGATGGTTCCACCTAAAGTTTCCGACGGCATTGCCATAGGTGTTCACAAAACGATCACCGATGCTAAAAAGATCCCTTCCGAAGTAACCTGAGAGGTAGATGTTATTATTGTCATTGATCTTATGGTTGATCTTCGTGTTCAAATCGTAGAAATAGGCCTTGTTGTCCACATCAAAAAGCGGAAGGAACAAATGTGCGTACGAGGCCCTTCCACCGACAAGAAAAGCGGTCCTGTCCTTGATGATGGGTCCTTCCAATAGCAATCTGCTGGCCACGGCACCAATCCCGCCATTTACCTTGAAATCCTTGCTGTTCCCTTCCTTTTGGAAAATCTCCAGAACTGAGGATACCCTTCCGCCGTATCTGGCAGGGATACCTCCTTTGAACAATTTCACGTCCTTTATGGCATCTGGATTGAACACAGAAAAAAAACCGAACAAATGTGAGGAATTGAACACTGTGGCCTCGTCCAAAAGAATCAGGTTTTGGTCCGCTGCACCGCCCCTGACGTTGAATCCCGATGAGGCTTCCCCGGCATTGGAAACCCCGGGCAACAACAATAGCGATTTAATGACGTCGGCCTCTCCGAGCACCACGGGAATCTGTTTGATGGTCTGTGTGGTCAGTGTGTTCACGCTCATCTGGGGCTTTCGGATATCCAATCGTTCCACATCATCCGTGACCACAACCTCATCCAGTTCCTCGGCCTCTTCGGCCAAATAAAAGTCCTTCTTGATGTTTCGGTCCAAGTTCACATTTTCCATCACATCTTGGAATCCCAAATAGCTGACCATGATTCTGTACTCGCCTTTTGGAAGGGTAATGGAGTAAAAGCCATACTCGTTGGTCGTGGTCCCTGTGCCCAATTCCGGGAAAGCAATGGTGACACCGATCAGGGTTTCATTACTGCTGGCTTCGGAAACGGTGCCGCTAAGGGTGAATCTTTGTTGGGCTTGGATCCAAACGTGTTGGAGGAGTAGGATGGCCGAAATAGCCAAAAGTCTTTTGGACATTGAACAGGGTTTTCCCCTAAAAATACACACTCCGCATCAATTTTGAATAAAAAAAGCGCAATCCTGACCATTTTCAGAATTGCGCCTTAAGTTTAAGTTCTCGACTTAATGTATGCTATGCGATGGAACCCAATATGTTGTTCAATGTTGTACTAGGTCTCATGGCGTTTGATGCCATCTCCGCATCTGGAAGGTAATAGCCTCCAATATTTACAGGTGCTCCTTGGGCATCTATCAGTTCTTGGGCAATTTTTGCCTCGTTGGAAGATAAGTCCCCATAAACCTTGCTGAAGGTTGCTTTCAGTTCGCCATCCTCATTTTGGTTGGCCAACTGTTCTGCCCAATAGAGTGCCAAATAGAAGTGACTGCCCCTTGTGTCCAGTTCGTTGACCTTTCTTGATGGGGATTTGTCATTTTCCAAGAATTTCTCGGTGGCCTTGTCCAGGGCATCCGCAATCACTTGGGCCTTTTTGTTGTTGTTCTTTTCACCATAGAACTCCAAGGATACGGCCAGTGCCAGGAATTCTCCCAAAGAATCCCATCTCAAGTGGCCTTCTTCGAGGAATTGCTCCACATGCTTGGGCGCAGAACCTCCAGCACCTGTCTCGAACAATCCACCACCGTTCATAAGGGGTACGATGGACAGCATTTTTGCACTGGTGCCCACTTCAAGAATAGGGAAGAGGTCGGTAAGGTAATCCCTCAACACGTTTCCGGAAACCGAGATGGTGTCCTTGCCCTCCTTTATACGCTTTAGGGTGAACTTGGTGGCTTCCAATGGCGAAAGGATTCTTATGTCAAGACCATCCGTATCATGGTCTTTGAGGTATCGATTTACTTTTTTGATCAATTCCGCATCGTGCGCCCTGTCCTTGTCCAACCAGAAAACGGCCGGGGTATCGCTCGCCCTTGCCCTAGAAACGGCCAATTTCACCCAATCTTGGACGGGAGCATCCTTTACTTGGCACATTCTCCAGATATCACCTTGCTCCACTGGATGTTCCATCAAGGTTTTTCCAGTGGAAATGCTCACCACCCTTGCAGTTCCCGCCTTTGGGATCTCGAAGGTCTTGTCATGCGAACCATATTCCTCTGCTTTTTGGGCCATCAGTCCCACGTTGGGAACGGTTCCCATTGTGGTCGGGTCAAAAGCACCGTGTTCTTTGCAAAAATCTATGGTGGCTTGGTATATGTCCGAGTAACTACTATCGGGGATAATGGCCTTGGTGTCTTTCAATTTACCGTTCTTGTCCCACATTTTACCTGAGCTACGGATCATGGCGGGCATGGAGGCGTCGATGATGACATCGCTGGGCACGTGCAGGTTGGTGATTCCCTTGTCCGAATTCACCATTGCCAGATCAGGGCCGTTTTCAATGCTCTTGGCAATGGCCTCCTGAATTTCTTTGTGCTGGTCGGCTGGCAGCTGACCAATTTTGTCCAATAAGGTTTCCAGGCCGTCATTGGGGTCAATGCCTAATTTTTCAAAAGTTTCCCCATACGTTTGGAAGAGCTCGGCAAAATATACTTTTAGGGCATGGCCAAAAATGATGGGGTCTGAAACCTTCATCATGGTCGCTTTAAAGTGTAGGGAAAGCAATAGACCTTCCTTGCGGGCATCTGCAATCTCTTTGGTAAGGAAATCGACCAGTGCCTTTTTGCTCATAACAGTGGCATCTATGACCTCCTCTTTTTGAAGGGCCACTTTATCCTTTAGGATAAGGGTCTCCCCATTGTTCCCCACCAGTTCAATACGGATATCGTCCGCATTGGCCATGGTGATCGATTTTTCATTGGATTTGAAATCCCCGTGGGTCATGCTGGCCACATGGGTCTTCGAGTCTGACGACCATTCACCCATGCTGTGGGGGTGTTTTTTGGCGTAGTTTTTTACGGCTTTTGGGGCTCTTCTGTCCGAGTTTCCTTCCCGGAGCACAGGGTTTACCGCGCTGCCTTTGATTTTGTCATATTTGGCCTTGATGGTCTTTTCTTCATCAGTTTTGGGCTCATCGGGGTAGTTGGGGAGCTTGTACCCCTTTTTTTGTAGCTCTTCAATGGCCTCTTTCAACTGTGGGATGGAGGCACTTATATTGGGCAATTTGATGATGTTGGCCTCAGGCGTTTTGGCCAGTTCACCCAAAATGGCAAGATCGTCAGGTATTTGTTGGTCCTTTTCCAAATACTCGGGAAACATGGCGCAGATCCTGCCGGCCAAGGAGATGTCCTTGGTCTCTATGGTGATGTTGGCAGTTTCGGTAAAGGATTTTACAATGGGTAGGAAAGATAAGGTTGCCAGGGCAGGTGCCTCATCGGTTTTGGTGTAATAGATTTTAGCCATTTATATGTATAATGTTTGAGCGGTTGCAAATATACAATTTTATGTATGTTGAACAGGCAATAAAACTAACAGGGAGAAGCGGATGCGTGAAAAAAACGAAAGCCATATCTGTGCCTGAACATAGATATGGCTTTCAGAAAAGAATCTTGGATTGTCCTGCATTGCTGCAAAACCTGCAATCTTGGATTGCTTCCACTGATCTTTAACGTTTCCTCTGCGCGTGTTTTTAATTTTTCAACTAAACTCCATCATGCAAAGTGTACCGTATTCCCTAAATCTTATCAAGAGGGGAAATTGCTCTCCCGTCCGCACATAAAATTCATTATTTCTCTTCGAGACCTGCCTAAACCTGTCCCAATTTGAAATTCCTTTTGTGATCAGTAGTGTTACCAATTAAAAGGGGAATCCTCGGTTTTTAAAGAACGTCAGCTTTAAAATCGAGATACGATCCTGAATGGTATCATTTTCATATCTCTTGTACTAAAGTATAACAAACCTTGGGATAATCAAATTTTATAACCGATTAAAAATCAACAACGTATGAACCAAGGTTATCAACAATTGTTCATAAAAAAAGCACCTTTTTGGGGTGCTCTTTCTTTTTTGGGGACAATGGATTAGCCCCTAACTTCCTTGATACGGGCCTTTTTGCCGGTAAGACCTCTAAAGTAGAAGATTCTGGATCTGCGTACTTTACCTTTTTTGTTTACCTCGATTTTCTGCAATGCGGGCATGTTGATGGGGAAAATTCTTTCCACACCTACAGTACCTGACATTTTACGGATGGTGAAGGTTTCGGTTGCGCCGCTTCCCCTTCTTTGGATCACAACTCCTTTGAAGAACTGGGTACGGGTCTTTTCACCTTCCTTGATCTCATAATACACAGTGATGGTGTCACCGGATGAAAATTTTGGAAAATCTTTTTTTGGAACAAATTCGTCTTCAACAAATTTTACTAAGGATTCCATGGTATATTTTTTTAACGTTTACCAAGACCAACTTTCACGTATTTCGTCAGAGGTTGATTTTGAGATTGCAAAAATAATCTAATATTTATTAAGAACAAGTGGTTTTTTACTTTTTATCTCAAGGAACAGACTGATTGCTCCTCGCTTTTGTATGCTTGATTGCGAACAGCAACAGTCCCAATACGAACAAAAGGTATGGGAATTGGACAAAAATGTTCAGGACTGCCATGGTTTGTGCATAGGATTCCGGATTTTTGATAGAGGCAAAGGCGGTCCATGCCACACGGCCCACGGAAAAGACGATGGATAACAAGCTGCCCAACAGCATCAGCCATGTGCCAATGCTCCGCTGTTTATAGATCAATACCGCACAAGCGATAAGGAGCGCGAGTTGCCCAATAGTGCCGATTGCATTTCCTGCCATATAGTAGATTTCCAAATTTTCCATTTTTTATTCCAATAAATCAGGTCTTCTTTTCTTTGTTCGTTCCAGTGCCTTTTCCTCCCGCCATTTTTCAATTTTGGGAAGGTTTCCGCTCAACAAGATCTTGGGTACTTCCAGTCCTTTGTACTCGGCAGGGCGTGTATAAACGGGAGGAGCCAACAGATTGTCCTGAAAGGTATCCGTTAGGGCAGAGGTCTCGTCGTTCAAAACTCCCGGTAAAAGCCGGATCACCGCATCACAGACGATGGCAGCGGCCAGTTCGCCCCCGGAAAGGACATAGTCGCCAATGGAGATTTCGCGGGTCACGAATAGGTCACGCACCCTTTGGTCAACACCTTTGTAATGGCCGCAGAGTATGATCAGGTTTTTCTTTAGGGACAGTTCATTGGCCATGCCCTGGTTCAGGGTTTTCCCGTCCGGGGTCATGTAGATGACCTCGTCATAATCGCGTTCGGCCTTTAACCCTGAAATGCATTTGTCAATGGGTTCCACCATCATCACCATGCCTGCGCCGCCCCCGAACTGGTAATCGTCCACCTGTTTGTACTTGTTGGTGGCATAGTCCCTCAAATTATGGAGGTGTATCTCCACCAACCCCTTTTCTATGGCTCTTTTCAGGATAGAGGCTTCAAATGGGCTTATTAACAACTCGGGCAGTACGGTTATGATGTCTATCCGCATGAATAAGGGATGTTAGGGATTATCGGCCCAAAAGTAGTGAAAGCTGATATAAACTTTGGGGGGCTGCAAAAGAAAAGGCTTCCTTTTGGGAAGCCTTCGGGTCATTTTTTCTGCTTGTTCAGTTCGTCCTGCAGTTGCCTGCTTATTTTTTGCTCGCGTTCCAGGGCCTTTCTTCTGTGGGTTTCATATTCTTCTTCCAGATCGGCCAGCGCTGATTTGGCCTGTTGGGTCAAGAAGTTGCTGTTCCTAAATCGATAAATGAAGAACAGAAGCAGCAACAATAATCCAAAGATGATGGACCAGAGGATAAAATTATAGGTCCCTTTCCCGATGAGGATGCCAAAGAAGGAAATACTGTCCTTTTCTTCGGTGACAGAGTTCAGTTTATCCGTGGTTTCGCGAAGTTTCGTGTTGAGGTTTTCTATTTCGGCCTCATTGGAGGTTATGGTGGCCGAAAGATCTTTTATGGTTTTGCTGGAGGTGTTGATGGAATCAAAAATATTGTTCTTCACCTTATAAAGGTCCGAGAGCTTGATGACTTCATATTGGATGCCATTGGCCCTGTAATTTCCCGATTTGCGTTCCAATTCCTCGAATTGCCCCTTTAGGGAGCTGTCCTCCTCGGTTACAGCCTCCTCCTCTTGGGCATATGTTGAAAAAAGTGGGATCAGTAAGGCTAGAATCAATAAAACTCGTAAATGCTTCATGGTCAATAGTGTTCTCGTATTAAATTTAGATTAAGGGTAGGGCGAAATTACACCAATAAACCAAAAATCAAAAGAAAAACCTGTTTACCGGACGTATCTACACCTGTGTGCAATCATTAATAATACGTATAACGCCTTACTTTGGCAATATATTTTGCAAGCCGGATCACTTGGTGGGAATACCCATACTCATTGTCATACCACACATACAGCACCACACTTTTTCCATCGGCGGAAACTATGGTCGCCTTGCTGTCATAGATGGATGGGGCGGAGGTGCCCACAATATCAGAGGACACCAACTCATTGCTCAGGGAATATTTGATCTGTTCCACCAAATCCCCTTCGAGGGCATACTTTTTCAGGATGGTATTGATGCTTTCCGCAGTGGTCTTGTTCTTGACCTCCAAATGGAGAATGGCCAAGGAGCCATTGGGTACGGGCACCCTGATCGCATTTGAAGTCAACTTGCCTTTCAATGAGGGCAATGCCTTTGCCACGGCAGGACCGGCACCGGTTTCCGTGATCACCATATTGAGTGCAGCGGCACGGCCCCTACGGTATTTGCTGTGCATATTGTCCACCAAGTTCTGGTCGTTGGTGTAGGCGTGGATGGTCTCCAAATGCCCTTTTCGTATGCCAAGCGAATCTTCGATTACTTTCAGGATAGGTGTAATGGCATTGGTGGTGCAGGAAGCAGCGGAATAGATTTTGGTCTTGTCCGGGTCAAAGTTTTTGTGGTTTACCCCATGCACGATATTGGGGACTTCCTTGCCCGGTGCGGTGAGCAGGACCTTCCCGGCTCCTTTGGACTCCAGATGCCTCGAAAGGGCCTCTTTGTCGCGGAAAGCCCCTGTATTGTCTATAATAAGGGCATTATAGATTCCATAAGCCGTGTAATCAATGTCCTCGGGTTTATTGGCACGGATAAACTTCACAGTGGTCCCGTTGATGATCAATGCCTGATTTTGGGCGTCCACATCCACAGTGCCCGTAAACTGTCCATGCACCGAATCGGTTTTGAGCAAAGCTGCCCTTTTTTCCAGGATTTCTTCTGTCAGTTCGTCCCTTACCACTACGGCCCTTAAGCGCAGCTGGCTTCCCCGGCCTGTCTTGGCCATGAGTTCCCGGGCCACGAGCCTCCCGATCCTGCCAAAACCATACAATACTACATCCTTGGGCTTGATTTCCTTGGTATGTTGGGCATCTTTTAATTTTTCGACCACAAACGCCTTGACGTTGAGATGGTTGTTGTCATCCGAATGGTACTCGTAGGTCAATTTTCCAATGTCCAGCTTCGCAGGGGGCAGGTTGATGTCGTTGATGGCCCTCAAAATCTCCACGGAATCAAAAATGGAGATGGGTTTCTGTACAAATTCCCCCGCATATTCGTGCAGGTTGATAATGTCACTGACATTCTTATCGATGACCTGGTTTCTGAACAGGACCACCTCAATGGATTTGTCATACCAGAGGTCACTGATGATCTTGATGAATTCTGTGGTCGCTTTTCTTCTATCTGCCTGAAAGGCAAGCTCTTTTTCGTAAGATGTAATGTTGTTCATGGAAATAGGTTGCAGTACTGAGGGTTTATTTTTCGGCTAAATTAGATATTTCAAACGTTTTCGTAAAAGAATTTGAAAAATAAAAAGCACCCATTTTCAGGGTGCTTTCAAGTGTTTTTTCAGCACTTTTTATTGAAGGATCATGTGTTCTTTTTCCCCATTTTCATTGATCATGGTGAAACTGGTCCTGTCGTACCTCGAGATCTTTCCAAAAAGATCTTCGGCATCATTAATATTGTTGATTTCTTCACCATCCAGTTCAATGATGACTTTGCCCTTCAATTGGTATCTACCGTACCCTTCGGGAACATCCGTAATTTTGACGCCCTTGGAGACTCCGAATTTCTTTTTGTCCTCTTTGGACAGGTTTTTCACCACAAAACCGGTTGCGGGAAGTCTAACGGACTGTTGTTCCTTGAGCGTGACATTTTTGACAAGGCTCTTTCCATCTCGGTCCACGGTCACCTCTACAATGTCGCCCGGTCTTTTGGAGGAAAGATAACCGTTGAGTTCGGCGAATTTATGGATGGAAATGTTGTCCACTTGCTTGATGATGTCCCCTTCCTGAAGCCCAGCCTCGGATGCACCGGATTCTTCTTCGACCCCAGCAACATATACCCCTTCCAATTGGTCTAGACCTCTTTCAATAGCTTCACGGGAATTTATGTTTGCCGCAGAAATCCCCAAAAGACCTTTTTGTACGTTGCCAAACTCCATGATGTCCTCCACAACCTTTTTGGCAATGTTACTGGGCACGGCAAAGGCATAGCCCACATAGGAACCGGTCTGTGAGGTAATGGCGGTATTGATCCCGATCAGGTCACCGTTGGTGTTCACAAGGGCACCACCACTGTTACCGGGATTTACGGCAGCATCGGTCTGTATAAAAGATTGTGATCCCATCGACAATGACCTTGCCTTGGCACTTACGATTCCTGCCGTTACGGTAGAGGTCAAGTTGAATGGGTTCCCTACGGCAAGTACCCACTCCCCGATCTTGGCATTGTCAGAATCCCCGAAGGCCAAATAGGGCAGGGCCTCTTCGGTATCCACCTTCAGCAGGGCGATATCGGAATCAGAATCGGTGCCGATGAGTTCAGCTTTATAGGTCCTGTTGTTGTTCAGGGTCACTTCCAATTGGCTGGAGTTGGCAATCACGTGGTTGTTGGTGACAATGTAACCATCCGGGGAAATGATAACTCCCGATCCCGTTCCTACTTGGGGAACTTGTTGGCGTTCAAATCCATAGAAAAAATCGGAAAGGCTACTTGGGCCTTTGCTTATGGTCAGGTTTTTCACGTGTACCACCGCATTGACCGTTTTTTCGGCTGCCAAGGTAAAATCCACTTCATTGATGCCAGCCCCTTTGGCAGAGGTGGGCATGTTGCTGGTAGCCACAAAGGGCATTTCCTGTCCAGCGGCTACCCATTTATAATTCTCCTTTTCAAAAAACAATTTGTAGGCACCCAATGTGATGGCACCTGCGAAAAGGGATACGATGAATAAATTGGCTATTCTCTTCATAATTCAATACGTATTTAACATTTAGCTTTAACAAATTTAAAAGAATTGCATTTTTTGCTTGGCCTGTTTAACGCTGTTTTAACTGCAAAAATATCCTTAAAGAATACGCTATATTTGTTGCTTTGTAAGCAATCATGAAACTGCAGTTTTTTAAATACCAAGGAACAGGGAACGATTTTGTCGTTATGGACAATCGTCAGCATACTTTTCCCAAAAACAATACCACTTTGGTGGCCCACCTGTGCGATAGACGCTTTGGCATAGGGGCCGATGGCCTTCTCCTTCTTGAAAATGACAAAATGTCGGATTTTCGGATGGTCTATTTCAATGCCGATGGAGCCGAAGGCAGCATGTGTGGCAATGGAGGCAGGTGCTTGGTGGCCTTTGCCAACCATTTGGGTGTTGTGGGGAAAGAAGCAGTTTTCAATGCCGTGGACGGATTGCACCATGCCCATGTGGACGGCAATATCGTGAATCTTAAAATGGTGGATGTGAATGAGATCCACGAAAAGGGCAATTACAGTTTCCTGAACACGGGATCTCCCCACCATGTGCAACTGGTAAAAGACCTGGAACATTTTGATGTATATAAGGAAGGAAAAAAACTTCGCTACGGATTGTATGGACAATCGGGCAGCAACATCAATTTTGTGGAGCAATTGAACGATGACATCTTCCGGGTGCGGACCTATGAAAGGGGAGTGGAAGATGAGACCCTTTCCTGTGGCACCGGGGTCACCGCAGTGGCCTTGGCAATGCACAGCTCGGGGAAAACAAACGCCAACAACGTCAACATCAAGACGCTGGGCGGGGATTTGACCATCAGTTTTGAAGAGCAGGGCGGAACATATACCAATGTATTCCTCAAAGGCCCTGCCGATCAAGTGTTTAAAGGAGAAGTGGAATGCTCAATCTAAAAGGAAAACAAGTCCAACTCAGGGCGTTGGAGCCCACAGATCTGGACTTTTTGTACGAACTGGAGAATGATACGGCCATTTGGGAGATCAGTGGAACGTTGAAACCCTATTCCAAAAAAGTGCTCCAATTATATCTGGAGAATGCCCATCGGGACATCTACGAAGTGAAACAGCTTCGTCTGTGCATTTGCAAGGCGGACCAGGAATGCATCGGTTTGATAGACCTGTTCGATTTTGACCCCAAGCACCAAAGGGCGGGCATTGGCATTGTGATCACCAACCCAGATGACCGGAACAAGGGCTTGGGTGCTGAAGCATTGTCCCTCTTGTGTGATTATGCTTTTTCCACTTTGGACCTTCATCAATTGTACGCCAATATTTTGGAGGACAATGAGGCCAGTATCCACCTCTTTGAGAAAATGGGCTTTGTCCCCATCGGCGTAAAAAAGGAATGGATAAGAACCAGTTCAGGGTTCAAGAATGAAATCATGTTTCAAAAGATAAATTCGGATGTATCTTAAAAAAATCTTGTGGGCAGTAGCCATTTTGGGAATTTTGGTCTGTGGCGTTGTTGCCTACCAAATCTATAGCGCCATTTTTAGCCCGAACACCCAGTTCAACAATGAGGAAGCCTATGTGTACATTCCTTCCAATGCTATTTTCACCGATGTAAGGACCTCGTTGGAACCTTTGTTGAAGGACCTTTCCAGTTTTGAGGCCGTTGCCCGTCGCAAGGGATACACTACCAATGTGAAACCGGGCAAATACGCCCTGAAAAAAGGGATGAACAACAACGAGATCATCAATACCCTTCGTAGTGCCAATCTCCCCGTGCGGGTTTCTTTCAACAACCAAGAATCATTGCCATTGTTGGCTGGAAGGATAGCAGAACAGATTGAAGCGGACAGTCTTTCACTGTTACAAGCATTCAACGACCCCGCTTTTTTGAAGGCGTCCCATTTTGATGAGGACAGTAAGCTCGGCATGTACCTGCCCAATACCTATGAATTTTTCTGGAATACGAACGCAGAAGGTTTTCGGGAGCGGATGTGGACGGAGTACGATAGGTTTTGGAACGAAGAACGAAAGAAAAAAGCAGAAAAATTGGGACTTACCCCCAATGAGGTCACCGCTTTGGCGGCCATTGTGCAAAAAGAGACCGTGAAGGCCGATGAGCGGCCACGGGTTGCCGGGGTATATCTGAACAGGGTGAAACGAGGGATGCTTTTGCAGGCCGACCCTACGGTCATCTATGCCATCAAAAAAGAAACGGGCAATTACGACACCATCATCAAGCGGGTGCTTTATCGAGATCTGGAAATGGATTCGCCCTACAATACCTATAAGTATGCGGGCATTCCACCGGGGCCCATCACCATGCCAGACATCTCTTCCATAGATGCTGTTTTGAACCCTGAAAAGCACGATTATCTCTATTTTGTGGCGGACGTTTCCAACTTCGGATACCATATTTTTGCCAAAACCTTGGCGCAACACAACCGAAATAAGGTACAGTACACCCGATGGTTGAATGAGCAGAAAGTGATCAGATAACGTTCTTCGTCGTTGATATTCATCTATTTAACGGATTTTAAGCCTCATTTAAGAAAATCTTAGGAGCTTTAGCCAACCCGTTAAATGAACTCCCCCTATATTTGCCGGCCAAATTGATTTTTGATACGTATATAGTATCGAGATCACAAATATGAACATTATGAAGAGATGGATAGGTTTCGTTCTACATCTTGCCATGATCGTAGTTTTGACAAGTTTTGGTTCCTATACCCTGATGAAAAAGGTGGACTATAAGGTTCCCGATTCATTGAAGGTAGCGACAGGTCTAGAACAATTTGCACCGCTGGATTCCATTTCGTCCGTGGGTGAAACAGGGGTTGTACCTCCCTTTCTCGGGAAGGCTTACAACGGTTTCAAGGAGGCACTTGCCTTCAAAGAGTCCCAGGGCAGATATCACGTAGTAAATTCATTGGGTTATTTGGGGAAGTACCAGTTTGGGGGCAGCACCCTCAATCTTATGGGCATTTATGACATGGATGCCTTTTTGGACGACCCCATATTGCAGGAAAAGGCGTTTGCCGCCAATATTGCACGTAACAAATGGATTTTACGAAGGGATATCAAGCGTTTCAATGGAAAGAAAATAGCCGGTGTACAAGTTACGGAATCAGGAATCTTGGCCGCGGCGCATTTGGCCGGGGCAGGAAACGTCAAGAAATACCTACGGTCCTATGGACAGGAAGATGTGACGGACGCTTATGGGAGTAGTATCTCGTACTACATGAAAAAGTTTGCGGGATATGATATTTCCAATATTGAGCAGAAAAAGAACGCCAAGGTCTAGGAACGACCAAGGAAAAGAATAAGAGACCCGGACCTGTTCCGGGTTTTTTTATGCTTGGATGATATAGATGGTGGGCCTTTTGTCCAGGTCGAGTTCAATTTCGCCCCATTCGTGCACGCTTTTGGTCTGGATGAACTCCGTTGGCAGCGTGATGTCGCTTGCAATGCAAAGACGGGTGGTTTTTTGAAGGATGCGTAGCAGCTCCTTCAGAAGTTTGTTGTTCCGATAAGGGGTTTCCATGAAAATCTGCGACTGACCTTTTTCACGGGACAGCTTTTCCAAGTTTTTTACCATGGTCTTGCGCTCGGCATTGTCTATGGGCAAATATCCATTGAAGGCAAAATTCTGACCGTTCATGCCGCTTGACATCATGGCCATCAAAATGGAGGAGGGGCCCACCAACGGGACCACCTGTATCCTCTTTTGATGCGCGACCTTGACCACATCGGCACCGGGGTCGGCTATGCCGGGACAGCCCGCTTCCGACAGAAGACCGATATCGTGACCGTGTATGCAGGGATCCAAGTAGGAGGGGATCTCTTCCGGATTGGTGTATTTGTTCAGGGTCTGTATCAAGAGATTGGGCTGTGGTTTGCTGGGGCTCACCCTTTTGATGAAACGACGCGCCGTTTTCTCGTTTTCCACAATATAGTGGTCAATGCGTTCAATGGTGCCCTTAATGGAAATGGGCATCACTTCCAAAGGGGCGTTGTCTCCGAGTGTTGTGGGGATCAAATAGACTTTGCCCACGACCAAACCAGGTTTGTTCTCTTCCATGGGTTCAATTTAGTTTTTTGGCAATAGCCTCGCAAGCCCTATCGATCATTTGATATACATTCTCAAACCCATCGGCCTCACCGTAATAGGGGTCTGGAACTTCGGAAATGCCCAGTGTGACCTCTTCCAACAACAGTTTTACCTTTTGGGCCTCTTCGGCTGTGGAGGCCAAGCGGGCCACATTGGAAAAATTGCTTTGGTCCATCACATAGATCAGGTCAAATGCTGCAAAATCCGCTTTGGAAAATTGTCGGCACCTTTGGTGGGTGATGTCCAACCCATATTTTCGGGCCACTGCGATAGATCTTCGGTCGGGTGGTTTTCCTATGTGGTATCCCCCAGTTCCGGCAGAATCCACAAAGACAGTGTCCGGGTCCACTTTGGATGCCAATATGCCTTCGGCTAAGGGTGATCTGCAAATGTTGCCCAAGCAGACCATCAAGACTTTGGTTTTCATAAAGAAAGGGAATTGGTTCCTAGCTGAACTTTTTGTTCAGGTCGTCGATGTACTTTCGGAACTGTTTGTCGGTTTCGGCCAGATTGTCCACAGTTTTGCAGGCATGGAGCACTGTGGCGTGGTCCCTTTTCCCGATTTGGGAGCCGATGCTGGCCAAGGAGGCCTTCGTGAATTTTTTGGCAAAGAACATGGCCAGTTGTCGGGCCTGTACAATGTGTCGTTTCCGGGTCTTGGACTGTAGGGTGGCCACATCCATTTCGAAATAATCAGAGACCACTTTTTGGATATAGTCAATGGAAACTTCGCGTTTGGTGTTCTTCACGAACTTTTCCACCACTTGCTGGGCCAATTCCAAAGTGACCTCACGCTTGTTGAAGGAAGATTGTGCAATCAAGGAAATGATGGCACCTTCCAGTTCGCGGATATTGGTCTTGATATTGCGAGCCACGTGGTCTATGATGTCATCGGGCATTTCCACACCGTCCCTGTACAGTTTGTTCTTGAGGATGGAAACCCTGGTCTCGTAATCTGGGCTTTGGAGCTCGGCGGACAGTCCCCATTTGAAACGGGAAAGCAATCGTTGCTCAATGTCCTGCATGTCCACGGGCGCCTTGTCCGAGGTCAGGATCACTTGCTTGCCGTTTTGGTGCAAGTGGTTGAATATGTGAAAGAACACGTCCTGGGTCCCAGATTTGCCAGAGAGGAACTGCACATCATCAATGATGAGCACATCGATCAGCTGATAAAAATGGATGAAATCGTTTCGGGTATTCTTTTTTACAGATTCAATGTATTGTTGGGTGAACTTCTCCGCAGAGATATAAAGCACCGTCTTTTCCGGGTATTTGTCCTTGATCTCCACACCAATGGCATGGGCCAAGTGCGTCTTTCCCAATCCGACCCCTCCAAAGACGAGCAATGGATTGAAGGAAGTGCCCCCAGGTTTGTTGGCCACGGCCATACCTGCCGATCTTGCCAAACGGTTGGAATCCCCTTCCAGGAAATTGTCGAAATTATAATTGGGATTGAGTTGGGACTCTATCTTGATGTTCCGGATGCCGGGTATGACAAAGGGGTTCTTGAGTTCGGGACTTTTGGAGGTGATCGGCACATCCAATTCTTGGGGTGCGACCGCGGTACGGTTGGAACTCGGGATCTGCTCCGTGAACGGTTCCTTGTTGCCGTACTTGTTCTCCATTTTTATGATGTAAATGAGTTTGGCACTGCTTCCCAGTTCGCGGGTCAGGGCCACCTTCAAAAGCTTCACATAATGCTCTTCCAACCACTCGTAAAAAAACTTGCTGGGAACTTGAATGCTGAGTGCCTTGTCTGTTAATTTGATAGGCTTTATGGGCTCGAACCAAGTCTTGAATGCCTGCGGTTGGATGTTATCCTGGATAAAAGCCAAACAGTTGTTCCATACGGAATTAGCAGTGACACTCATAGAAGTTTTTCCTTGTTTTTGTTGGTTAGCTATAACACTTTTGATGCAGCATCTATGGATATGTTAGACGCTTTTGGATGCGACAAATATGTGAACAATTCCTTTAAAAAAAAAATCATTTTGTCATTGAATGTTCTGTTTTTTTTTCGCATGTTGCTTGCAACTTAACCAAGACTTTAAATATATAATTTTTAAGTTAAAGTATGCAGTTAAATTCACATTCTTTTCGTGTCCGCTATGTAGAAACCGACCAAATGGGCGTGGTCTATCACGGTAATTATGCACAATACTTGGAGATGGGGAGAGTGGAATGGTTGAGGGCCTTGGGCATCACTTACAAGAGCATGGAAGACAACGGGGTAATGCTTCCCGTAATATCCTTGCACATCGATTACAAAAAGTCTGCGCTCTACGACGACCTCCTTACCGTGGAGACTAGTCTGCAAGGCAGACCACTTGTCAAGATAGCGTTTGATTACAAGGTATTCAATGAGGCAGGAGAATTGTTGGCCACTGGCCATACCGTATTGGCCTTTATGGACAAAAAGACGGGAAAGCCCATCAAGTGCCCCGATTACATTCTGGAAAAACTGGAGGAATGATTTTTTTTAGGAGACAAGAGAAGAGACAAGAGACAAGTTCAAGAACAAAGAAAATAGAACATAGAGAAAAGAATATAGGGAGGACAACCAAGAGACAAGAATCAGGAACCCAGAAACTGGAAACCAATTTGTGCTTCCGACATCTGACTTCAAACATCAAATTTCAAATCCCAAAACCCAAATTCCAATGCCCTGTTATTAGTATTCAGATTTCAGGAGCCTTATACCTGAAAACTTAAATCTGAAACCCGAAACCAAAAGGTTTTTATTCTTATGTCTTAAAGTGAAGCGGTCTTGGTTCCATTAAATAATGGACACATCCACCCCTTGCATTTCATCGAAAAGTTGGAACACCTGTTCCGTTTCACTTGTACGGACCGATAGGATCACTTCACAATCCATGTCCATTTTTTGGGAAACCATGTCGAGGTTCTTTTGCTTGATGGCCCGCATCACTTTGTCCATTTCCGGGTAACCAAAGCGTAGCAGAAGTCGGTCCTGTATGACCCGCTCCACAATTTCTGCACTTTCCAGGACCATTTGCGCTGCAGTTTTGTAGGCTTGTATCAATCCGCCGACCCCCAATTTGGTACCACCGAATATCCGGGTCACCGTGACCAGTACGTTGGTGACATCAAAGGACTGAATCTGTCCATAAATGGGCATGCCCGCCGAATTGTTGGGCTCCCCGTCATCATTGGCGCGATAGGAACGTTCTTTCTCGCCCAACTGCCATGCATAGCAGACATGGTTCGCCGTGTGGTATTTCTTCCGAAGCCCTTCCACAATCGATTTTACCTCATCTTCGGAAGTAATGGGGAATGCCGAGGCAAAGAACTTGCTCTTTTTGTCCTTATATAAAATTTCAGGGGAGGGTGCCCCAATGGTTTTATAGACATCATCTTTCTCCATCAGAACAAAGCTACCAATATGATACTGAAAATAGCCAAAGCCACTCCTCCCCAGTTTTTTGGTCTCAATCGCTCCTTGAACAGCAGGATACCGAGAACGGTGGAAAGCATGACGATGGCCACATTGTTCAGCGTAAACACCGCAGCACTGTTGAGCATGTCCGAACGAAGGGCCCGTATCAAAAAGAAAATGGAAAAGTAATTGGGCACCCCAAGTGCAATCCCGCCAAGGATGTTTTTGAAGTTGATTTTCAATGGCGTCTTGAAGGATTTGATGCCAATAAAAACCAATCCGGTCAGGGCGGCACAGCCGAACACCATGGAAGAAAAAAGGGGAATCTCTTGGTCGGTCAGATGTTCTTCCTCAAAATACTTGATGCTGGTGTCAATAATGCCCGAACCCAAAAACACCAATAGCGGTAGTAGGAGGTCCTTTCGGTTGATGGTGATGCCCTTCTCCTTTTGGGAAGACAGATAAACGGCCAGCAGGGCGAGTACGATTCCAATGATTTGGAGCAGGGAAAGTTGTTCCTTATATATAACCACTCCGACCACAACGGGGATCACCAGCGACATTTTTGTGGCCACCGAGGTCACAGAAACCCCGGAAACCTGTGTGGACTTTGCCATCAGGTTGAAGATGGTGATGAAGAGTACGCCAAGCGCAATGGGACCCCAATACCACGAAGTACTGGTCAATTGCACTACGTCCACATTTCCTTCGTACAAAAACAGGCCCACCAAGCACGCCACCACATAGTTGGTGATGATGGCATACAAGGTCTGTACTTTATAAGTGTCGAACAACTTGAAGGCGACGAAGATCAGGGTGGAGCTGAGAACGCTAAGGGCCAGGTCTATCATTTATAGGTACGATTTAAGTTGGGTGATGTCTTCTTGGCCCACTTGCAGGTTCCAAACGTTGATGCCCAAAAGCGCAGCGGCATCCGTGTTTTCCTTCACATCGTCCACAAAAAGGGTCTCCGTGGCGGCCAAATGGTTTTCTTCCAGCACAAATTCAAAGATCTCGGCATCGGGTTTCCGCATGCCCATTTCGTAGGACAGATAAAACGCCTCAAATGCATTTTTAAACCTGTTGAACCGTTTCATGCCCATTTGTTCCCTCACGCATTCCATGTGTAAATCATTGGTATTGCTCAATAGGAACAGGCGGTATTCATTTTCTTGTGCAAGATTTTCCAGAAACTCCAAGCGGTGCTCCGGAAAATCCAATAAAATGGCATTCCAGGCACTGGTCAGCTGCTCCATGCCCACATCGGGGAAAAGGCCGGACACTTCGCCAAGAAAGCTGGAGGAATCCATCAAACCTTTTTCGTAATCTTTGAACAGGCTGTCCAAGGTAGGGGTGATGCCCTGAAACCCATATTTCATCATCGCCGTTGCCGTTGCAGGTTTGTCCAGATTGATGAGCACATCACCAAAATCGAAAATGATGTTTTTGATCATGGGGTATAAAAGGATAAAATGTCGGACAAAATGGTTTCTTTATGCTGAAGATGGCCTTCTAATTTTGGGGCGGCAATTCCATTGCCAAAACGAACGGTTCCCGTGAATATTCGGGCTTCGTCCCAAAGTCCCTCATCGATAAAAGTTTGAAGGGTTTTTGTGCCTCCCTCCACAATAACGCTACTGATGGAATGTTTGTGGAGTGCATCGCACACCTTTTGGGCCATGGGCTTGTTGAAATCCAAGACTTCGTAGGCAACTCCATCAATATATTTTGTAGCGTCCGTTTGCTGGGTGAGTACTATGGTCTTCACCGACCCGTCCAACACATGGAAGTCGGGGCCTATCCTCAGATTTTTGTCCAAAACGATTCGGATCGGGTTTTTCCCCGCCCAATCCCGAGTGTTCAATTTCGGATTGTCCTCCAAAACGGTATTAGTCCCGACCAAAATGGCCTGTTCCTCGCTCCGCCATTGGTGCACCAACTGCCTTGAGTAGGGATTCGTGATCCAATACGGTTCTGGCTTGCCCTTCCTTTTAGTCTTGTCAGGGGCCACAAAACCATCTTGGGTCTCGGCCCATTTCAGGATGATGTAGGGTCTTTTCTTTTCCTGATACGTCAGAAATCGTTTGTGATGCTCCCTACATTCCTCTTCCAAAATACCGACGGTTACTTTGCAACCTGCTTCTTCCAGTTTTTGGATGCCCTTGCCGGCTACCTTGTCATGGGGGTCTTTCAGCCCGATGAATACCTCTGGAATGTTGTGTTTTTCAATCAAATCGGCACAAGGAGGTGTTTTTCCATAATGCGAACAAGGTTCGAGGGTCACATAGAGCGAAGCTTGTGAAAGTACACTTTTGTCCTTGACGGAATTGATGGCATTCACCTCCGCATGGGGTCCGCCATAAGGGCTGGTAAAACCTTCCCCGATGATTTTCCCATCATGCACGATCACGCATCCCACCATGGGGTTGGGGGCAGTGGTTCCCAGTCCTTTTTTGCCCAGTTCCATGCAACGGAGGATATATTTTTGGTGTATATTCACCCAGCAAAAATAGCATATTAAACGGCATTATGGGAAATGCAAAAATTCGGGAAATCAAGCCTGAAGATAACGAACAAGTGGCCAAGGTAATACGCAAGGTCTTGGAGGACATGGGCGTCCCAAAAGTGGGAACCGCCTATGCGGACAAAGCTCTGGATGATATGTATGCCGAATATGACGTGCCCAAGGCAACCTATTTTGTGGTGGAGCACGATGGAAAGATCATCGGCTGTGCCGGGATTGCCCAATTGCAGAACTTCGAGGGCAACGTTTGCGAGCTCCAAAAGATGTATTTTTTGGAAGAGGCCAGGGGCAAGGGCATCGGTTCGGAAATGATACAGGTCTGTCTGCAAAGGGCCAAAGAGTACGGATTTGATGCATGTTATCTGGAAACCATGCCCTATATGGAGGCGGCCCAAAAACTCTACAAGAAAAATGGTTTTGAATATATCGATGCGCCATTGGGAAACACAGGGCACTATTCCTGTCCCGTTTGGATGCTTAAAAAGTTGTAATGCTGCTCAAGGAAATCAAGAACATTTTTCATAAAGAACTCGGGAAGACCTATCCCAAGGAAGAAATCGATTCCTTTTTTTATCGGTGCATTGAACACTACCTGAAATTGGAGCGGTTCGTTTTGGCCATCCAACCCGAACTGACCTTGACCAAGGAAGAGGAGCAGCCGTTGTTTGAGGCATTGTCCCAATTGAAACAGGAACGACCTCTACAATACATTCTGGGAACGGCCCATTTTATGGATCTGGAGCTTCACGTGAATGAAGGCGTACTCATCCCAAGACCAGAAACCGAGGAATTGGTGCAGTGGATTTTGGAGGATGTACGAAGTCAGAAGTCAGAAGTCGGAAGTCGGAAGGCGGAAGCTGGAAACATGGACTTTTACCCTTCGCCCTTAACCATTTTGGATATCGGCACTGGAAGTGGTTGCATTGCCATTGCGCTGGCCAAACACCTACCCAAGGCAAAAGTATGTGCCCTCGACGTTTCGGAAAAGGCACTCGAAGTCGCCCGTGAAAATGCAAAGCTGAACCAAGTGGACGTCACATTCCTGAAAAACGACATCCTTGTCCCTGAGTTTGAGCTTGCCTACCTGCCGATGAGGCAGGAACTTAAACTTGATTTTGACATTATCGTATCCAATCCACCCTATGTCAGGGAGTTGGAAAAGGAAGAAATGAAGAACAATGTCAAAGACCATGAACCTTCCTTGGCCCTCTTTGTGACCGATGGGGACCCACTTGTTTTTTATAGGGCCATTGCCCAGTTTTGTGGAAGCCATTTGAAAGAAAAGGGAAGTCTCTATCTGGAAATCAACCAATATCTGGGTGAGGAGACAAAGGCGCTTTTGAAAGCCCATAATTTTTCAGAAATTGAACCGCGAAAGGACATCTTTGGTAATGATCGAATGCTAAAAGCACAATAGAAATGGACATCCAACAAAAAATAACCTCATTGCGGGAAGAACTCAGCGAGCACAATTACAGATACTATGTGCTGGACCAGCCCTCCATCACCGATTATGAATTTGACATGAAGCTCAAAGAGCTCCAGCAATTGGAAGCGGCGCATCCAGAGTTTTATGATCCCGCTTCGCCCACGATCCGGGTAGGGGGCATGGTCACCAAGAACTTTGAGACCGTGGTGCACGAGCATCGGATGTATTCCTTGGACAATTCCTATTCCAAAGAGGACCTTGAGGATTGGGAAAAGCGCATCCAGCGCATTTTGGGCGATGCAGAGGTCGAGTTTACCTGTGAGTTGAAGTATGATGGGGCCTCTATCAGCCTCACCTACGAAGATGGGAAATTGGTAAGGGCGGTCACACGGGGCGATGGTTTTCAGGGAGATGATGTGACCACCAATATCAAGACGATACGATCGGTCCCTTTGCAATTGAAAGGGGATTATCCGCCCAAATTTGATATCCGGGGAGAAATCATTCTCACCTTGGAGGGGTTTGCCAAAATGAACCAGGAACGCATAGAGGCAGGGGAAGACCCCTACATGAACCCACGGAACACGGCTTCGGGCAGTTTGAAGTTGCAGGACAGTGCCCTTGTGGCCCAACGTCCTTTGGAATGTCTGCTCTACACCGTTGCAGGCAATCATCTGGGCATCTCTTCCCAATTTGAGATCTTGGAAAAGGCCCGGTCTTGGGGTTTCAAGGTCCCCACAGTGGCCAAGCTCTGCAAATCCACCAAGGAGGTGATGCAGTTTGTGGAACATTGGGACACTAACCGACACCACCTGCCTTACGAAACGGATGGGGTGGTGGTCAAAGTGAACAGCATACAGCAGCAGGAAGAGTTGGGTTATACCGCCAAATCGCCCCGGTGGGCCATGGCCTATAAATTTCAGGCGGAACAGGCCTCCACAGTGCTCAATGAAATCACCTATCAAGTGGGAAGGACCGGTGCCATAACACCAGTTGCGAACCTCCGGCCCGTTCTGTTGGCAGGTACCACGGTGAAACGCGCTTCCTTGCACAATGCCGATCAGATTGCCAAACTGGATGTTCGGGTGGGCGATACCGTTTTTGTGGAAAAGGGAGGGGAAATCATCCCTAAGATCATAGCGGTGGATTTTACCAAGCGACCTACAGATTCCAAATCGACCAAATATATTACCCATTGTCCCGAATGTGGCACTGAACTGATCCGAAAGGAAGGAGAGGCCCAACATTTCTGTCCAAATGACACAGGATGCCCCACCCAGATCACGGGGCGTATCCAGCATTTTATTTCCCGAAAGGCGATGGACATTGAGGGTATGGGGAGCGAAACGGTGGAACTGCTCTTTAAGCAAGGGTTGATCGCCAACTACGCAGACCTTTACACCTTGACGAAAGAAAAGGTGGTGCCCTTGGAACGTATGGCAGATAAATCCGCGGAAAATTTGGTGAACGGGGTGGCCGCCTCCAAATCCATACCTTTTGAGCGGGTGCTTTTTGCCCTGGGCATTCGATATGTGGGGGAAACCGTGGCCAAAAAACTGGCCAAGGCCTACAAGAACATCGATGCCTTGATGGCCGCATCCCAGGAAGAATTGGTGGCCGTGGATGAAATTGGGGAGCGCATCGCGGAAAGTGTGGTCAACTTTTTCTCCGAACCTACCAATTTGGAGATCATTGATCGCTTGAAATCCTACGGATTGCGATTCTCCTTGTCCGAGGAACAACTGGAGAACCAAACGGACAAGTTGAAAGGACAGATTTTTGTGGTATCAGGAGTTTTTGAGACCGTCAGTAGGGACGAATTGAAAAAGCTGATCGAGGACAATGGGGGCAAAGTAGCCTCTTCCATCTCTTCCAAAACCAGTTTTGTGGTGGCGGGGGACAATATGGGTCCCAGCAAAAGAACCAAGGCAGAAAGCCTGGGAGTGCCCATCATTTCCGAGCAGGAATTTTTACAAAAGCTGCAAGCATGATCCCCAAAACCTACGAAGCCTTTCTGGAAAGCCTGGATTTGAACGCTCCGCCCACGGATTGGCCAGAGTCCTTGCAGTCCCTTTGGTTTGCTGCCAAGGAGGACTGGGATGCCTCGCACGACATTGCACAGGATATTCACACCTCCATGGGCAGTTGGATACATGCGTACCTACATCGCTTGGAAGGGGATAAGTGGAATGCGGGATATTGGTATCGACAAGCAGGTCGGCCTTTTCCGGAGTATGGTTTGGAAGAAGAACTCAAAGTTTTGGTGGAAGCCCATCTTTGAGAAGTCAGAAGTCTGATGTCGGAAGTCCAAAGAGACGAAAGAACATAGACGATAGAAAATAGACTTTGGTTATTCCGTTATTGGGTTATTTGCTACTGTCGACTGCAAAGCTGCTTACTGGGTACTGGAATTTGGAGTTTGTTGCTTGGTCATTGGGTTTTTGCTCTTGAACTTGAACCTGAAACTTGATACTTGAAACGTCCCACGGCACATAACATCAAACCACAATACTCACTCCTTCGGCTGAGGCATTTTTATCAGAATCAAAATAGAAATCGATACGTCCCAAATTGATGCCATAGCAGCCCACTTGGTTCACTAAAACACTATTCCCTTTCTGGTTGGTCCGCACATCGGGTTTTTCAAGAAAGGTATGGGTATGTCCCCCAATGATCAGATCGGTGTAATGGGTGCGTTGGGCCAATTGGGTGTCCATGGGCCTTTCGGGATTGTCGTAATCATATCCCAAATGCGAAAGGCAGATGATCAGATCGCAATTTTCTTCCTCCTTTAATTTTCGCTCTATATCCAAAGCAATCTCATACGGATTCAGATAAACGGTTTCTTTGTATAGTTTTTTGGTCACCAGGCCATCCAGTTCAATGCCAAGTCCATACACCCCAATTTTCACTCCGTCCACCAAATAAGTCTTGTAAGGTTTCACATAACCGTTCATCACCGTGTTGGTGAAATCATAGTTGGCGCAGATGAGTTCAAAGGAGGCATGGGGCATTTGGGCCAACAGCCCATCAATCCCATTATCAAAATCATGGTTGCCGATGGCTGATGCATCATACTTCAATTTGCTCATCAACTTGAACTCCAGTTCGCCCCCATAAAAATTGAAATAGGGTGTTCCTTGGAAAATATCCCCGGCATCAAAGAGCAGGATGTTCGGATTCTCGTTACGTATCTGCTCCACCAACGTGGCCCTTTTGGCAATTCCGCCCAAATTGGCAAACTCGGAATGCGTTGCAGGAAATGGGTCTATGTGGCTGTGCACATCGTTGGTGTGCAAAATGGTAATGTGCTTTTGACCCAAATGGGAACAAGAGTTCATGCCAAGCCCCCCAAGACCTATGAGGGTAGAGGCAGCGGCGGTGTTCGTTAAAAAATCCCTTCTTTTCATTGATCACATGTGTTGCTTGAAACTATACACTTAAGTGCATGACTTCACTTTTTATGAATATCATTTTCATAAGAGTTATTGGGTTATGGATTATTGAGTTATTGAAGCGAACCATTTACTGAATAATGGAGTAACCCTATAACTTAATAACTCTTTACATTTTATTTGTCCAGTTGTATAAAACGATCGTCCACCACAGCCTTCAATGTGTCCACTTTCCTAAAATGGTCAATGATGGCGTTGCGCAATAGATAATCGGTATCGGTAACAGATATCATTTCATCAAAAAAGCCAATGCTCGGCCCGCCCTGTACCAGATAATCGGAAGTGGCGACATAGTAGTTGCGGGTCTCGTCAAATGGTTTTCCTTGGATATCCACTGATTCCAGTCCACTGTTTTTGTCCACCACGATCTGTATGCCAGAGATGGGATGTCTTTGGGTGGACTTGGTCAAAAAATCGATAAGCTTTCTCACGGCAGAACCATCGAGTTCCACCACAACGATGTAATTTTCAAAGGGCATCACCTCATACGCATTGCGTGCACTAACATTTCCGGCCGAGATGATGGAACGTACACCGCCGTAATTGAGTACCACAAAATCAAGTTCTTTTCCCGTTCTGCCCTTAAAAATGGGTGCCGTTTCTTCAAAAACAATGTCCGTCATCAGATTGCCCATAGAGGTGTTTCGTTTACCATCGTCCAGCAAAAAGGGTTTCGGGGCATAGGCCAGGGTACTGTCCAGCACTTCGTTTATGCGATTTCGATAAGGGGAGATAAAGTCTGAAATGGAGTCGGCCCCTTTGATGGAAGCATCAATGGGTAACTGTTTTCCTTGGATTTCGGTGAGTTCGCCGGTAGTGTTTTTACAGGAGAATAAAAAACAAATAGTTATAAGTGTAACAATTTGTTTAAATTTTAAATCAATCACGTGCGTATCTTTGTTAAGTCGTCTTGGTAGATTATTTACCTTTGTAAAAATGCACAAAAATATGTTCATAAGGGGACTCCAAGACAAATTTAAGGTTAAATCTGGGCTCAAATATTTGAAGGAGGAAATGGGAAAACCTTCCTTGCCCGTTGACCGGGAAAAGGGAATTACCAGCGTTGGCTGCATAGTCGATGTGGACCGTTTCCAGAAGGCCGAGCTCTTTTATGAATTGATAGAGGAATTTTCGCTGCGCCCCAACGCCATAAAAATTGTCGGGTACAAAAGGGAGTATGACAAGAATTCCCCTTATTCCATCCAAATGTTCTCCGACAAGGATTTAGGGTGGAAGGGACAGATTGAAAACGGATACGTGCTGGAGTTTTTGGGTAGGGAGTATGACATGCTCATCAACTATTATGAAGAGGACAACCTGATGATGAAGCTGCTGTCCGTGAAGACGCAGGCTAGATTGAAAGTGGGGCTTGGGCCACAAGATTTGAAAATCAACGACCTCATCTTGAACACCCCTTTGAAGGATTTCAAATTGTTCAAGACGGAGCTGAAAAAATATTTAAAGGTTTTAAACGAAATATAAATGGAACAATTGATCGGTACAGGAGTCGCTCTCGTCACTCCGTTCAGGGAAGATTCATCCGTGGATGCCAATGCACTGCAGCGTATAGTGGAGCATAACATCCAAGGAGGTGTAGATTATCTGGTGGTGCTCGGCACCACTGGCGAATCCGCGACACTTTCCAAGGCCGACAAGCAATTGGTCATGGATGTGGTGGTACGCACCAATGCCGGAAGGCTGCCTTTGGTATTGGGTGTTGGCGGAAACGACACGCAAGCTCTTGTGGAGGAGTTGAAATCTTTGGATCTGACAGAATTCGATGCCATCCTTTCCGTTTCTCCCTACTACAACAAACCTACCCAAGAGGGCATTTATCAACATTTCAAGGCCATTGCGGCAGCTTCCCCAAAGCCCGTGATCCTGTATAATGTGCCTTCGAGGACTGGAAGTAATATGTTGCCAGAGACCACATTGCGCCTCGCGCAAGACTTTTCCAACATCATTGGCATCAAGGAAGCCTGTGGCGATATGGTGCAGATCGATAAGATCATTGCAAGTAAACCCAAGGATTTTTTGGTCATCTCCGGGGATGATTTCACGGCACTTCCGACCGTTTTGGCGGGTGGGGCAGGAGTGATATCGGTCTTGGGACAAGGACTGCCTTCCCAATTCTCTAAAATGATGAATTTAGGCATTCAAGGGAATGCAACCGAAGCTTATCGGATCCATCATAAACTTTTGCCGTTGATGTCACTTATTTTTGAGGAAGGTAACCCGGCAGGAATCAAAAGTATATTGGAAAACTTGGGCCTTTCCAATGCTGTGGTCAAGTTGCCGCTGGTGGAGGCAAGTCCATCATTGAAGGGCAAGATCCATGCATTTTTAAAGTCGATGGATGCGGCCCGTGTTTAAAATTCGTTAAATATTGCCCTTGATTATTGGGAGTGACCACTATACCCTTACTTTTGAGCGGTAAAATGTTTTTTTAAATCCGTTCATTATCACTAATTTTGCAAAATGTTTTTGAAAAAAAGGTCATTTCTCCTTCTTAGTTGTGCTATAGTCTTTCTTGCATCCTGTAGTGAGTACCAAAAAGTGCTCAAGAACACGGATGCCAAGGCCAAATATGACATGGCCGAAAAACTGTACAATGAAGGGGATTACAAGAGAGCGGTAAGACTGTTCGAACAGATAGCTCCCCAGTATGTGGGCAAGCCCCAGGGCGAGCGGGTCATGTTCTTCTTTGCCGATTCCTATTTTAAAACGGAGGATTATTATCTTGCTGGCTATCAATTTGAAAGGTTTGTAAAGTCCTATCCGAGAAGCGAGAAGATCCAGGAGGCCAGTTTCTTGGGCGCCAAGAGCTATTACATGCTTTCGCCCCGCTATTCATTGGATCAAACGGATACCGATAAAGCGCTATCCAAACTCCAGACCTTCATCAACACCTACCCAGAGTCGGAATATTTTGAAGAGGCCAATGCCATGGCCACGGAACTGACCACCAAAAAGGAGAAAAAACAGATTGAGATAGCCAAACAGTTCAATAAACTGGGCAAGTTCAACTATCCCATATTGATTTCGGCCATCACCGCACTGGACAATTTCATTTCGGACAACCCAGGCTCAGTTTATCGGGAGGAAGCTTTGTACTACCGTATCGAGGCGACCACCAACTTGGCGATGAACAGTACCGAGGACAAGAAAAAAGAGCGTTTGGAAGACGCCCTTGAATCATATAACAACCTAATGCGCTATTTTCCTGAAAGCAAGTTCAAGGACGAGGCGGACGACCTTGCCAAGGCCATCCAGAAGGAATTGAGCGCCTATACCGCCACCGTTTCAAAATAAAAAGTTTAAAGCTGCACACATTATGCAAGATTTGAAGAATACAAAAGCTCCAGTTTCCACTGCTACCCTTAACAGGAACGAGTTCGATGCCAAGACCGGCAACATTTATGAAGCCATTTCCATAGCATCCAAGCGTGCTATCCAAATCAATTCCGACATCAAAAAGGAGTTGTTGGAAAAATTGGAAGAATTTGCTACCTACAGTGACAGTTTGGAAGAGGTCTTCGAGAACAAAGAACAGATCGAGGTGTCCAAGTTCTACGAAAAACTGCCTAAACCGCACGCCTTGGCCATACAGGAGTGGTTGGAAGACAAAATCTATTACAGGAACACAGAGAAAGACGCCTAAGAAATGCTTGGCGGTAAGAACATCCTTTTGGGTATTTCCGGGGGAATTGCCGCGTACAAGACCACATTTCTGGTTAGGTTACTGATCAAAGCTGGTGCCCAGGTCAAAATAGTGATGACCGATAGTGCCAGCTCTTTTGTTCCCCCCCTCACGCTGTCCACCTTGTCCAAAAATCCCGTTCTGCTGGATTTTGTGAACGAAGAGGATGGGAGCATCACATGGAACAACCATGTGGAACTGGGCCTTTGGGCAGATATCATGATCATTGCCCCAGCGACGGCCAACACGCTTTCCAAAATGGCCAACGGCACTTGCGACAATTTACTTTTGGCCACCTATCTTTCCGCAAAATGCCCTGTCTATTTTGCACCCGCTATGGATTTGGACATGTACAAACATCCATCAACCAAAAACTCCATCGAAAAATTGGAGTCCTTTGGAAATACCATGATACCTGCCGAAACCGGGGAATTGGCCAGTGGCCTTCATGGGGAGGGGCGCATGGCGGAACCGGAAAACATTGTAAAGTTCATCGAAGAGCATATGGCCAAAGGATTGCCCTTGAGTGGCAAAAAGGTACTGATCACTGCGGGACCGACCTACGAAGCCATAGACCCCGTCCGTTTTTTGGGCAACCATTCATCGGGCACCATGGGCTTTGAGCTGGCCAAAAAGGCAGCAAACCTTGGGGCAAAGGTGATTTTAGTGTCCGGCCCGACCTATTTGAACCTGGAACATAGTTCTGTTGAATTGATCAGGGTCACATCGGCACGGGAAATGTACGATGCCTGCCATCGCCACTACAAAAATGTGGATGTGGCCATCTGTGCAGCCGCGGTCGCCGACTACCGACCCAAACGGGTGGCAACGGAAAAGATCAAGAAGAAGGACGGCGATATGCAGATCGAGTTGGAACGGAATCCCGACATCCTCCTGTCCCTAGGAGAAGAAAAAACGCACCAGTTTTTGGTGGGCTTTGCCTTGGAGACCGAAAATGAGTTGGAGAATGCGAAGGGCAAGCTGAAACGCAAGAACCTGGACGGTATTGTCTTGAATTCGCTGAAGGAAGACGGTGCAGGTTTTGGAGCAGGGACCAATAAAATTACCTTCATTGATAAGAATTTGGACATAAAAACGTTTGGATTGAAGACGAAGCCCGAAGTGGCCTCGGACATTTGGGAAGAAATCATCTCCAAGATCCATGCGTAAGACACTGTTGTCCATTTTTTTACTTTTCATTTCTTTGACGGTCTCCGCCCAAGAACTCAATTGCGTGGTCACGGTCAATTCCGATCAGGTTGGGCAGACCAACCAACAGATTTTCAAGACTTTGGAGCGTTCGTTGAACGACTTGGTCAACAAAAATAAATGGACAAACAGAGTATATCGGGAGAACGAACGGGTAAATGCCCGGATGTTCATCACAGTGACCCAATACGAATCGGACCGTTTTGAGGCCACCATACAGATTCAGTCCTCAAGACCCGTTTTCAATACCTCCTACGAAAGTCCTGTGTTCAATTATAAGGACGATGCCTTCAATTTTCAGTACCAGGAATTCCAGCCCTTGGTCTATAATCCCAATTCTTTCGATTCCAATCTGGTTGCCGTCATATCGTATTATGTATATCTGGTTTTGGGATTGGATGCCGATACGTTTTCATTGGAGGGAGGGGACGATTTTTACCGAAGGGCCCAGAACATCGTTACCCAGGCCCAGAGTTCCAGTTATAGCGGATGGAGCCAGGAAACAGGGCAGCGCACCCGCTTTGAATTGGTGGACAACCTGCTCAGCAACTCGTTCAGGGAATACCGCATAGCCATGTACAACTACCACCGGAAGGGATTGGACATTTTGGCGGACAACAACAGCACCGGCAAGCAGATCGTTGCAGGAAGCCTTCGGCTTTTCGAGACCTTGGTGCAACGAAGGCCCAATGCCTTTTTGATCCAAACCTTTTTTGATGCCAAGTCCGAGGAGATCCAGAACATCTTTTCCGATGGCCCCACGGTGGATATCGTCAAACTGAAGGAAACCCTCAACAAAGTGGCGCCATTCTATTCCAACACTTGGAATGAGATAAAATACTAGTGCAGTTCTATAAAGAGATTTATATTTACGGATAAAATCTTCAGAATTGCTGACAAATCTTTCCATCCAAAATTATGCGTTGATAGACGATGTGAACGTTGCGTTTCCCAAAGGTTTCACTACCATCACAGGGGAAACCGGGGCAGGGAAGTCCATCTTGTTGGGAGGTCTTTCCTTGGTGCTGGGCAAGCGTGCCGACCTCACTTCCTTGAAGAACGAGGAGCAAAAATGTGTCATTGAGGCTGAGTTTGACCTTTCAAAGTACCAACTCCAACAATTTTTCAAGGAAAATGACCTGGATTATGAAGATGTAACCATTCTCCGTCGGGAAATCCTGCCCAGTGGTAAATCCAGGGCCTTTGTGAACGACACCCCAGTCACTTTGGATGTGTTGAAGGCTTTGGGCGACCAATTGGTGGATGTGCATTCCCAACACCAGACCATGCGGCTCACGGAAAACGACTTCCAGATGAAGGTGGTAGATGCCTTGGCCGGAAATGCCGATAACTTAAAGGAATATGGGGCGCAATTGCAACTGCTGAAGAAGGCCGCCAAAGAGCTGAAAGAATTGGAAACGTTCCAGTCCAATGCGGACAAGGAGCATGAATACAACAGTTTTTTGCTGAAGGAACTGGAAGATGCCAAGTTGAAAGAAGGCATGCAGGAGGAGTTGGAAACGGAGTATGAGCAATTGAGCAATGTGGAGCAGATCATGGAACAGCTTTCCACGGGACATCAATTGCTGAATGATGAACAATTAGGCATTTTGGGACGATTGGCCGATTTGAGACGTGCCTTTCAAGCCTTGACCGAGTTTGGTCCTGCATACAAATCGCTTGGTGAACGGATTGAATCCGTGTTGATAGAAACCGACGACATTGCTTCGGAAATAGAACAGCTAAAAGATACCGTGGAGGCCGATCCGGCCCGATTGGAAGTCGTGAATGGTCAGTTGCAGCTACTGTACGACCTTCAGAAAAAGCACCATGTGGCCACAGTTGTCGAATTGATGGTTTTACGTGATGAGTTGGCACAAAAAGTGGAAGCTGTTGCCAATATCGAATCAAAAATAGCGGAAAAGAAAGGAGAAGTGGACCAGATTACCCAACAAGTGGAAGCATGGGCTCAAAACATCCGCAAAGCCAGAAAGGGTGTTGTTCCCAAATTGAAGCAGGTACTTCAGGAAAATCTAGCGTCTTTGGGAATGCCATCAGCTACTTTTAAGATCGAGATAAACCCATCCAACACCTTCAAAGCCAATGGAAAAGATGATCTCGAATTTTTGTTTTCGGCCAATAAAGGTTCGAGTTACGGAGAGTTGAAGAAAGTGGCATCGGGTGGGGAGCTTTCCCGTATCATGCTGACCATCAAATCCATTTTGGCCACTTACGAACATTTGCCCACCTTGATGTTCGATGAGATCGATACCGGGGTTTCTGGGGAAATCTCCAACCGTATGGGCGAGATCATGCAGCAAATGAGCCGGAACATGCAAGTGTTTTCCATTACCCACTTGCCCCAAGTGGCCTCCAAAGGACAGTACCAGTTCAAGGTGTATAAGGAAGAGAGCGAACAGGGGACAAGTACCCACATAAAACAGCTGGGTGTGGAGGAGCGGGTGAGGGAACTTGCGGAAATGTTGGGCGGCAAGAGCATATCCGAGTCCGCATTGGCCCATGCAAGGGAACTGTTGCAATAGTTATGGGTTAGGGGTTCAGAGTTATGAGTCTTTTCTTTCCATTCTTTTTTCTATTCTCTAACAGCGCAGCGGTCTTTTGCTCTTTTATTGGGCAATAGTGGATCAGAATAAATATCTTTGTCCCACAATCAACAATTGAAAGAACATATGGCATACAATCTTTTAAAAGGTAAGAAAGGAATCATTTTTGGAGCATTGGATGAAAATTCCATTGCATGGAAAACCGCGGAACGAGTACATGAAGAAGGAGGCACTTTTGTGCTCACCAACGCACCCATTGCCATGCGTATGGGGCAGATAAAGGAACTGGCCGCAAAGACCAATTCAGAGATCATTCCTGCAGATGCCACCAATGAAGAAGACCTGAAGAACCTGGTGGAGCAATCCATGGAAGTTCTGGGCGGCAAGCTCGATTTTGTCCTTCATTCCATAGGAATGTCCGTCAATGTTAGAAAAGGAAGGGCCTACACGGACGAGAACTACGATTTCACAGCAAAGGGCTGGGATGTGTCCGCGTTATCTTTCCACAAAGTATTGCAGACATTATACAAGGCTGATGCCATGAGCGAGTGGGGCAGCATTGTGGCCCTGACCTATATGGCGGCACAAAGGACCTTTCCGGATTACAACGATATGGCTGACAACAAGGCCTATTTAGAATCCGTGGCCAGAAGTTTTGGTTATTTCTTCGGAAAGGAAAAGAAAGTTCGTGTGAACACCATTTCACAATCTCCGACCCCGACCACGGCCGGGCAAGGTGTGAAAGGTTTCGGTGGGTTCATCAACTATGCCGAGAAAATGTCCCCCTTGGGCAATGCCACGGCCGATGACTGTGCCAACTATACCGTGAGCCTGTTCTCGGACCTCACCAAAAAAGTGACCATGCAGAACCTCTTCCACGACGGTGGGTTCTCCAACACCGGGGTAAGCCAAGAGGTAATCGATGAGTTTAGCAAATAAGCAATACATTTGCTCTACAGCAGAGAATCAAGGTTGATCTGTCAGTTCGAGCGCAGTCGAGAACGCAAAACACCACAAAATACATCTCGACTGCGCTCGATTTGACACCTGATCAATTCCAACGATAACTCCCATCTTTATTTTCAATGCAGCTGTTTCTCTCCATAATAGTCCCCGTCTATAATCGACCTGAAGAAATCCGGGAGCTTTTGGAAAGCCTTTGGAAACAGGATTTTAAGGAAGATTTTGAAGTGGTCATCGTGGAGGATGGCTCTTCGGAAAGCTCGGAAAGGGTAGTGGAAGGGTTTCAGGACAAGCTCCATATCTCCTACTACTATAAATCCAATTCCGGCCCTGGCGATTCCAGGAACTTCGGCATGCAGAAGGCCAAGGGAAATTACTTTATCATTCTGGATTCCGATTGTATCGTTCCCCAACAATACCTCGCCGAAGTGGACAAGGAACTGAAAAGGGAGTTTGTACACTGTTTCGGTGGACCGGACGCTGCGGACCAATCGTTCACCACGGTACAAAAGGCAATCAATTATGTGATGACCTCCTTTTTTACCACAGGGGGAATCCGCGGAGGAGAAAAATCGGTGGGAAAATTCCAGCCGCGTAGCTTCAACATGGGCATTTCCAGTGAGGCCTTTGCCAAAGTGGGTGGTTTTGGACGAATACACCCCGGGGAGGACCCCGACCTCACTTTCCGTATTTGGAAGGCGGGTTTCGATTCCCGATTGTTTCCCAACGCCTTCGTGTACCATAAAAGACGTATCGATTGGGACAAGTTTTATATCCAAGTGAACAAATTCGGCATGGTACGCCCCATTCTCAACAAATGGCACCCGGGCACCGCCAGGCCCACTTACTGGTTTCCCACACTTTTTATATTGGGCCTTTGTCTCTCTTTACTTTTTTCCTTTTTCGGGATGTGGCTTCCCTTGACGCTCTATTTCTGTTACTTTTTGATCTTGTTTCTCGATGCATGGGTCAAAAACAGGAACATCAAAGTGGCCTTTTTGGCCCTTTATGCCGCGTTGACCCAATTTTATGGGTACGGAATCGGTTTTCTTAAGTCAACGATCTTGCTTAATTTTAGTAGCAAGGAACCAGAGGAGCTGTTTCCAAAGTTGTTTTTTAAGAAAAAGTAGTGTTCAAAAAGATGCTTGGCGGTCTTAACCAAAGGAAGGTGAAAGTGTTTTCGCTGTTTTTGTTGTGCTCTTTTTTATCTTGGTTCATCAGTAACTTGTCCGAGACTTACGAATCGAGGACGGATTTTATCCTCACCTATAACAATTTGCCGGATACGCTTATGTTGGGCAAAAATTCGGAGGATATGATCGAGGCGAAGATCCGTGCCAGCGGGTTCCAGTTCCTGTACCATAATTTTTTCAATAAACGGATTGATGTGGATGTATCCCAAGCGGTATATCAAAATGGTAAATATGTGTTGACCGACGAAGAACTGAGGAAGCAAATGGATGTGGAGTTGTCCCAGAGTGTATCGATATTGGACCTGGGCAGGAGTGAACTGGTCGTGGACATGTACCGTGTGGCATCCAGGGAAATCCCCATCAAGGCAGATTTGGAGATCCAGTTCGAACAAAATTATTTGCTGGACGGGGAAGTCAAGGTTTCGCCCGGACATGTAGTGGTCAAAGGGCCCCATAAGGAAATCGATACCATTGGCGAGGTTATGACATCTCGGGTACAGTTGGCCAATGTTTCCAGTGATTTCTCAAGGGAATTGCCCCTAAAATTGCCAAAAGGATTGGACAATAGTGTGTTTTCGATCAAAAAGGCTGTGGTTTCCGGCAAGGTGTCCAAGTTTTCCGAAAAATTGTTCGAAGTACCCGTAAAGGTGTCGAACATTCCCGATGGATATCAGATACAGATTTTTCCCGACAGGGTGACCGTGGTCTGCAAGGCAACCATCGAACGATTGAAGGAGATTTCCAAGACTGATTTTGAAGTGGTGGCAGATTATGCCCAAGGAAAGGATTCCGAAGGAAGTGCCCTGTTATTGCAAATAATCGAACGTCCGGAAAATGTGTATGATGTAAGGTTGCAGGAAGGCAATACAGTGAATTTTGTACTGAAGCAATTATGATGGTCGTTGGGTTGACAGGCGGGATCGGCAGCGGAAAAAGCACTGTGGCCGAAATGTTCAGGGAGCTTGGGGTTCCTGTGTACGATTCGGATTCCGAGGCCAAACAATTGATGGTATCCTCCGTCGAGGTCAAGGAAGCTATAATAGACCTCTTGGGAAAGCGCGCATACAATGAAGGCGTGTTGGACAGGGGCTTCGTGGCGGAAAAGGTGTTCAAGGATCCTGAATTGCTGCGCAAACTGAATGCCATCGTCCATCCAGCGGTGAGAAGGCACTTTATGGATTGGGTCAAAGGTCAAACTGCTCCCTACGTGGTACAGGAAACCGCTTTGATCTTTGAAAATGGCTCACAAGACCAATACGACCATACCATTTTGGTAACAGCCCCTTTGAATGTTCGCTTGGAGCGGGTCATGAACAGGGACGGAGTGGGGCCAAAAGCTGTATTGGAACGGATGAAAAACCAAATGGACGATGCCGACAAATTGGATCTGGCCGATTACAGCATCGAGAACCTGGATTTGGGATCCACGGCCGATACGGTCAAGGCACTTCACGCTAAATTAATGGAAATGGCAACCAAATTTTAACATTTTTGTTAAGGTTAGGTTAAACGCCCAAAGGCCTAAATGTTAAATTTTTAATTTTGGCACAATGAACAAGAAGCTATTTGTTCTTCTGGTCATTCTAATGAGTTTGTCCCTTTTGGGGATAATTTTCGTTCAGGTTTATTGGATACGGACATCCATAAACGACAAAGAAGAACAGTTCTCTAGGACGGTCACGGATATATTGGATAAAGTGGCGGACAGGGTGGAGATGATGGAGATCAAACAATATTCGGACCGCTTGGCCCCCATCGTGGATAGTGTCAAACCGAAGAGCACACAGTTTAAAAACTTCTTGTTCGTGGACCGTGATGTGAACTCCGATGAGATTCTTTTTTATTCCCATGGAATTCTTGAGGAAGATTACAACGTATCATCTACGTTCTTTGATAATGACAATTTAAACGGAGAGGATTCCACTACGATCAGAAACTACACGAGCAAGCGAACCAAGGCCGTGTACAAAGAGGAATTCGGGCTCGACGGGAAGAGTTATGGGCTTACACCCTTGCAGCGCTACGAAAAAATTGGCAACCTGAGCAAGGTGGACCGAATCGCTTTCGAGGATATCATCATGGAGTATGCCAAGACCACCCCAATACACAAGAGGGTGTCCAAGCAAGAACTGGAACTGCTCCTGAGCCAAGAACTGAAAAACAGGGACATCAATATCGACTTTGAATATGGGGTGTACAGTCAGGGGTATCCGACAAAGATAAGGTCCCAAAAGTTCAAGTTCTCCGGAGTGAAAATGTACGAGGCTCCCATTTTTAGGGATATTGAGGGGAGTACCAACTTCTCGCTGTTGCTGACCTTCCCGACCATGAAAAAGTTCATTTTCAGGTCGATCATGGGAATGGCCCTCTTGTCTTTGGTTTTTACCCTAGTGATCATGGTCGCGTATACCAGTGCCATCTATCAATTGATCAAGCAGAAAAGGATATCGGAGATCAAGTCGGACTTTATCAACAATATGACCCATGAGTTCAAGACTCCCATAGCCACCATCAACCTTGCCGTGGAAGCCATTCGGAACCCAAAGGCCATTGAGGACAAGGAAAAAGTGTTGAGGTATTTGGGGATGATCAGGGACGAGAACAAGCGCATGCACGCCCAAGTGGAAAATGTGTTGAGGATATCCAAATTGGAAAAAAACCAGTTGGACATCAACAAGGATAGGGTGGATATGCACGATATCATTGGGGACGCCATTGCCCATGTGGAGCTGATAGTGCAAGATAGGGGCGGCTATGTGAACGCCCATTTGGATGCGGAAAGATCGGAAGTCTTGGCAAACGATATGCACATGACGAATGTGATCGTGAATATTTTGGACAATGCGGTCAAGTATTCCCCGGAAACACCCAAAATCGATGTGTTCACCGAAGTGGCAAAGAACAACATCATTATAAAAGTGCGGGACCAAGGAGCGGGCATGAGCAAGGCCGTACTCAAAAAAGTGTTCGAAAAATTCTATCGGGAGCATACCGGTGACATACACAATGTGAAAGGCCACGGATTGGGATTGGCCTATGTAAAACGAATTATTGAAGACCATCAAGGCGAAGTTTATGCCGAGAGCGAAAAAGGAAAAGGAAGCACGTTCTTTATCAAACTCCCCTTGATTTAAAAGCAAACTATGGAAACAGAAAAAAAGAAAATACTATTGGTGGAGGACGACCCCAATTTTGGGATTGTCCTGAAGGATTATTTGAACATGAACGACTTTGATGTCGTTCTGGCCAAGAACGGAATGGAAGGTTTTGAAAAGTTCAAAAAGGACAATTATGACGTCTGTATCCTGGATGTGATGATGCCCTACAAGGACGGCTTTACACTGGCAAGGGAGATCCGGGAGAAGAACGAGAACGTTCCTATCATATTCCTTACCGCCAAGACCATGAAAGAGGACGTGTTGAAGGGATACAAGGCGGGAGCGGACGATTATCTCAACAAGCCCTTTGACTCTGAAGTGCTGTTGATGAAGCTCAAGGCGATACTTCAAAGAAAAGCATCCAGCACCTTGGCGGACAGTAAACAGTTTGAGTTCCAAATCGGCAACTTTCACTTGAACTCCAAACTACGCTTCCTAAAATACAGGGAAGAGGAGCCCATCAAATTGTCGCCCAAGGAAAACGAGTTGTTGCGCCTATTGGCACTCCATGAAAACGACCTGATGCCCCGTGAGTTGGCACTGACCAAAATCTGGAGGGACGACAATTACTTCACATCACGGAGTATGGACGTTTACATTGCCAAACTGAGAAAATACCTCAAGCGTGACGATATGGTGGAAATCTTGAACATCCACGGAGAAGGTTTCCGTTTGGTGGTCAAGGCTGAAAACCAGTAAGAAACGAAACCATAAAATACAAGGCCACCCATAGCGGTGGCTTTTTTATATGGACAAAAGAGGAGTGGTTCACTTGAGTTGCCTTACGATGTCTTCGACAATTTCGGAAGGCCTGTCCTCGACCGAGACAGACAATGCTTTTGAAGGAGGTTCCAAGGTATCGAATTGCGATTGTAGAAGCACCAAGGGCATAAAATGGCCTTCTCTGTTTTCCAGCCTCGATTTGATGAGTTCAAATGAACCTTTCAGGAAGATGAACTTGATTTTGTTTCCCATACCGGCCCTCAATAGGCCCCTATAGTTCTTTCTTAAGGCGGAACAGGCAATCACGGCTCCTGATTTTTTGTGTTCCAGCGCCAATTGGTTCAATCGGATGAGCCATCCTTTGCGGTCATCGTCATTCAAGGGAGTGCCCGCCTTCATTTTTTTGACATTTTCTTCGGGATGGTAATCGTCCCCATCAAAGAATGGATATTTCAATTTTTCAGAGAGCAATTTCCCAATGGTCGTTTTCCCGGTACCGCTCACTCCCATAACGATCAATACCCTTTTGTTTTTAAGCATGGGTCATGGTTTTGAGTCGGTTGGTGATCTGTTCAAGCATTTTGTTGGTTTCAATATGGTGCTCCACCCAAAGGATGTCCTCGTTTTTTCGGAGCCAGGTCAGTTGCCGCTTGGCAAATCGTCTGGTATTCTTTTTGATTTCCGAAACGGCAAATTCCAGGGAGCAATGCCCGTCAATATATTCAAAAAGTTCTTTATAGCCAACTGTCTGCAAGGCATTCAGTGTTCTGTGTGGGTACAGTTTTTGGGCCTCTTCAAGCAATCCGGATTCCATCATCAGATCGACCCTTGCATTGATTCGTTCATAAACAATGTTTCTCGTGGCCTCTAGGCCTACATAAAGCGTCTTGAACGGTCTTTCGGCCCTGTTATGGCCCAAGAATGAGGAATAAGGTTTATTGCTCGCAATACAGACCTCCAGCGCCCTGATCAGTCGGTGGGGATTGTCCAAATCCACCGTTTTGTAATACTCAGGGTCTCTATCTTTTAATTCATTTTGAAGGGATTCCAGTCCCCCCTGTTGCAATTTTTGGTCCAAGGAAACTCGAATTTTAGGGTCCACTTCGGGAAATTCGTCCAGTCCGTTCACCACGGCATCCACATACAGTCCGCTACCACCGACCATGACCACAATATCATGTGTTTGGAACAGCGTTTCCAATAGTTCCATGGCCTCATGTTCAAAATCGCCCACGGAATAGGGTTCAAAAATGCTCTTGTGTTGGATGAAATGATGGGTGGCTTCATTGAGTTCCGATGCAGAGGGCACCGCAGTACCTATTTCCATCTCCTTAAAAAATTGACGGGAATCCGCAGAAACGATATCCGTTCTGAAATGTTTGGCCAACAGAATGCCCAGCGAAGTTTTTCCGATGGCCGTAGGGCCGACTACTGCTAACAGGACTTTTTGGCTCATAATGTGTGTCCGCAGTTATAACAATGGGTGGCATTGTCCCTATGGCCTTCGGCCGAACAATTGGGACAGGCCTGTGTGTTCACGTGGACCATATTTGAGCCCTCTCCATCCTTCTTGCCGTTTCTGGAAAACTCGGCAGTCACAATCCCTGTGGGCACCGCGATGATTCCATATCCCAAGATCATGATGACCGTGGCCAAAAATTGGCCCAAAGGCGTTTGTGGGGCAATATCGCCATAACCGACAGTGGTGAGGGTGACAATGGTCCAGTAGATGCTTCGGGGAATGCTGGTAAACCCCGCTTCATTCCCTTCGATAAGGTACATCAAGGTGCCCAAAATGACGGACAGGATCAACACCACATAGATGAACACGGCGATTTTGGTCCGACTTGCCTTTAGGGCGGATTGCAGTTGGGATGCCTCGCCGATGAATTTCACCAATTTCAAAATACGGAATACCCGTAACAATCGAAAGGCCCTTACCGCCAAAAGCACTTGCGAACCGGCCAGAATATAGGAAAGGTACAGTGGAATGGTGGATAGAAAATCAATGATGCCATAAAAGCTGAAGACATACTTCCACGGTTTTTTGATGCTGATGAGTCGTGCTATGTATTCCAAGGTGAAAAAAACCGTGATGCACCATTCCAAGGTCAGGAGCAATCTGTGGTACTTTTGGTCCACCTCCTCGATGCTCTCCAGCATCACCAGGATCACGCTGACGATGATCAAGAAGAACAGTACAATGTCGAACAGTTTTCCTGCAGGGGTGTCCGCTTCATAGATGATTTCATGAAGTTTGCTCTTCCACCCGCTATGTGGCCTATATGTTTTCACGGTTTTGGGTTTAGTGCAATGGTTTTCGGTGCATTGCTCTTTCTCAAAAAGGATTGGATGATGAAAGTGGTGTTCTCATCACCGGACATCGGCGTCATGATAGATTCCAAGATAGGAATATTATTGATCTGATAATTGAGTTCCACATGGCCATACCCTTGAAGCACACCGGATTTGATAAAAATAAAACTTCGTTCACCGGTTTGGCGCCCCCGGTCCAAGATGACCATGTCCTTGTCAAGGGTGCTATATTTTTCCAGCGCGGACATGATTTTGGCGTTGCACTCCTCAGCGGTATTGTTCTCATCTGGGGCCTGGTTGTTCCCATCAATGGAGCATGGACATAGTTCAAATTCGGACCGTATCATATCCAAGAAACTTTTGGCGGAAGCCAATCCATTGAACGCCATTTTGTCGCCTCCAAGGGATTGACTCTTCCCAATTTTGAGGGAAATGTATCCCGTGCCATTTTGTTCAGGTTTAATAATGTGGGAGAAGAGTTTTTTCCTGGGATTGTTGTTGTACTTTGGTTTGTTCTTGAACGATTCAAGGTACTCTTTCAAAACGGCCACCAATTCACTGCCCGTGGTCTCATAGGCCACCCTCTTCGTTTCTTTTTGCAGCTTTCTGGCCAGGCTTCCCACATTGGTAAAGTGTTGGTTGACCCTTTTTTTGATGTTCTTTGTCTTTCCGATAAAAATAATCTCCCCGTCCTTGTCATACATATAATACACGCCAGTTTCCGACGGGAGGTTCAGGACAATATCCAATTGATTGGGCGAGAGTTCCCCATGGGTCTCATCGCGCATGACCTCCGTGATGATGTTTTTGTCCGTGTCCTTGCCGAGGAGCAACTTGAACAATTTTAACGTGGCCAGTGCATCCCCATTGGCACGGTGACGGTCGCTTGTGGCGATTCCGAGTGAACGGGCCAGTTTACCCAGACTGTGCGATTCGGCATCTGGGATCAATTGTTTGGATAGATCCACAGTGCATAGCGTCTTCCGTTGGTAATCGTACCCCAAACGCCTGAACTCGGTCCGGAGGATTCTATAGTCGAACTGTGCGTTGTGCGCCACAATGACTGCCCCTTCCGTGATCTCCACGATTCGTTTGGCCACCTCATGGAACTTGGGGGCGGAGCGGAGCATTTTGTTGTTGATGCCCGTGAGTTTGGAGACAAAGGGTTGGATTTCCCTTTCTGGATTGACCAAACAGATGAACTGGTCCACAACTTGGTGCCCATCAAAGCGGTGTATGGCAATTTCCATGATGCCCTCTTCATTATATTTTCCCCCCGTGCTTTCAATATCGAGTATGGCGTACATGAAAATCCTTGAATTTTATGAATGGTTCCTGATCCCAAATATACTACTTCCAATGCGCACCATCGTGCTGCCCTCTTCAATGGCGATGGCATAATCGCCGCTCATGCCCATGGAAAGGATGGAAATGCCGGGCAGTTTTTTTTGCAAACCATCAAAGATGGATTTCAGTTGTGCGAATTCCTTTCGGATCTGGGCCTCATCCGAAGTGAAGGTGGCCATGCCCATCAAACCCACGATTTCCACATTCTTCATGGATTTGAACTCATCGGAACGCATCAGTTCTTCCAATTCCGTGGCGTCCAATCCAAACTTGGTGTCCTCCTCGGCAATGTGCATTTGGAGCAGACAGGGAATGACCCGATTATGTTTTTCGGCCTGTTTGTCAATTTCCTTCAGTAGTTTGAGGCTGTCCACCCCATGGACCAACGACACGAACTCCGCCATGTACTTCACTTTGTTTCGCTGCAGGTGACCAATCATGTGCCATTCGATGTCCTTGGGCAGTTTTTCCCATTTTTGGACCATCTCCTGCACCTTGTTTTCGCCAAACACCCGTTGCCCCGCTTCGTAGGCTTCCAAAATGTCTTCGTTGGGCTTGGTCTTGGAAACAGCGACCAAGGTGACCCCTTCGGGCAATTCGGATTTGATGTTGTGGAGGTTATCTTTTATCGACATAGCTTACAGTTCATAAATGGCAAGCCCACTGCGGAGCTTTGGTTCAATATACGTGCTTTTTGGGGGCATTACCAAACCGGCATCTGCAATGGCCTTGATTTCTTCAATGGTCGTGGGCACCAGACTAAACCCTACGGCAAAATCGCCCTTGTCCACACCTTCCTTCATCCGGATGAGGTTGTCCTTCCCGCACCCGTAGGAAATCCGTGCATCGTTGCGGAGGTCACTGATGCCCAAAATGGGCTCCAAAATGGTCTTGAACAGGATTTGGGTGTCCAATTGACTCAAAGCATCCGTAAAGGTATAGTGGGTCTGTCGAAGGTGTAGGGAATAGAAGTCTCCTTCCAAGTACATACTGAATTCATGTTTTTGCTTTGGTCTGCACGGCCCATCGTCCCGTTTCTCGATTATGAAATGTTTGTCCAGTTGGATCAGGAATTCCTCCTTGGCATAGCCATTCAGGTCTTTGAGCATGCGGTTGAATTCATAAATCCTGATCTGCGATTCGGGAATCAGATAGGCCATGAAATAGTTGTAAGGCTCCGTTCCCGTGTGGGATTTGTTCTCGGTTTCCATTTTTTGGGCCAAAAGGTCGGACGAGGCACTGCGGTGGTGTCCGTCGGCAATGTAAAGGGAGTCCATCTGTTTGAAGGCCTTTTCCAATTTTTCAATGCCTTCGGGATAGGAAATCCGCCAAAGTTTGTGGTTCACGCGGTCCGTGGAGGTGAAATCGTACTCGGGTTCCCGCTGTATTTTTCGTTGGAAAATTGTATTGATCAAGTCATTGTCGGGATAGGTCATCAACACGGGCTCCGCATTGAACCCAACGGTGTGAAGGTAATCCGCAAAAAGTGCCTCACGCTGCTGGATGGTGTCCTCGTGCTTCTTGATGGTGCCGTTGCGGTAATCTTCCACACTACAGGCGCAGAAAAAACCCAAGCTCTTGAAATCCCCTTTTTCAATTTGATACAGATAAAAACCCGCTTCCCCATCTTTCTGAAAGATGTTTTCCTCCAAAAACTCCAAGTAACGGTTGCGGACCAAATCGAACCGCTCCTTTCCCGTAATGTGCTTTTCAAACTTGAACCCAGGATTGATGATGTGCAGGAACGAAAAGGGATTGTGTTGGAGCACGGCATGCAGTTCATCCGGGCCATATTCCTCGTAGGAACGCGAGGCCACAAAAAAAGCTTTGTCCTTGGTGGGACGGATGGCCTTGAACGGTCTTATGGTCGCCATGCGGTCTATTTGAATTGTGACGACACCCTTTCCGCTTTTTTGGATTCGGAATAGTCGTAAAAGCCTTCCCCTGATTTTACCCCAAGTTTTCCTGCCATCACCATGTTCACCAATAGGGGGCAGGGAGCGTATTTTGGATTTTTGAAACCGTCATACATCACGTTCAAAATGGAAAGGCATACATCCAACCCGATAAAGTCCGCCAATTGTAACGGCCCCATCGGGTGGGCCATGCCCAGTTTCATTACGGTGTCGATTTCTTCTACGCCAGCAACGCCATTATAGAGGGTCTCGATGGACTCGTTAATCATCGGCATCAAGATGCGGTTGGCCACAAATCCCGGATAATCGTTCACCTCGGTGGGTGTCTTGCCCAGCTTTTTGGACAGCTCCATGATGGTCTGGGTCACCTCGTCCGAAGTGCTGTAGCCCCGAATAATCTCCACCAGTTTCATGATGGGCACAGGGTTCATGAAATGCATGCCGATGACTTTTTCGGGACGCTTGGTGGCCGCAGCTATCTGGGTTATGGAAATGGAGGATGTATTCGTGGCCAAAATGGTCCCTGCTTTGCAGGTTTGGTCCAGGTCCTTGAAAATCTTCAGTTTGATGTCGAGGTTTTCCGTGGCTGCCTCGATGACCAATTGTACCTCGGAAACACCTTCTTCCAAAGTAGTAAAAGTGGAGATATTGGAAAGGGTCTCCTCCTTTTTGGCCTCATCAATGGCCTCTTTGGCCAGCATACGGTCCAAATTTTTGGTGATGGTGTCCAGTCCCTTATCCAGGGATGTCTGTGAAATATCGATAAGGTTGACTTCAAATCCGTTTTGGGCAAAAACGTGGGCGATTCCATTGCCCATGGTCCCTGCACCGATCACTGCTATTTTTTCCATTGTTGTTGTAGTTATCGTGTTGTCAGTTTTGTCCTCTAGAGCTGTCAACCTGAGCGAAGTCGAAGGGGCAGTTGAAGGACGGGACAACAGCTTATTCTTATTGTTTTTTGAACGATTCGATGATCTGAAGAGCTACCTGCAATGCTTTGGTTCCCTGTTCCAGGCTCACAACAGGTGTGGTGTCGTTGTTTATGGCATCCGCAAAGGTTTCCAGTTCGTCCAAAATGGCATTGTTCACCTCAATTTCTGGATTTTCAAAATAGATCTGTTTTTTCTCCCCTTCTGCATTTTGCAATATCATATCAAAATCACCAGGTTGTTCGGGAGCGTCCTTCATTTTGACCACTTCTACCTTTTTCTCCAGAAAATCTACCGAAATGTAGGCGTCTTTTTGAAAAAAGCGCGATTTCCGCATGTTTTTCAGCGAGATACGGCTGGAGGTAAGGTTGGCCACACAACCATTTTCAAATTCGATACGGGCATTGGCAATGTCAGGCGAGTTGCTGATAACGGAAACCCCACTGGCGTTGATCTGCTTCACTTCGGAAGGCACAACGCTGAGAATCACATCGATATCGTGGATCATCAAATCCAAAACTACAGGCACATCGGTCCCTCTGGGGTTGAATTCCGCCAAGCGGTGCGTCTCGATGAACATGGGGTTCTGGATGTTGTCCTTCACAGCCAAAAAAGCTGGATTGAAGCGTTCCACATGTCCCACTTGTCCCTTTACCTTGTGTTTTTCAGAAAGTTGGAGCAGCTCTTGGGCCTCTTCCAAGGTGTTGGTGATGGGTTTTTCAATAAAAATGTGCTTTCCCTTGCCAATGGCCTTTTTGGCGCATTCGTAATGGGAAAGTGTGGGGGTCACAATGTCCACCACATCCACGGCGTCCATCAGGTTGTTGATATTTTCGAAATGGGTGTAGCCAAATTCGGCAGCCACTTTTTTTGCGTTGATCTCGTCGGGATCGTAGAAGCCCACAAGCTCATATTTTTCGGACTGGTTCAGCAGTCTGAGGTGGATCTTGCCCAAATGCCCCGCACCGAGGACACCAACTTTAAGCATAATACTGTTTTTGTCAAAAATAAGGATATGATACCACTCTTCCATAAAAAATAGGGTCGAACTGGCGGTAAAGTATTGGGGAACTTTTTAAATTCGTGGACCAGACCAAAGATCATGAAGGATACGCTCAAGCATAGGGGCATGCGCAACAAATTGGCGGAACTGTTGGAAGCCAAGGGAATAACGGACAAAAAAGTGCTGAACGCCATAAAGACCATACCACGACATTTGTTCCTGGACAGTGGTTTTGAGGACCATGCGTATCAGGACAAGGCCTTTCCCATTGGTGCGGACCAGACCATTTCCCAGCCCTATACCGTGGCTTTCCAGACCGAGTTGCTCCAAGTGAAACCCAATGACAAGGTGTTGGAGATAGGGACGGGGAGCGGCTATCAAACTGCCGTTCTGTTGGATTTGAAGGCTAAGGTATATACCATTGAACGCCAACAGGAACTGTTCAAAAAGACGCGACTGTTCTTCAATAAGATGAATTATCGACCTAAGAAATTAATTTTTGGCGACGGTTACAAAGGTCTGCCTGAAGAAGCCCCATTTGACAGTATTATTGTGACGGCCGGTGCTCCCGAGGTGCCCAAGCCTTTGATGTCTCAGTTGAAAGTAGGGGGACGATTGGTGATTCCTGTGGGGGTGGATGAGCAGGTCATGACCCTTTTTGTGCGAAAGTCCGAGAAGGAGTTCCAAAAGCAGGAGTTGGGGGCCTTTAGGTTCGTACCCTTGCTCGAGGACAAGAATTGAATTTTTAAGAGCAAGTGCAAGTGTCAAGTTCAAGTTTAAGAAAATAGAACAAAGAATAAAGAACTCAACAAGCAGGTTCAAGAATCAAGCAACAAACATAAAGCACCAAATTCCAATAACTCAATAACCCAGTAACCAAATAACTGCATAGCCAAGTAACCGATCAGTCGTTGAAGCTCTTTTTCACACGATCCAGATTGCGTTTGGTGTCACGATCTTTTATGGTCTCCCTTTTGTCGTAGAGTTTTTTCCCTTTGGCAAGTCCTATGTTCACCTTGGCCAACCCCCGGTCATTGATGAAAAGATTGAGGGGGATAATGGTGAGCCCCGTGGTGGTGACTTCTTTCCGCAGTTTTTTCAGTTCCCTTTTGTTGAGAAGCAGCTTACGTTCGGCCTTGGGTTTGTGGTTGTAATAGCTGCCATGACTGTATTCGTCCACCTGCATGTTCACCACAAAAAGTTCTCCCTTGTCATTGAACTCGCAAAAGCTCTGTGACAGGTTGGCCTTTCCCAACCGGATGGATTTTATCTCGGTACCTCCCAAAACAATTCCAGCGGTATAGGTGTCCAAGATTTCAAAATCGAACCGGGCCCTCTTGTTCTTTATGTTGATGTTTTTCTGCATTGAGCGCAAAAATATAAACTCTTGGCCAAGAAAATTGTAATGTTGCATTAGATTTTACGATTATTCACCAAACATGATCCATGAAAAGAATTTTACTCCCCCTCCTCGTATTGCTATTCCTTGCCTGCAAAGAAACCCCCAAAGAAGAGCCTGCCGCCCAAGAGATTGTGGATAAGTCGATTGCCGCCAGCGGTGGCGCGCGTCATAACAATCATGGTACCTCCTTTCTGTTCAGGGACAAGGAATATGTGTCCAGAAATGAGAACGGAAAGCGGGTGTTCGAACGGATTTCCCGATTGGATTCGATGACCATCACCGATGTGAAAAAGGAGACTGGTTTTGAAAGATATATGAACGATTCCTTGGTGGCGGTGCCCGATTCCATGGCTGTCAGATATGCCAATTCCATCAATTCCGTCCATTATTTTGTGCGCTTGCCCTTCGGGTTGAACGATACGGCCGTGAACAAGGAATTACTGGGGAAGGAATCCATCGGCGGAAAGGAGTACTATAAAATAAAAGTGACCTTTGACCAACAAGGCGGCGGTGACGATTTTGAGGACACCTATTTGTATTGGTTTGATACAGAAAGTTTTAAACCAGATTACTTGGCCTATGACTTTCATGTGGATGGAGGTGGACAACGCTTCAGAAAAGCGTACAATGAACGCTACGTGGACGGTATCCGTTTTGTGGATTATGAAAATTATAAGCCCAAGAGCAAGGACTCCGATATTTTGGAAATAGGAAAGCTATATGACAAAGGGGAATTGGAACTTTTGTCCAAAATAGAGATAACGGACATCGAAGTGCGGAACGATTAGTCCATTTTCAAGCGGATGTCGGTCGGGACACCGTCAATGATACGGACAATGAACAAACTGCTGTTGTCATTGTCGTCCATATCTTCATATTTTTCCAGATCGATCATGCGGTTCACGAAAGCAGGTATGGTATTGCTATGGCCCACGACCAGCACATTTTTTCCTTCATTCACCAGTTTGAACTCCTCAATGTCCACAGCATTGGGGTCGTAATATTTCACATCGATGTTTTTCTTGACCGATGTAGGGGCGGCCGTCATTGAAGTCCGTTCGTAATTGGTGGAGTAGATCACATCCAAGGGAATGGGATCAAAGACCTCTGCCCATCTGATGGCCCTGTTGAGTCCGTCCTGGTTCAGTTCGGGATCAGGGTTTTCGGGGTCGGTCCTGTCCTTTTCGGCATGTCGGATAAAATAAAATGTGGAGACAATGGGTTCAATATTTTTTGCATCTTTTTTGCAACTGATACTTCCGACCATTAAAATGGCAAGGGCAATTAGAGGTTTGATGGTTCGCATAGTTCTGATCTAAGAGTTCCCCGAAGTTTTTGTTTATTTGATTTAAAAGTAACGTTTAATTTTCATTTTATCGTATGCATGGCTTTTGGTTTGGGGGAGATACTATGTGGGATATGGAATCGAGAAGCAGGATGAAGAATCTACTTCTTAATTTCCTTTCGCACCAAATGTTCCAGATAGGTAAGCGTATTGATGAGATATTTGCGGTCGCGGGTAATGGTGCTCATCGCAACGGCCCCTTGGATCATGGTGAACAACTGTTTGGCAAACTGTAATGGGGGCACAGGAAGGTACAATTCGTTCTGTTTGGCCCCATTTTCCAACACCAAGGCTATTTTTCCTTCGATGTCCTTGACGGTTTCCTTTACCGCGGCAGCCAAAAGGGTGTTGTTGCCCTGTGCGTCAACCCCGACGTTCAGAATGGTGCATCCACCCATCGGGAGGGTGAAGACATCGTATTGTTTATAGAAATTGATAAGGGAAAACAACTTTCCCAAGGAATCGTCTTCTGCGTCCAATTGTTCGTCTAGGGCACTTAGCAATTGGTTCCGATTGTATTCAAAAGCGGAGAGGGCAAGGGCTTCCTTGTTCTCAAAATTGCCATAAATGGCACCTTTGGTGAGACCTGTGGCCTCGGTGAGGTCGCTCATGCTAGTTCCAATATATCCGTGTTTGTTGAAGATTGGGGCTACCGTCTCAATGATATAGGCGGTGGTACGTTCTGCTTTTTTGGACATGGTGGTATAGGTTGGTTCGGGTAAAACGAAGATATAAAAAAACAATACTGTTTGGTATTATAGCGGCTTAAAAGCCATTATTTTAACAGTGTTAAACCGCTTTACTTGCTTCAAAAATGAAATGATAGGGATTTTGACGGCTATGCCACCATCATTTCCAGACCTTTCTCAGGAAATTGAGGTAATTCTGGCTGGTGATTTTTTCAATATCAGCTGCCGTATATCCTCTTTGGGACAACAGTTCGGGGATTTTTTGCAGATCGGCAATCGTATCGACATCATAGGGCCCCTGTTCTGTTCCGAAGCCACCGTCCAAATCGGTGCCAATACCTACGTGATTCGTATTCCCGGCCAACTGACAGATGTGGTCTATGTTGTCCACCATGATTTCGAGTGACACTCCCATGGCTTTTGGGTCTGATTTCCCCCGCACCCAATTGGGGACCATCATCCAGGCATCCAGCACCATCCCGATCACAGCTTCCCTCTGGATCAGTTCCTTGAGTTGTTCGTCCGTAAACTGTCGGTTGTGGTCCACAAACTTCCGACAAAGACTATGACTTGCCCAGACCGGGCCATTGTAGGCGGTCATGGTTTCCCAAAAACTCATATCGCACAAATGCGTGGCATCCAAAATGAGATTGAGTTCCTCTATTTTTTTCAAGAGTTCCCTTCCCTTTGCCCCAATGCCCCCAACGGAATCCGTACCATGAGCATAGATTCCGGGACCATAATGTGCCGGACCGATGGCCCTCAGACCAGTTTCATGCGATTTTTCCAAATAGCCCATATCCACAATGGAATCAGCCCCTTCCAGGCTCAGAATATATCCTATGGGTTTATGCTCTTGTTCGCTTTCCCAAAGTTGTAAATGATTGTCCAGACCCTCCAAATCGGTGATTTGGACCATTTCCCCTTCATTTTCCATGGCTTTGTACCATGCCAACTGTCCTTGGGTCTGGGCCCAGGCTTGGTGTTGGGAATGCCAGCCGGGAAGTGGGTTGCTTTTCTTTACGTAACGGGCAATCTGTGTGGCCACACAAAGACCTACATTTCCTTCCCGCATGGCAGGAAAGGAGACCGTATTGTTGCCACGATCGGGTTTGTCCGTCATTCCCTTTTCCCGCTCCCGTATTTCAGAAACGGGGAGCCTTAGGTCGCGGTTCCACTCCATGGCGTTCATGGAGAGGTCCAAGTGCACATCAAATATGAACATGGGGCTATGGATGAAGTTCGAACATGGCCTCGACCTCCACGGGAATGTTGCCGGGAAGCATCATCCCCACGGCACTCCGCACGCCAATACCGTTTTCCTTTCCAAAAACATCGGCCATCAATTCACTGAATCCATTGACGACATAGGGTTGTTTCCCAAAATCTGGGGTGGAGTTGACCATCCCCAGCACTTTTACGACCCTTTTGATGCGGTCCAAGCTTCCAAAATGGGTGATGATGGTGGATAACATGGTCAATCCAACCTGTCTGGCCGCCAATTTGGCCTGGTCGGCATCCAGATCGTCCCCTGCACGACCTATCATTAGGGAACCATCAAGATTGACAGGGCCTTGTCCGGATACATATAAAAAATTATCGACGACCAAAATGGGTCTATATACCCCGGCAGGTGGTGGGGCAGGTGGGAGTTGAAGATTCAATTCCTCAACTCGTTTAGAAGGTGTACTGTTCATATGTTTAGATGATTGTATTTAAAACCAAAACCCCGATAAGCCCCATAATGCCGACCAAGGTTTCCATAACGGTCCAAGTGGACAGGGTTTCCTTTACCGAAAGATTGAAATATTCCTTGAACATCCAGAAGCCGGTATCGTTGACATGGGAAAGCATCAAGCTGCCAGAGCCTATGGCAAGGACCATCAATTCGGGGCTTGTGCCGGTACCAGAGGCCAAGGGGAGCACTATTCCGGCGGCGGTCAAACCTGCAACGGTGGCGGACCCCACACTGACCCGGATGGCAGTGGCGATGACCCAGGCCAGGACCAAGGGAGATATGCTAGATCCTCTTAGGCTATCGGCGATGTAATCGCTCACATGGCTGTCGATCAACACTTCTTTCAATGCCCCTGCGCCTGCAATGATCAATAAGATCATGGTGATGCTGGACACGGACGCCGAAACAGAAGCCATGATGGTGGACATGGACTTGCCTTTGGAAAGCCCCAAGGTGTAAATGGCAAGCAATACGGAAATCAACAAAGCAATCACTGGATTTCCAATGAACATGAGCACTTCCCGGAGCTTGCCTTCTTCCAGAAATTGTTCCGCGGCGATGGCGATGCCGATCAGTAATATTGGTGATAAAGCAGTAAAAATACTGGTAAAGGTCGATGGCAATTCTTCATTCGGGATGATATTGGGGTTGTAAAATTCCTTTAAGGGTTTGGCCTCCACTTTTTTGATGGTACGGGCGAAAAGGGGGCCGGCCACAATAATGGCGGGAACCGCAATGATGAGCCCATATAGCAAAGTTTTCCCTATATCCGCATTGAACATGGCTGCAATGGCCGTGGGTGCGGGATGGGGCGGGAGGTAGCCGTGGGTCACCGAAAGCGAGGTGAGCATGGGCAATCCCACATAGAGCAGGGGCAGTCCTGTAGAAATGGCAACGGTAAATACCAAAGGTATCAGGATCACGAAACCGACCGAATAGAACATGGGAATGCCCACAATGAAACCTGTGACCACCATGGCCCACTGCACATGTTTTATGCCGAATTTGGCCACCAGTTGGGTGGTGATCTGTTGGGCGGCCCCACTATCGGCGACCAGTTTGCCCAGCATCGCACCAAGCCCCAATATCAATACCAAAAAGCCCAAGGTGTTCCCGATGCCGCGTTGGATGGACGATACCAGGCTTCCGAGCTCCATCCCTTGAAAGACCCCAACAAAAAGGCATACAATGATAAAGGACAGAAAGGCATTCAACTTGAATTTGGCAATCAAAAGAAAGAGCAGTAGGATGCCCAAGACGGCAATGAGGAGTGGCATATTTAGGAAATGTGTTTGAAGCTAAAATAAGGATTTAAATGAAATGCATCCCGATCGTTTTGGATTTCAAACAACATGTTTCAAAATGTGACAAATAAAAAACCTTCCCCAAGCCAATGGGGAAGGTTTTATTGTGTGGATGATGGAGAGAATTATTCCACCAACTCATTTTGGTTTCGGAACACCAACTGATCGTCAAAACTGTCCAAGAGTACAATACTGTCGGCCGTTATTTTACCGGCAAGCAGTTCCTTGGAAAGGTTGTTCAGCACTTCTTTCTGGATCAACCGCTTTACGGGTCTGGCACCGTATTGGGGATCGAATCCTTTTTTGGCAAGATAATCAATGGCTTCTTCGGTCGCATCCAACGTAATGTGCTGCTTGTCCAACATTTTCTTCAGACCGTCCAATTGCAGCCTCACAATATCCTTGATGTCCGACTTGTTCAAGGGTGCGAACATGATGATATCGTCAATCCGGTTCAAGAATTCTGGGCGAATGCTTTGTTTCAACAATCCCATCACTTCAATTCTTGCGGCTTCCGAAGCACTTTCCAAGTCTACGGCATTTTCAAACTTCTCTTGGATAATGTGACTGCCCATATTGCTCGTCATGATGATGATGGAGTTCTTGAAATCCGCCACTCGGCCTTTGTTGTCGGTCAATCTACCTTCATCCAAAACCTGAAGCAGGATGTTGAAGGTATCTGGGTGTGCTTTTTCAATTTCATCCAACAAGATGACGGAGTAGGGCTTTCTTCGCACGGCCTCAGTCAACTGACCTCCTTCGTCATAGCCCACATACCCCGGAGGCGCACCTACCAGACGGCTCACGGAGTGGCGTTCTTGGTATTCGCTCATGTCTATCCGCGTCATGGCGTTCTCGTCATCGAACAGATAGGCCGCGAGCGTTTTGGCCAATTCGGTCTTACCGACCCCGGTGGTTCCCAAGAAAAGGAAGGAACCAATGGGTTTTTTGGAATCCTGCAATCCGGCCCTGCTTCTTCGTATGGCGTCCGAAACGGCAATGATGGCTTCGTCTTGGCCCACCACACGCTTGTGGAGCACATCTTCCAGTTTCAGGAGTTTTTCGCGTTCGCTCTGCATCATCTTGGTCACGGGGATACCTGTCCATTTGGCCACTACCTCGGCAATGTCCTCGTAAGTGACCTCTTCCTTGATCAAGGTTCCGGCGGTCTGTTGGCTTGCAAGTTCATCCTGTAGTTTTTCCAGTTTCTCTTGGGCTTCCTTTATCTTTCCATACCGCAACTCGGCCACTTTTCCATAGTCCCCATTTCGTTCGGCACGTTCGGCTTCCAATTTGTAGTTTTCAATGTCCTCTTTGGTCTTTTGGATATTGTCCACCACTGTTTTTTCACTTTCCCATTTCGCAAAGATTTCGTTGCGGTCTTCCTTCAAATTGGCGAGATCCAAGTTCAGGGTCTGCAATTTTGCCTTGTCGTTTTCCCTTTTGATGGCCTCTATCTCAATCTCCAACTGCATGATCTTTCTATCCAGCACATCCAGTTCTTCGGGCTTGGAATTGATTTCCATGCGAAGTTTGGATGCAGCTTCGTCCATAAGGTCGATGGCTTTATCGGGCAAGAAACGGTTGGTGATGTAGCGTTGGGAAAGTTCCACGGCACCGATCACCGCCTCATCTTTGATTCGGACTTTGTGATGGCTCTCATATTTTTCCTTGATGCCCCTAAGAATGGAGATGGCGCTCTCGGTATCGGGCTCGTCCACCATTACTTTTTGGAACCTACGCTCCAGGGCCTTGTCCTTTTCAAAATATTTTTGGTACTCGTCCAGTGTGGTCGCTCCAATGGCTCTTAATTCCCCTCTGGCCAAAGCAGGTTTCAAGATGTTGGCGGCGTCCATGGCGCCTTGTCCGCCCCCGGCACCCACCAACGTATGGATCTCGTCAATAAAGAGCACAATGTTGCCATCGGATGAGGTGACTTCTTTGATGACGGCCTTTAACCGCTCCTCAAACTCCCCTTTGTATTTGGCCCCGGCGATCAATGCACCCATGTCCAGGGAGTAAATGATCTTGTCCTTCAAGTTTTCAGGCACGTCACCTTGTACAATTCGGTGGGCCAAGCCTTCGGCAATGGCGGTCTTACCCACACCGGGCTCACCGACCAACATGGGGTTGTTCTTGGTCCTTCGGGACAAAATCTGCAAAACCCTTCGGATTTCTTCATCACGCCCGATTACGGGATCCAATTTGCCGTTATCGGCCATTTGATTGAGGTTGTTTGCGTATTTGTCCAAGGAGTTGTAGGTCTCCTCGGCACTTTGCGAGGTCACCTTGCCACCTTTGCGCAATTCCTGGATGGAGGCAGCCAAATCTTTTTCCGTGACACCTTGATCTTTTAAGATCTGCGCTATTTTGCTCTTCGATTTGAATATGGCCAGCAAAAGGTGTTCGATGGAAACAAACTCGTCGCCCATGTTTTTTGCAACGATGCTGGCCTCGTTCACGGTTTTCCATGCTTCCCTGGAAAGCATGATCTCCCCACCAGATACTTTGGCAAAACTTTGGAGTTCCTTGTCCAAAATTTGGTTGAGCAGGTTCACGTTCACGTTCAATTTCTTCAAGATGAAGGGAAGTACGTTTTCGTCCACTTCCGCAATGGCCTTGAAGAGGTGTTCGTTCTCAATTTGTTGATGCCCTAATTCCTGGGCCAATTGCTGGGCCCGTTGAATGGCTTCCTGTGATTTTATCGTAAAATTATTAAAGTTCATAGTCGTTGTTTTTTCTGATATGTCAACAATCCTACCATCTGTGGGTTACCGTCAAAATGTCTGGAAAATCCAGAAAACGCAAGACATTTCGTCAGATGTAAGCTTTTTTATCCTTCCCGACTTATCTCTTAAATTTGCATCATGGGAATATTTGACAGTATCTTCGGAAAGAAGGAGCGAATCGAGACTCAAGATAAGAAAATACCGTGGATTTTTTTGGAGTCCATGGAACAATTGGATACTATAAAGGCAAGTTCCGAGGAGCGGCCACAGGTCATCTTCAAGCACTCATCCACCTGTGGTATCAGCAGTATGGTGCTGAAAATGTTCAAGGGGTCCTATGATCCAGCTTTGGACTTTGACCTCTATTTTTTGACCATTCAGGCGCACAGGGATCTCTCCAATGCGATTGCGGACAGGTTTGGGGTAAGGCACGAGTCGCCCCAATTGCTGGTCATCAAAAATGGGAGGGTGACTTTTCATACGTCACATGGTGCCATTGCGGATTTGGATCTAAAAGATCATCTATAAAAAAAGCCCCGATTGGGGGCTTTCGTCTTTTAGGATCTAGTTGAACTGATATTTTGCTATGATGCCCTTGAGCCTCGCCTTGAGGTCTTCCCCGGCATCGTATACCATTTGCTCATTGGAGGGAAAAGGGACTTCCCTGGCGTTCAGGTACACCAAAAGATCGTTCTCCAAGGCCCTTTTGTCCCCTTGATAGTTGGCAAAGATATGTTCGAACACAAACTGACTGGATAGGGGGTAGGCATTGATCTCCTGTCCGCTCTTCAGGTCGGTGAACCGTACCTTGGCCCCGATCTGGGCACTTTTGGTCTGGGTAAACTGGAAGAATTTGCAGGTCACGGTGCGCATTTTGTCCACTTTGATCTTATTGCCCAAGCTGTCCTTGACCACATTTCCGTTCCGGTCCAGCAAATATTCCCAACCATCCTTGATCTGTTTTTCCTTTATGATCTGGGTCTCGTTCACGCGCTCTGGCGATACATTGATCTCCATAAAATCCAAGTTCATGGCATAATCATATTTCACGTTGGCCAATGGATTGGTGTGGTATTGCAGCCAAAAATTGTCGATGCCAAAGGCATTGAAGTCCAGAAGTTCTCGTTCCAACCGCTCAGGAATGATCTGCTCGGTCAAGTTTCCGATCTCGACCCGCACAAACTCCAATCCTTTGTTGTAGGCCTCGTCCATTTTGGATACGGTTTCCTTGTATCCGGGGCTGATTTCCTGCACATATTTCAAATCGTCATAAGCGGCACGATAATCACTTTTGTATTTGGCATTTTTCAAGAGGCCGATGGCATTTTCATATAAATACTCGGAAAGTTCGTCCTTGGTGTTCAGAATGTCGTTGTCATAATCCTTAAATTGGAACCGCGCATTTCGTCCTTGATCATTGATGCGGAGCGGCAGCAATGGTTTGATGCGCTCCTGTATTTGCTTCAACTGCACAAACTTGTTGTAGATGGTTTCCAGGTTGGTGGGATTGCCATCGTTCTGCAAAAAGGCAATCTCTTGTTCTTCCCTTTCAGCATTTTTGGCGAAGGCCTCTTCCAAAAGGATGATGTATTCCTGGTTTCCCTTTTTGGACTTGTTTTCCGCCAAGTTCTTTATCGCCTTGTCCATTGCGGTAAGATAGTTTCCGCTGTTCAGGGCTTCTTGGGTCTTCTTGACGCCCCCACAGGCGGCAATCATCAAAATCGTGGTCAAGAGTAGTATTTTTTTCATGATGATGGTGTATTGGTTGTTTGATCGAGTTCAATAGCTATGCCAAAAATGGTTCTCTATAAACGAAAAAGTCGCACAGGTAGTGTGCAGGTGAGGTTTAAGTTTCAAATATAGAGCATTTAACGACAGTTTCAACTTTGTTAATTTCCGTTTGATAAAATTGGGATGTATGTTGCTTTTTTTGGACATAAATCCCCTTCCAATTCGTAATTTTGCGGCTTATCAAAATAATTTGCAGATGCAACGAGACCATAAGATTTTTGAACTGATAGCACAAGAGAAGGACAGACAGATTGAAGGCATAGAGCTGATAGCTTCTGAGAACTTTACCAGCCCGCAGGTCATGGAGGCCGCAGGTTCCGTATTGACCAACAAATATGCTGAGGGCTATCCTGGAAAACGTTATTATGGGGGTTGCGAAGTGGTGGACCAAGTGGAACAGCTCGCCATAGACCGAGCCAAGGAACTGTTTGGGGCCGCCTACGCGAATGTTCAGCCACACTCGGGATCCCAGGCCAATGCATCTGTATATCACGCCTGTTTGCAGCCCGGGGATACCATTTTGGGCTTTGACCTGTCCCATGGAGGTCACTTGACCCACGGCTCGCCTGTAAATTTCTCCGGGAAACTGTACAACCCTGTTTTTTATGGGGTTGATGAGGAAACAGGCATGCTCAACTATGATAAGATCCAAGAGATTGCGGACAAGGAGAAGCCGAAGTTGATCATTGCCGGGGCCTCTGCCTATTCCCGTGATATGGATTTTAAACGTTTCCGGGAGATTGCGGACAGTGTGGGCGCTATTTTGGTGGCCGATATTTCCCACCCTGCAGGATTGATTGCCAAGGGAATCTTGAACGACCCCATCCCTCACTGCCATATTGTAACCACGACCACCCACAAGACCTTGAGAGGTCCCCGAGGAGGTCTGATTTTGATGGGCGAGGATTTTGATAATCCGTTTGGCATCACCTTGAAGAATGGAACCCTACGGAAAATGTCGGCCCTTTTGGACCTTGCGGTGTTCCCCGGAAACCAAGGTGGTCCATTGGAGCATATCATCGCGGCCAAGGCCGTTGCTTTCGGTGAGGCACTCTCCGATGAGTTCCTGCACTACATGATCCAAGTGAAGAAGAACGCTGCCGCAATGGCCAAGGCGTTCATGGCCCTCGATTACAAAGTAATCTCAGGGGGAACGGACAACCATATGATGCTCATTGACCTTAGGAACAAGAACATCACTGGAAAGGATGCAGAAAAGGCGTTGGAACAGGCAGCCATTACGGCCAACAAGAACATGGTGCCCTTTGACACGCAATCCCCGTTCATTACTTCGGGCATCCGTTTTGGTACCCCGGCCATCACCACCAGGGGGTTGAAGGAGGCCGATATGGAGACCATCGTTGGGTTTATTGACGAGGTGATCATGGATCCCGGGAACGAGGAGAAATTGGCCCAGATAAAACAAAAGGTCAACGATTTGATGAAATCGCGACCTTTGTTCAGTGCTTAGTATCTATGCTTGCTTAAGTTCGTATCATTCAAAAAGGAAGAGGTCCACTTCGTACATCTTCCTTTTGTCCAGGGAATAGATCATTACTTGGTGTGATTCGTCATCAAAGTATAGACCCCAGTAGTCAAAATAACTGTTTTTCTTTTTTTGGGGTTCAAAGACATTGGTACCCCCATATTCGAATACGGGCACAAATATCTCATAGGGCATCTCGGTGAGGCCTTTGGTGAAGTATACAAAGTGTTCGCTGGCCTTCATCACTACATTTCCAAGTTGTTCGGGCACGCTGTGCGCATAGATCCTGGATATGATGATCGAGGTGTCCTTAAAATGCAGTGAGGTTTCCGCTATGTCCAAAGAAAAGTTGTTCTTGGCATTCAGTTCATTGAAGGCGGTTTCAAAGGTAGAGGAGACCTTATGCTCTTTTTCGGACAGAGTCATACCTCCCCACGTGCCGCTGGTGAAGAAATGAAGGCTCTCCGTGATTCCAAAATTAAAGTGGAGATCTAATACCATGTCCGATTTTTTGCTCTCCTTGTGATAATTGAAATGAACTTTGACTTCGGCAAAAAAATCCTTTTCTATGGTTTTCAAAAACTCGTCCAGCCCGTTTGCGGCCTCAAATACCTTTGCGCCACTATGCTGATGATCGGTGTTGTTTTTCCTTGGGAGTGACATATTCTATGGATTGCAATTTTCTCTTCACCTTAAAGTTAGGATGAATCTTTTTCTTGGGATTGAAGAAAATCCTTAAAAATTCTGGGGGTTTCCCCCAATTTGTAGGTGTTTTATGTCAGGAGTATGTAAAACCAATTACGGAAATCGACGAGTGACATTTTTGGAGACGGGGGAGCTTAGATGAACCCCCTGTTTTTGGCGGCAATGATAAGGGCCATATCATTTTCGTTCTCGGTGCCGAAAAGGGACTTCAAGTGCCGTTTCCTGTTCTCGATGGAAGAGGGGGAAAGCCTGATGTGTTTTTCGAGATCCTTGTTCTTGGTGCCCATGGAAAGGTGGTACAGGATCTGTTTGTCCTTTTCATCCAGCTCGATGTCGTTGGCCATTTTTTTGCGGATGGCAGTCAGTGCTTTTGAGGAGTAATAGGGCGGGTTCAGCACGATGGTCTTCACGGCGTCCTCCAAGGTTTTGGGATCAATGTCCGTCTTTACTAGATAGCCGTCCGGGTCAACAGATTTTAATATGCTGTTGATCCTGAAATTGTCACTGAAGGAAGACATGAAGGCAATCTTGCTTTGAGGGACCAGTTTTCGGGCCAGAATGCCCAGATCTTCGCCAGAATGGGGCTGATTTTCGTTTGGTGCGAACAACTGCACGTCCAAAAGGAGGATGTCATATTTAAAGGAATTCACAGAGTCCTCGATAAGTTTTTTTCCCGCTTCGTAGGTGTTGGCGGTATCCACGATGATGTCGTATCCTTCAAATTCAATGTTCTCAAGGATAAACTTATACCCGAGCATGGTCATTTCGTGGTCGTCTATGGCCAATATTCTCAATGTTTTCATAACAATGTTGCTTCTTGTAAGATTTAGGCGTTTATGGGTTGTTTTGGGGCCAGGGTATCCTTGGTCCCTTCGGTTTTGATGTATTTGGCGGGCATGGTCACCGAAATGGTGGTGCCTTTCCCTTTTTTACTGTCTATATCCACGGTGCCGTTGGTCTTTTTCACCCTTGACATAATATTTCTGAGGCCGATACCCCGTTTTCCCTTCGTGGTGTCAAAACCGACACCGTCGTCCTTGATGGTCAGTTTCAATTTGTCCCCGGCCATTCCAAAGGAAATGGCAATGTGCTTGCATTTCGCATGATTTACACAATTCTTGAGGGTTTCCTGGACTATACGATAGGCATTGATCTTGATGTCGCCCAGCAGATTGTCCCAGTGCACTTTTTTATCGTAGGTGAAAGAACAGGCTATACCGGAGGATTTTTGGACACCGCTGACCAATTCTTCCAACGACACGATAAAATTATGAAATTTTTCATAAGAGGCATGGTTGAGCTCGTGCGAAATGGTCCTGATATCCTCCTCCACTTCCCGCAACTTCTCTATATAATCGGCCCTTTGCTCCACCGAACTGTGATCCTCTCTTTCATTCAATCCACTCAATATCAGACGTATGCCTAGCATTTCGCCCAAAATCCCGTCATGCAGCTCTTCCGAAATGCGTTTCTGTTCCAATTGTCTGCCCTCTTCAAACTTGCCCTGCTGGGATAGCAGCAGGTTGTAGATTTCCTGGTTGCTTTCCTGTTGTCTTTGCTTGTATTTGAGCCTGTTGTTGTTGATGAACTGCAAAACGATCACCGTGGTGGTCAATCCAAATACGACAAGCCCCAGTACGACCCCTGCCCAAATTTCCCTTTCACGGGAAAGTATCACGTTCTCTTGCTTGATCTCATCGGTCTCCAGACGGATGCGGGCAAATTTGTCCCGTTTGGTACGCTCCTCTTCCTTGATGACCTCATTGAGGTCATAATAGGTGTTGGCATAGGCGGCGGCATTGGACTTGTCCAACTGGGTGAGCAATCGCAATACCTCCAGCAGCCGGTCGTTGTTGTGTGTCTCCCTAGCCACTGTCCTGGATTCTTTGGCATATTGCAGGGCATTGGTAGTATCTCCCTTGGCGGCCAAGAGTTCGGCATAATATTGTTTGGCGCGGGCTTGGTTAAATGATTGCCCTAAACTATCATTGACTTTTATGGCTTCGGACAACAGTTCTTCAACCTCTTTATAAACACCGCCAGTTTTAAAAGTGGCATAAGCCAGACTTGTAAGAGCTAAGGAATATATGTTTGAATCTCTATTTTTTAAGCTTTCATTACCAAGGATTTTTTGGAAAGAGGCCTTTGCTAAAGCATAATCCTCCTTTTCTAATAATTCATTGGCAATATTGTTTTGGTTTTGCCATACGGTTTCTATTGTATTGGGAGTTTCCAATTTGTCTAGATATGTTCCTGCCTTTTCATAGTATTCCAGAGATTTATCACTGTCTCCCATGCCACTGGCTATGATGGCCAAAAGATTGTAGCAATTATAAATCCTCTTATAATCCTTTTGTTCATCAAAAATCCTTAAAGCTGTTGTAGTGCTAATCTCCGCACCCAAATAATCCTTGTAGGAATCCTGGATCTGGCCCATACTGTATAATATCCTCGCTCTTGTAATGTCTGATGATGTACTCTTGGGAAGTTTTTCAAAACTGTTCAGGGCTTTTCTATAATGATAAAAAGCACTGTCCAATGCGCCATAGGATTTAAAGAAGGATGCCAGATCCCAATGCGAATTGCCCAGAGGGGTGTACATGTCCGTTTTTTGGGACATCATCATCACCTGTTTGTTGGTCTCCCTAAAGCCAAGGGAATCTTTTAGGTTTTTATAGGTCAAGGAGATATTGGACAATTGTTCCAGAACAATGGTGTCATTGGTGAGTGCAAAGGCCTCATTCTTGGCATTTTCCAAGAACCGTTTCCGTGTTTCAATGGGTAATTGGGTGCTATCCTTGGCCATTTTAATCCAACGCTGGACGGCCTCTGTTTTTTCATCAGGTGCAATGGGAGCATTGTCCGAAGGTGACTTGGCACATCCCCAGAAAACCAACACGATAGATATAAATGCCCAGCTCTTCAATGGTGTATTGGATGGTTTATTGTTGATACAAGGTACTAAAAAAGCCCCAGACCTTTTCAGGGGATGGGGCTTTGTTTCAAAATTATAGTGTAGTCATAAGGTACGGTCGTCATTCGCACTCTGCTTTAAACGGAATATTCTATTTTGACCTATGTCCAAAAATGTCCGTTCGTTGATTTTTTCTTCGAGTGCAGTGGCTCTATCCGTATCTCCCTGTATGACTTTTCGAGGTTCATCTTTATAGCAGAACAGTGTCCCGCCCAAAAAAAATACTAAAAGTAAAGATTGTATGAGGTTGTTCATCCAGAGATGTGATGATTAGTTCAGGCCATCTTCATCTCCACGGTCGTCATTATCTGATTCGGCTCCATCCGTAGCACTTTGATCCATTTGCTCAAAAAGAGCTTCGGTATCCTGAACATCGGTTTCCGCTTCACAAGAGTAGAATCCAGTGGTCAATAGTGCAAGGGCCAAAATACTTAGTAACTTTCTCATAATATTAGGTTTTAGGGTGTTAATTAAATTGGTTTGTCCATGCCAAAATTATCCAACACCCATCGCGGGACGTATGAGAAAAAAAGGAATTTAGAATCCATGGGGATTCTGCTAGAATTTTGCGGTAAACTGTTAGAATTTTGTCAATTAAGGGCCTTTGCCGAGGTTTTGGACAACATTTCCTTTAAGTGGTCTATTTTCTCTTTATAGGTCTTGGAAAAGGGGAGTTCCTCTTCATTTCCATGTTTCAAGGTGCAGATGGACTTGCCGTAGTTGATGCGGGACACGTACCTGCTGTTCAGTATATAGCTCTGATGGATACGGATGAATGATTTTGGGAGCTTGTCCTCGAAAGACTTCAATGTTTTAAAGGCACTGATGACATTACCGTCCCTCATGAAAAAATCCGTGGTGTTGTTGTCGGATTTCAGATAGAGGATATCCTTGGTGTCCAGATACCTATAATCGTTGTAGGATTTGAGACAGATGGTGGACGGCATGTCCTGCTTGGGATGCCTTTTGCGTAGGCGCAGGATGGTCTTTCTGACGTCGAATTCGTTGTGGGGAAGGATCCAATAATCAAAGAAGCCACTCTTGATGGCGTTGTAGGCATATTTTTTTGAGGTGGAATATCCTATGATAAGGGGGAGGGATTGCATGTACTGGTTCAGCTCGGTGACCATTTGAAAGTATTCCATGCCATCTTCCCCAAGATTGATCAGCACCAGATCCGGGGTGAACTTCAAAATGGTGTCCAAACCTTCGGCAGCGGATGCGGCAACACCGGTACAGGCCAAATCCTCATATTCCTCCAAATAGAGTTGCAACTGAAGCTTGGTCGCTGCATTGTGGTCGATGATGTTGTAGGTATATTCCATACGCAAAATGCTGAGTGCAAGTTACTAACGAGTTTAAAAAACTCATTACAGTTTTCCCTTAAAAAAACTATGGGTTTCTCCTTAAAACGGGTTGTTTTCTTACAAAAAACCTTAAAATTTCGTTAAAAGCTAACGACCTGCAACAAATCTATGCTTTCCCTGATCTCATTTTTGAACGAGTGTTGAAGCATGTTTGTTGATGGGGCAACATACTGGATGAGGATGTAAAAATAATGGTGGAGTTTGGTGTGGTTTTTACTAAGTTCATTTGGTTGAGGTGTTGATTTTATACTATGTTACGACTACCAACCATAGAATCAAAATAATAGAAGGGGTTTTTGGCAAGGAACACCCCAGAATTCGATGAATTGCACAAAACGGATGATCGTTTTGAGGACTGCCAGGTCAAAATCGGTCATTTGAACAGTTCCTGAACCGATTCAGGCACACGCTTGGGGCGGAAGGTTCTGGAAAGGAATTTTGTGTTGATGCCTCATTTTGTGGGAATCTTCCATCCGTCAGATCGGAAAGGGTTTTCCTCAACTCAAATGGAGCATCCATCAATTGGATGCTTTGTTTGTCTTTTAACATCCTATATTCATCCGCACAAGGACAGTTCCATCCAAACAAGACCTACTTATGTGTACACCATCCATGAAAAGGATATGGAAAACCATGATTTCCATTTTTTGTCTACTGCTCACCGTAGCGGCAACGGCCCAAATTTACCCTGTACAGGTCACGCCGCAACTGATTCCGCCCTACAGTTTCAAACTATCCGATTACACCACAACGACCCAGGAAAAACTGTTCGTGAACCTTTTGCTCACGGATGCCCAGGAAGCAGGACGGCAGGTGCGTCTTAAACTGTATGTGGAAGGCCCCGGGATGAAATTCCAGTCCGTGGACTTTGTCAGTGGGGCTTTGCCCATCATACTTGATGGAGGGGTGAACCAACGCCTGACCAATCTGGACCTGCAACCCTATTTTAACCTGAACAACCTGGTGGGGATAACGCCCAAACAGTACGGCCAGCAGTTGCCCGAAGGGCAATACCGTTTCTGTTTCGAGGTCTATGACCAATTCTCGGGCCAACGGATATCCAACCGAAGCTGCGCCAACATCTATTTGGTGCTCAACGATCCGCCCCTGCTCAACGTTCCTTTCCGTGGCGACCTGGTCACTGCACAAGATCCGCAGAACATCATTTTCAACTGGACGCCAAGGCATATCAATGCTGGGGCAGTACAGTACGAGTTCACCCTAAAGGAGCTCTGGGACACAGGCATGGACCCACAGGCGGCCTTTTTAGCGAGTCCACCGCTGTACCAGACCACCACCTTTGCCAACACGCTGCATTACGGTCCCGCGCAGATGCCGTTGTTGGAAGGAAAGACCTACGGTTGGCAGGTCAGGGCCTTTGTGAGCGATGGCATCACCGACACCTCTTTGTTCCGGAACAACGGAATGAGCGAGATTTTCCATTTTACCTATCAGGCGGATTGCCATCCACCCCATTTTGTGCTCTCGGAGGCACAGAACTCCCAAACGGTGAAGATTACATGGCAGATGGGCGAACATGTGCGCTACAGGGTGCAGTACCGCAAAAAAGGCCATGGGGAGAGCGACTGGTTCGGGCTGTGGTCGCAAGGGAACGAAACCACGATCCGCAATCTAGAGGCGGGCAGCGTGTATGAATTCAGGGTGGGCGGCGATTGTGCCCCGCTCTCTGTCTCCCCCAAAGGGGGAGAAGGTGGATTGGCCTTTTCCGCGATCCATGAGTTCACCACGCCCACCGAGGATGAGATGGCCTACTACAACTGCGGCATCCTGTCCGAGATCGAGATCGGCAACCAAGAGCCGTTGCAGCAATTACAACCTTATGAGGTGTTCACTGCGGGGGATTTTCCGGTGGTGGTTAGGCAGGCATCGGGAAGCAATGGGTACTTCTCGGGCTGGGGCTATATCACCCTGCCGTTCTTGGAACAGTTCAAGGAAGTCATCGATGCGGCGAACATAGCCACTGGGGGAGAGGTGAATATTGGCAAATTCAGCCGGATACGGGTGGAGTTTGACAATATCAAAATCAACACCGATTACCAGTTGGTGGAAGGGATGGTGGAGACGAGTTATGACCCGAATTGGTCGGGGATTGTGGATATGGATGAGGCGATTGAGGATATTGGTCAGTTTGTAGGATCGATAAAAGAAATTATCTCCCAAATTTTTGATAGAAGATATGAAGAACTGGACAAACTGCAAGAGCTGCAAAATCAATTGGCAGAAGGTTACATAACAGAAGAGGAATTCAATAAACAAGCAGAGGAAAAGGCATCGAATATTGAAAAATTGGACGATTTGCTCGGTGAGCAGCTCAGAGAAAAAATATTGGACAGTCCAGTTGCAACGGAAGCACAAAAAGAAAAGGTAAAAAACTTGGGACCCACAGCCCTTGCCAGCAATGATGACCTTAGTAAAGCGGACATCAATAATATAAAAACAAAAGACGCCGCTGCCAGAAATCGATTGGAAGAGATTGCAGAAGAAGTGACCTTGGCTGAGGATATCTACTTTGTAGAGGAGTCTTTCAATACAGTAATCAACGACCCTTTGTTTAAGGATGCCTTTGAAAACCTGAAAAAGCTGATCGAATATTTTAAGGAAACCCAAGAACTCTGCAAAGAAGAGGGGTGGGGCAGTTATCAAGACCAAGGCATTGTACCATGGTGTATTTGGAAAGAGGCGGAAATACCAAGGTCATTATATTACAGTAAAGTGGACCTGCCATTCGTGTCAGGCATCATAGACGGGATCTATCAAGAAGGGGAAGGGCTGGTGGAACTGCCCAAGATGCTCTACCAATTGGGCAATGGCATCAACGATTTTATCTACGCATACACATGGGCATACCTACAATGCAAACCGGGCAAGGTAAAGTTGAACGAAGAGCGGCTGGGCAAACTCTTGGACAAACTGGAGGCTGAAAAGAAGGAGGAAGGTGTATGGAGTTGGCTGAAAACACAATGGTACAGCGTGGAAAACTATGTCGCCAAAATTGAAAAGAAACAATGTGAGGATGCTGCAAAACTACGATCTGAGATAGATGAATTGATAGCTTATGTACAAGAGATCGAGAATATAAAAAAGCTAATTGAAGATATAGAACAAAATCTGGCAGCATATTGGGGGGAAATTGAGCAAAAAACCAATACAGGAAGGTATGAAGAAGGAAAGATCTTTGTTGTTGTAGGTTCATTGTTCATAAGCGTGGGTGCCTTGGCTGCTACTAAAATAGGACGTGTAAAACAGGTGCTGCAAAAACTACACAGTTTTACCAAAGGCCAGTGGGATGAGTTTTTTGGGGAGGCCAATAGGCGGCTGGGCAAAAAGCTTGCAAATATTGAGAATCTCCTTGATAAAAACCTTATAGAAGAACTTAGGGCTTCTGGAGTTAAATTTACCGAATTAGACCTCAAGTTTATTACTAAGAATAAAGATGACTTTATTATTTTCCTCGAAAAAGGAAATTCAAATGCAGGTCTTCAACATATAATTGAGAGGCACTGGAATATGGATGAGTTAATGAAGTTTTTCAATACCCAAGATGAAATGGTAGAAATAATATTCCAAACAATAAAAAATAATGACTATGTAGCGAAAGTTGTAGATTCAAAGAATAGATTATCTTTTGTTTATAAAATTAATACCAATAAAGGCATTAGGGAGTTTACAATCGCTACTGGTGACAATGGTTTTATCGTTTCATTTATTCCTAAATAATGATCACAAAAGTTTTAATAAAGAAAGTTGAAAAGGGAGCGGTTTACAATGATTTAGTTTATGATTACTGGGTGACCTGTTGCTTACAAGATAATTCTGAAATAATATTATTTGATTCCAAGCCACTTGATTTATCAAACTTATTGAATCAATATGTCGAAATTACTATTAGGGCACTTTTTTTTGAACAAAGAGCCAATAAAGATTTACGTTCATTTCAGGGAAAAATCGTAAAGAAGGAAAATGTTTATTTTTTTACTTCTGAGTATATAAATATTGAGGTAAGAAAGGAAGATGTTTTGGATAATAAAACAGAATTAGAAGTTGAAGACATATTTTACTTTGGGAGATTAGACATTATCAATGTTTGCTCTGGTTAGGGAAACTAACTAAACAGGTGCCTTGGCGGCCACCAAAATAGGACGTGTAAAACAGATACTGCAAAAACTGCACAATTTTACCAAAGGCCAGTGGGATGAGTTTTTCGGGGAAGTTGGTCAAAGGTTAGGTAGGAATGGAAATTTATTTAGCAAATTTGGCCAAAAACTTGATGAAATAGGTGAGGTACTTGAAAATGGTTTGGTTAAAGGAAAACATTCGGGAAGAGTTTTTAACCCTAACAATGCAGGAGGAGCCATTAAATCTCTAAATTGGGAAAATGCTATAATCAAAAAAGAAAATATAGAGATTGTTAAAAAGCATTTAGGAAGACTTGAATCAGATCCTTGGAATGATGCAATGATAAAAAGATTAGAAGATATTGAGGGAGGTAAGATTGTGCCAACGGATTATGATAAAAAATTTATCACTCATGAAATTGGAGAGTTTGAGAGATATAAAGAACTTGGTTATGAAAATACACATTACTCCCAAATACCTGAAGAGGTTTGGAATAATGCACATTCTGCTACATTAGAAGATTATTCAATTAGTGATTACATTATAAAACCAGACGGTATGAGGGACTATCAACTATACCACCCTGATGTACAACAAATACCCGAATAATAATGGATAAATATGATACTCAAATATTAGAAATAATCAGAGATTACGAAGAATTCAATGGCTCAGGGATAGGTATGTCAGTATTAGACAGAAAGTTCTACGGGGTATTTAATTTTTCAGAAGCCCATTTGACTGAGCGGGTAATTAAGTTAAAAGAGTATGGTTTTATAAAAAAGAGCAGGCCTTACTCTTTATCAGAAAAGGGAAAAAATTACCTTCAATCACTAAAATGAACCTTCCCTGATATTCAAAATTAAAATATAAAACAATGAATATTTACAAACAGGCAGAAGAAATTAATAACCAAAAGGATTTTGTCAAATTCTTAAACTCTTTACAGAAAGATTTACAAGAAAATTTAAGTGAATGGGAAAATGATAGCCTTGCAAAATTCCTTGATTCATTAAAAGGTTACTGCGCTGATAAGGACCAAAAAGAAGCTTCTTGGAAAACATTTGCTGAATTACTTTTAGTAGCAAGAGTTTATGAATGAGTCCGCGAACCCAAATATCTAAACGTATGTTTTGAGGGCCGCCATAATATGTTGTGTAAAACAGATATAGCAAAAATTACGAACGTTTACAAAATCCCCAAGTACTGAGTAAATATGAAGTTAAATGAATATGAACTAGTTCTGTTAAAAGTTATTTGGGATTATAACCAAGGTAGAGGTATTGGAACACCGACTCTAGATAGGTTATTTTATAGGGAATTAGAACAAATAAAGGGCTTAGAAAACATTTACGATATAAGATGGATTCCTTTAATTAAAAATTTGCTCGATTTGGGCTTAGTGGAAAAAGTTCCGAGTGGGAAAGGAACTGCAATTACTACTAAAGGAAAAAATGTTCTATTAGGTCTAACTTAATATAATCATATAAATCCCCCCGCTAGCGCGAGTATCATGCTTGTGCCAAAAATGAGTAAGAGGATGTACCTTAGTTTATAAAGGTTCTTTGAAACCATAAAGAGATATGGATACGAGCGGGATGCTCGCACCAGCTGGGGCACAAAAAGGAAGCTTGTTGTGTGGACTGTGCGGACGAAATGGGTTATTTGAACAGTTCCTGAACCGATTCAGGCACACGCTTGGGACGGAAGGTTTTGGCATCCAAAAGGCACCATTCCGTGGTGCTCTTGACCATCAGTTCGCCTGTTTTATGGTTCTTGATCTCAACAGCGCGTATGGACAAGGGGCCTTTGCTGGCCTCAATGTGGGTGGTCACTTCAACGGTATCGCCAAGCACGGCCGATTTCAGATAGGAAATATTGTGGTTCCGCACCACCCAGATCATTTCTTTTCGGATATCTGAATCAGTGACCTGTTCCCAATGTTTCTTGGAAATGTCCTGGATCCATTCCACATACCTGATGTTGTTCACATGGTTAAGGTCATCAAGATCGTCCACGACCACATCAAAGATTTCTGTAAACGTATACATCAGTCCTTTTTGCGGATGGTCACCTCAAAGAGTTTGTCCCAGTTCTTCCCGGTGACAAAGAAAGTTTTTCGTTCGGGATGGTAGGCCACGCCGTTCAGCACGGAATTGGTGTCGTCCCACTCGGCCCCTTTGGAAACCTTGCCTTTCAACCCGCCAAAGTTGATGACCCCTTCGATGGCCCCGGAAGTGGCATCAATGATCATCATGCTCTCTTTTTGATAGACGTTGGCATAGATCTTTCCGTTCACATATTCCAACTCATTGGCCATATTGAAGATGGATTTGTTGGTCACGGTCTCAATGTGGCCCGTTTCTTCCAGGGTCTCTGGGTCCAAGAACCAGATTTTTTCGGTACCGTCGCTCTTGTAGATCTTTTTACCATCGTTGCAGAGGCCCCAACCTTGTGGACTTTTGCCATAGGAGAAGTTCTTGATTTTTTCAAAATTGGAAATATGGTACACATAGCCCATACCGCTTTGCCAGGTCAATTGGTAGAGCTTGTCGTTCATCAAGGTGATGCCTTCGCCAAAGATGGTATTGTCCATTTCGATTTTTTGCAGGACCTCTCCCGTTTCAAAATTGACCCTTCTTACCGTGGAACCGCCTCTTTTGCCAGTGCTTTCATAAAGTGTTCCATTGTGGAATTCCAGTCCTTGGGTATAGGCCTTCGGGTCGTGCGGATAGGTGTTTACGATTTCATAGGTATAGACCTCGGGAGCGGAAGCGGCCAATAGCTTTAAGTTTTCCTCGATTTCGACGGTTTCTCCTTCCATATCGAACTTGGCCGTCAAAATTTTGTTGCCCAAATGGGGGAGGTCCATGGTCAATTGGCCATTTTCCAGGGCAAGTTCTTTTCCGTCCATAAAATAACGGATGTTGGAAATCTCGATCTCTTTTTGGTTCTTGATGAAGACCCCTACCTTTTGGTTTTGCTGTAGGGTCTTGTTTTCCAGTTGGATGGAAAAATGCTTGGCAGGGTCTGCATTTCCCCCGCAGCCCAAGAAGAAGAGCAGCAATCCCAAAAATGAAGCTAATTTGAACATCATCCTTTGTTTGTGTTTCATGGTTTTGATCCTTGGATGTCGAAATTAAGAATGAATTGGGATTGTCACAAATTTAAAAGGTCGTATATTTGCAGTCGGCAAGTCCTACACGACCAGCTCCTGCAGAATCCCCCAGGGTGGGAACGCAGCAAGGGTATGCGGTCGTAGCGGTGCGATGTAGGTAGCTTGCCGTTTTTTGTTCCCTGAACTCAGCTATCATGGAAAAAAAAGTAGTATTGATCACCGGGGGTTCATCCGGCATCGGTAAATCCATAGGAACCTTTTTGGCCTCAAAAGGGTATAAGGTGTACGGTACTACAAGGACTCTAGCCAATTATCCCGATTTTGATGTTTTTGATCTTATCCAGTTGGATGTAAGGGATGTGGACAGCATACAACATGCAGTTTCCCATGTCATAACCAAAGAAGGCCGATTGGATGTGCTCATCAACAACGCGGGAGTGGGTATTACAGGTCCCATTGAAGAGACACCGCATGAGGAGATCCTAAAAGTGTTCGACACCAATTTCCATGGCCCTGTACACATGATGAAGGCCGTGCTGCCCCAAATGCGCAGACAAGGCGGTGGGACCATTGTGAACATTACCTCCATTGCGGGGTATATGGGATTGCCGTTCCGAGGGTTCTATTCGGCTACCAAAGGTGCGCTGGGACTCATTACCGAGGCCCTTCGTATGGAAACCAAGGATTTTGGGGTGACCATCACCAATGTAGCCCCGGGCGATTTTGCCACCAATATTGCCGCCGGCAGGTACCATGCTCCAGTTTTGGACGGTTCCCCGTATGAGGACAACTATGCAAAAACGATAGATTCCATAAACGGGGACGTGGACAGTGGGGGAGACCCCGAGCAAGTGGCGAAGGCCATATATTCGATCATCAACAAAAAACGGCCCAAAGTGCACAATCCGGTCGGGGCTTTTTTGCAGAAGTTTTCCCTTACCCTAAAAAGAGTGCTGCCCGATAAAGTCTATGAAAAGTTGCTGCTCAACCATTATAAGTTGTAGTTTTATACTTTTGGAAAAATCACATATAAATAGTTAAAAATGAAGTTTTTTATTGATACGGCCAATCTAGATCAAATTAGAGAAGCACAAGAATTAGGGGTATTGGATGGTGTCACCACCAACCCTTCGTTGATGGCCAAGGAAGGAATCACAGGGAAGGACAATATCCTAAAACACTATGTGGACATCTGCAACATTGTTGAAGGTGATGTTTCCGCGGAAGTGGTTGCCACCGATTTGGCGGGAATGATCAAAGAAGGTGAGGAACTGGCCGAACTGCACGAGCAGATTGTGGTCAAGATCCCGATGATCAAAGATGGTGTGAAAGCATTGAAATATTTCTCGGACAAGGGCATCCGTACCAATTGTACCTTGGTGTTCTCAGCAGGTCAGGCCCTATTGGCCGCCAAAGCCGGAGCCACCTATGTTTCCCCATTTTTGGGACGTTTGGATGATATTTCCACGGACGGACTCAATCTCATTTCAGAGATCAGGCTCATTTATGACAACTATGCCTTTGAAACTCAGATATTGGCCGCATCCATCCGTCACACCATGCACGTGATCGATTGTGCCAAGATTGGTGCCGATGTGATGACAGGTCCATTGTCTTCCATTGAAGGATTGTTGAAACACCCATTGACCGATATAGGTCTGGCCAAGTTCCTGGAAGATTACAAAAAAGGAAATTCCTAAAGAATATATTGATTCAAAAAATAAAGCCCTGAGAAATCGGGGCTTTTTTGTATCTGCTACTTTGAAAGCTTTGGTCTGGTCACATAATAACTCAATAACAAATAAACAAAGGTCATTAAAGGGAAGTGTAGAGATTGGCAAACCCATCAACCACCAGTGTGTCCTTTGTGATCACACATTTGTTCAGACCGTCCACTACCATGCTTGTCTGGATTTCCTTGAAGTTTTCGCCGTAAAATTGACTGTTCTTGTCCAAGCCATGCTCTTCCACCAACAGTTTCCACTGCGGATAACTGGTCCTTAGGTTGATGCCCACAAAGTTGTGGTTCGGATATTTCTTTTTGAGGGTTTCGATGTGTTGGCTAATGTTCCTGAAATGGCGTTTTTGTGAAGCGGTCCAAAAATAAATGACCGTATTTTCCTTTTTGTTCACCACATCCTTAAGCTGGACCATATTGTTTTCCGTGTCCCTGAGAAGAAGGTTAGGGACCTTGGCATTGGGCTGGAGGTTCTTGATAGCATTGTACAGAAGGACAATTTCCTCTTTATGGTCTTCATTGGAGGAAAGGGAACGGAACTTATTGATGAACACCTCGCACTCTTCGTTCGGATTGCGTTCCTTCAACAGATAATCTATGGCGATGTTCCTGAACAGAATGTCCCTCAGGCCCACTTCGCTTACCAGACTGTCCACCATCGCTAGCTTGTGCTTGTTGAAGTGCAAATGGTCGCTAACGGGTTTTTTGTCCGTGGAGCAGTTTTCCAAACAGGTCATGTAGGACAAATTGCCAAAATGCAACTTCATGAAGTTGAAATAAGGCCTATAATAGGTAAGGTCCCTACTGTTCAGATCTACGCTTTTTCGGTAGGCATAGAAGGAATCGTCAAGTTCGTGGAACGTATCCTCTCCGGTTTTTTTCTTGTGGTAAAAAGGATATTTTTCTTTGCTGATGTAGGCGTTGTAGTCAATGGAAGCCTCGGCCATGGCCAGAACCCTTTCAGATATGTCGGACTCCTTGGCAAAATCCTTCAAGTGGTTCATCTTGATGGATCTCATGGAGTCAATTTTCGCACTGAAATCTTCCGGGTCGAGGAGATAATAGCTCTGTACAATTGGATTTTCCTCTTCTGCCTCATGCGCCAAATACATTTCAATCATGAAATTGTTGATTTCGCTACCCTTACCTGAAAACACAAGGGTTTCATCAAATTCCACCGTATTCAAACGAGCCAAAAGGCTATCTCCTTCCTTTAAATAGATGTATTGGAGTTCGGGGGAGTGGTCAAAATGATATAGTCCCTCTTCTATCCCTTGAAGATTGAAAGAAAAATGGTTGTTGGCATCCAATTTTACGGAGTCCACATAGGTGTCGTTGTGATAGAGAACAACATAATCACTGGTAGGATTCACGATTTCCCCTCCAAAAAAAATAGGAGCGCACTGTCCGGACTTATCTGAACAGGCTAAAACTGACAATAAGGAAAAGCCGAGTAAAAATCTAACCATAAATAGGGAACCATCCATTAATCTATCAAAAGTAAGAATACCCAAGCCCCATCCTTGTTAATGGGTAGTTAAAAGTTTTTACTGCTATTTTTATCAGAATCAATAAGGTGCGTTCAAATTGGAAATTCGGTTTGGTTTTAGCTACTTTTGCAAAAAAATAAAATAGCTGCATGTTATCAGTATCCAATTTATCCGTACAGTTTGGCAAACGAGTGTTGTTCGATGAGGTCAACGTGACCTTTACGCATGGCAACTGCTATGGCATCATTGGCGCCAACGGGGCGGGGAAATCCACTTTTTTGAAGATATTGTCCGGACAGGTGGACCAGACTTCGGGCCATGTGCACTTGGAACCGGGGAAAAGGATGTCCATTTTGGAACAGAACCACAATGCCTATGACGAATACCAAGTCTTGGAGTCGGTGGTCATGGGAAACAAGCCTTTGTTCAAGATAAAACAGGAGATAGATGCACTGTATGCGGACTACACTGATGCAAATGCGGAAAAAATAGGAGAGCTGCAAGTACAATTCGAGGAGATGAACGGATGGAACGCCGACAGTGATGCGGCCGCCCTGCTTTCCAACTTGGGCATATCGGAGGACCTGCATTACGCTACTATGGCGGACATAGACCCCAAATTGAAGGTACGTGTACTTTTAGCGCAGGCACTCTTCGGGAACCCGGATGTGCTGGTCATGGACGAACCTACCAACGATCTGGATTATGAAACGATCAACTGGTTGGAAAACTTCTTGGCAAATTACGAGAACACCGTGATCGTAGTCTCCCACGACAGGCACTTTTTGGATGCGGTCTGTACCCACATTGCGGATATTGATTTTGGGAAGATCAATCTTTTCTCCGGAAATTATACGTTCTGGTATGAAAGTAGCCAATTGGCAGCCCGCCAGCGCGCCCAGCAGAACAAGAAAGCAGAGGAAAAGGCCAAGGAACTCCAAGAGTTCATCATGCGTTTCAGTGCCAACGTGGCCAAGAGCAAGCAGGCTACTTCGCGAAAAAAAATGTTGGACAAACTCAAGGTGGAGGACATAAAACCGTCCAGCAGAAGGTATCCTGCCATTATTTTTGATCGCGAGCGAGAGGCCGGTGACCAAATCCTGAACGTTGAAAAACTTTCGGCCACTTCGGAAGATGGTGATCTGCTTTTCCAAGATGTCAACATCAACTTGGCGAAGGGGGACAAGGTGGCCATTTTGTCCAAGGATTCACGGGCAACCACCGCTTTTTACGACATCATTTCCGGTAAGTCAAAAGCCGCCAGTGGAAGTTTTCAGTGGGGGGTGACCACCACCCAATCCTATCTTCCGGCGGACAACTCGGATTACTTCAAGGAAAACATCAACTTGGTGGATTGGCTCCGTCAATGGGCCAAGACCGAAGAGGAGCGCGAGGAAGTCTATATCAGGGGCTTTTTGGGAAAAATGCTTTTCAGTGGCGAGGAGGCCCTTAAAAAATGTACGGTACTTTCGGGAGGTGAAAAAGTACGCTGCATGCTCAGCCGAATGATGATGCTACGCGCCAACGTGCTCTTGTTGGACGAACCTACCAACCACTTGGACCTGGAGAGTATCACGGCATTCAACAATTCGCTCAAGAACTTCAAGGGTACCATCATGCTCACCACCCACGATCACGAATTTGTGCACACGGTGGCCAATAGGATCATTGAGCTCACGCCCAAGGGAACCATTGACCGCTACTTGACTTTTGATGATTATATGTCGGACAAGGCCATCAAGGAGCAAAGGGACAAAATGTATGCAGTGACCGCTTAGGCATTGAAATACTTACTGTTCCAAATGGCGGGGTTGAAGTTTTTGCCCAATGCGAATCCGTAAAAGATCACCACGGAGGCCATACACTTGAACATAAAGAAGAAAATGATCCAAAACTCTGCTGAAGAGTTGTTTTTGGAGAATAATCCAGTGGGCACCATCAGGGTCACCAAATAACTGAGGACGAACACTACAAAGGTCAGGTTCACGATATTCTTGAACGGCCAGGCCATCAGCTTTCTGAGGGGATGCAGGTCGTTTCCCCATTTGTGGATCAGATAGAAATAATCGTTGCCAATGGGGGCAAAGAGGAGAGGGTCGTCCCTGTCCTCCAGTTTGAAGAGCTTGGAAGGTGCCATGATCTTATATCCTTTGATCTCGGTACCGTGGGCGGCTTCCAACTCCTTTATTTTTGAAATGGCCGTTTGCGGGATTTCACCCTTAAAAAAAGAGCTGTCCAAAAAACGAAGCCGGTAGTCGATGCAGATTTTTTTGATCTGCTCCAAATGGAATATGTGGTCGGTTTCCAATAGGTCGAACACAAAATCGTTGCGGTCTATGGGTGCTTTTGAAGCAAGTTGCTTGCTAATGTTCCCTTCTTTTAAAGATTCTTGCTTCAATAGCCGTTCCACTTCGGCCAAAATTTGGGCTTCGTTGGTCAGTCTGCCCCTCATTTGGCGCAGCTTTCGCTCAATGTCCGTGGCTTTAAATATCATGATACTTTTCTTAGCAATTCCCTCAAAGTTAATCATTTGTGTCAGCGATTGAAAAAGTTGGCGAAACAACATCACGTTAACATTGTGTTAAATGGAATTGGATGGAAAAAAATTAATTGTGATTCGGATAAAAAGATGTAAATTATCGAAGTTTTTGGTAGTTAATCGAGAAGCATGCCCAACCAACATAAGTCCCAACATTGAAAAACCATAAATGAAAGCCCCCGTTACTAAAATCTTGCTCGGTCTTTGCTTGGCCTTTGCCTCTTTTTCCTTTGCCCAGACCAATACCGAAAACTTAAAATCCATTGCCCAAAATGCCAATGAATCTGACGACCATAAGATTCTGTTTGCAGCTGTAAAGGCCACAAATCTGGATGATATTTTGGAGGAATCGGGACCATTCACCGTTTTTGCTCCATCCGATGCGGCTTTTCAAAGGTTTTCACAGGAAAAAATAGAACAACTCCTCAACGCGAACGATAAAACCGAGTTAAAATCCTTGTTGACCTACCACATCGTGGCCGGTCAATTGACAGCATCAAAAATCTTGCGTGCCATGTGCCAGGGGAATGGGAAGGCCAGTTTTACCACAGTACAGGGCAAAAAATTAGTGGCGCATTTGGATGGGTATGACATTGTCTTGACCGACCCAATGGGGAACACCGCAAGAATCACCACGGCCGACCTTAATCTCAAAAATGGGGTGGTGCATGAAATCGACAGTGTGATATTGCCGACCCAAATGTAAGGGGAACCTATCTCAGTTCGGCTCCCAGTTCTTTTTGGTATTGGGACAACAATTTACCCATGATTTTATCTATCTGCTTATCGGTAAGCGTCTTTGTGTCATCCGATAGGGTAAAGCTCACCGCATAGGATTTCTTCCCTTTGGGAAGGTTTTCTCCAGTGTACACATCAAACAGGTTCACATTTTTCAAAAGGCTCTTTTCCGTTTGCCAGGCAATGTCATACACCTTTTGGAACGAAGTGGAATCATCCAGCAGCAAGGCAAAATCCCTCGTGACCTCTGGAAACTTTGGAATTTCCCTAAAAACAATGTTTTGGGTCTCCACAGATTCCAGGATGGCATCCCAATCAAAATCCGCATGGAACACATCCTGTTTCATGTCAAATTTTTTCAATACACCTTTGCTGACCAATCCGTAGGAAGCCAATGCCTTTCCATTTTTGTTGCAGCTAAGTCCTTCGGCAAAAACAGGGTCGCCGGAGGGAAGCGTTTCCACATCCTTGATACCCAAACGGGTAAAAAGGGATTCCACAATACCTTTTAGATAGAAGAAATCCGTTTTCTTGGAGACAATGGACCAATTACCTTGGGTACGTTCCCCGGAGATGAAAAGGGCCAAATGCCTCTTCTCTTGGTATGCACCGCCTACTTTGATGTATGTTTTGCCAAACTCGAAAAGTTTCAGATCCGTTTTTTGACGATTGTGGTTGTGCAATACGGTCTGAAGTCCGGAAGACAACATCGATGTCCGAAGTACGGAAAGATCGGAACTCAACGGGTTTAACATTTGAACAGCTTCCATAGTGTCCCCTGAAGCGGTTTCGGATGAGACCAGACTGTTCGTCATAATCTCATAAAAACCTTTGGAAGCCAAGGTGTTGCCTATCACATCCTGTATCCTGTGGTTTTCATATCGCGAGGATTTGGCTATGGAGGCGTTCAGTTTTTCTTTGAAACCGATGTTGTTGTAACCATAGACCCTCAAAATTTCTTCAATCACATCCACTTCCCGGGTAACATCCACCCGATAGGTGGGAATGGTGAGTCCAAGACCGGATTCGGTAACGTTGTTGATGCGGATTTCCAGAGAGGAAAGTATGGATTTGATGGTGTCCCTAGGGATTTCCTGACCAATCAGGTTGTTGATCTTGTCAAACGTCAGGAACACTTGCCTGTCCTGATTTTTCTTGGGATAAAGGTCAACGATTTCTGAACTGATGTAACCTCCGGCTATTTCGCGGATGAGCAAGGCCGCCCTTTTCAGCGCATATTCGGTGATGTTCATATCGATGCCCCTTTCAAACCGGAAAGAAGCATCCGTGTTGAGGCCATGCCTCTTTGCTGTTTTCCTGATGGATATCGGGTCAAAATAGGCACTCTCCAAAAAAATGGCAGAGGTATGCTCTGTGACCCCAGAATGTAGACCGCCAAATACTCCGGCAATGCACATGGGTTTCTCAGCATCACAGATCATTAAATCGTCTTCGTGGAGTTCACGCTCCACACCATCCAACGTCTTGAACTTGGTGCCAGCAGGCAATGTTTTTACCTCAATTTTATTGCCCTTTATCTTCGAGGCATCAAAGGCATGCAAGGGCTGCCCCAGTTCGTGCAGTACATAGTTGGTCACATCCACCACATTGTTGATGGGGGACAGGCCAATGGACCTCAATCTGTTCTTCAACCAATCCGGGGATTCCTGCACAATAAGATTGCTGATGGTGAGCCCACAATATCTGGGTGCCTGTTGGCTGTTCTTGACCTCCACATCGATCTTCAGCGAACGGTTGTCTATGGAAAAATTACTGGTGGACGGTGTCACCAGCTCTTTTTGAATCTCTTTTTGTTCCAGACCAGCTTTTAGGTCACGGGCCACACCAAAATGGCTCATGGCATCGGCACGGTTCGGGGTGAGACCAATTTCAAAGACCTCATCACTCTCCACCTCGAAGACTTTGGAGCAGGGGGTTCCGGGCACAAGTTCTTCGTTCAGCACCATGATACCGTCATGGCCTTCGCCAAGACCGATTTCATCCTCGGCGCAGATCATGCCCTGGCTTTCCTCACCGCGTATCTTTCCTTTTTTGATTGTCCAAGCCTCACCTTCCTTGGTGTAGAGCGTGGTACCAATGGTGGCAACGGGGACTTTTTGCCCAGCGGCCACGTTCGGGGCACCGCAGACAATCTGCAAGGGAGTTCCCTGGCCAATATTCACAGTGGTCAATTTCAATCGGTCCGCATTTGGATGCTGTTCACAGGTGAGCACATGGCCCACGACAATACCTTGCAATCCGCCCTTAACTGATTCAAAACGGGAAATGCCCTCTACCTCAAGACCCAAGTCGGTCAACAGTTCACCTGTTTTCTGTGAGTCCCAATCAATATGCAAAAATTGTTTCAACCAGTTGTAAGAAATCTTCATACCCCAATTTTAGAATCGACAAATATAAAACAATAGAGGAACAGATTCAACGGAAATAATGGTTATAGACCGTTTGGTATTGTAAGTTTTCAGTTGTAATTTATACATTTAAGAAAAAACTTTCATTAAATGACGAGGATTTGGCTGCCATTGATGGCATTGACACTCATGATAGGGTCGTGCAAAAAGGAGGAAACGAAAGAATTGGCTTTGGGTGATTGGCTGGCCAGGATAGAAGTGTCGGAATCACAGAAATTGCCGTTTAATTTTACTTTGACCAAAGGTGCGAATGATGGGTATATCATGAAAATCCATAATGCAGAAGAAGAAATCGTGGTGGACGAAATTGAGCTTCACGGAGATTCCATTCACATCCAAATGCCCATTTTTGAAGGGTATTTCACAGGTACTTTTTCTGAAAACGAAATGGAAGGAAAGTTCATTGAAGAGAGCAAGGAACGAGAAGTGTTCTTCACGGCGGTTTATGGACAAAGTGAACGTTTTGAGGTGAAAGAGAACGCTAAAGTGAACATATCGGGGATTTGGGAGACGTATTTTGATGTCAATACCCCGAACGAATACCCGGCCAAGGGCATCTTTATGCAGAATGGGAACAAGGTGAAGGGGACTTTTAGGACCAAGACAGGGGATTACAGGTATCTGGATGGAGTGGTAACGGGCGACAGCCTGAAACTTTCCGCGTTTGATGGGTCCCATGTGTACCTTTTCAGGGCGCAGGTCAGTGATAGTACGCTGGACGGTAAATTCTATTCGGGAAATCATGCCGTGCAAGAGTTCATGGCTGCCCGGAACGAGGCCTTTGAGCTTCCCGAGGCGGACAGTCTCACATTTTTGAGGGAAGGTTATGATAAGTTTGATTTCTCTTTCCCCAATTCCGAAGGTAAAATGGTCAGTCTCAAAGATCCAAGGTTCAAGGATAAGGTGGTCTTGGTGCAGATCATGGGGTCGTGGTGCCCCAATTGTTTGGACGAGACACGCTTCTATGTGGAATTTCTCAAAAACAATCCCGATTTGAATATAGAATTGGTGGCGTTGGCCTTTGAATATGCCAAGACAGAGGAGAAAGCATTTGAGGCCATCGGAAGGCTACAGGAAAGGGCAGAGGTACCTTACCCCATCTTATTGGCGCAATATGGCACTTCCAACAAGCAAAAGGCCAATGAAAAACTGCCCATGCTCAACCACATTCTTTCCTATCCCACCACAATCTATATTGATAAAAAAGGAGAGGTACGGAAAATACACACTGGTTTCAACGGTCCGGCCACTGGGGAAAAATACGAACAGTTCAAAGAACAGTTTGCAGAAACAGTAGGGGAATTGGCCAATGAATAGGGCTAAACCCTAAATCGGTTATTGAGTTATTTTGTTATTGGTATTCGGAACTATTTGATTTTGAGCTTGATATTTGAACTTGAACTCGAAATCAGATAATCGTAGATTTCCCTAAATCGATGTTCTCATCGTTCACTCGGAAATTGTCCTCGATATCCACAATGCTATGGGCGATATAGTCACCGACCTGTTGCGTGCCAAATTGGCTTTTGGATTTGATGTCCGGGGTCACGATGCCCTTTCGTAAGGATTTGTCCACAGCCAGTTTGATGGCCATGGCCTCTTCCATGAGCCCAAAATGTTCCAAAAGCATTGCTGCGGAAAGAATGGAAGCAATAGGGTTGGCCACATTTTTTCCTTTGGCCTGTGGGTATGAACCGTGTATGGGTTCAAAAAGGGCGTTTTCATCCCCAATGGATGCCGATGCCAACAAGCCGATGGAACCACCGATCACGCTTCCCTCATCGGAAAGGATGTCCCCGAACATATTCTCGGTAAGGATGACATCGAACTGGGTAGGGTTGAGGACCAACTGCATGGCCGCATTGTCCACAAACAAAAAGTCGAGGGCGACCTCGGGGTAACTTTCCCCAATTCGGGTCACGACCTTGCGCCAAAGTCTGGACGATTCCAGAACGTTGGCCTTGTCCACTAGGGTGACCTTCTTTTTTCTACCCTTCGCAGCTTTGAAGGCCAAATGCGCGATACGGCTGATTTCGGTTTCGGAATATTCACAAAGGTCGGAGGCAACGGTGCCTTCCTCGTTCAATTTTTTCTCACCAAAATAGATTCCTCCGGTAAGCTCACGGAAAATAACAAAATCGGTCCCGGAAACAATCTCCTTCTTCAAGGGCGATTTGTGCAAAAGGCTAGGGTGGGACAGCACGGGCCTGATATTGGCGAACAGGCCAAGACTTTTGCGCAGTTCCAACAGACCTTGCTCAGGTCGTACCTTGGCGTCGGGGTCATTGTCGTATTTGGGGTCGCCTATGGCGCCAAAAAGTACGGCATCGGCCTTCTGGCACAATTTCAAAGTATTTTCAGGAAGCGGTTTGCCCTTTTTGTCGATGGCCGCAGCCCCCACAAGGGCCTCCTTAAAAACGAATTCATGGTTGAAGGTTTCTTCAACGGCTTGCAAACATTTCACTGCTTGGGCCAACACTTCGGGTCCAACACCATCACCAGGTAACAAAGCAATATTCAAATTCATATGGAAGCCTTAAGCAATTTGTATTTAGATGGAGGCTGGACTATGGAAAAATTAGACAATACTCTGGATACGAATGTTGCTGACCTCAATGATTTGGTGGATGTCCTCGTCCAAAATCTCCTTTTTGCGGTCTGCAAACTTCAAGAAGTTTTCGTAAACGGAATCCAGTTGGACTTTGGTGAGTTCGTAACCCACTTTTTTGGCGCGGTAGGCCAGTGCGGCACGTCCACTCCTTGCGGTCAATACGATGGAAGATTCATTCACACCCACATCTTTAGGATCGATGATCTCGTAAGTCTCACGTTGTTTGATCACCCCATCTTGGTGTATGCCGGAGCTGTGTGCAAAAGCATTGGCCCCCACGATGGCTTTATTAGGCTGCACGGGCATGCCCATTTTCTGGGAGACCATTCGGCTGGTGTCCCACAACAGCTTGCTGTTGATGTTGGTGTCGAGGTTCAGATAGGGGTGCTGTCTCAAGATCATCACCACTTCTTCCAAAGAGGTATTCCCTGCGCGTTCCCCGATACCGTTGATGGTACACTCGATTTGTCTTGCCCCGTTGATCACCCCAGCAATGGAGTTCGCAGTGGCCAGTCCAAGGTCATTATGGCAGTGGCAGGAAAGAATGGCCCTGTCGATGCCTTTTACGTTCTCCTTCAAATACTTCATTTTAGCCCCATATTCCTCGGGCAAACAATATCCGGTGGTGTCGGGAATGTTGAGCACAGTGGCCCCTGCCTTGATGACGGCCTCACATACCCTGGCCAAAAACTCGTTGTCCGTACGTCCGGCATCTTCCGCATAGAACTCCACGTCCTCCACAAAGGATTTGGCATAGGATACCGCTTCCACAGCGCGCTCTATGATTTTGTCCTGGGTGGAGTTGAACTTGTATTTGATGTGCGAATCAGAGGTTCCGATTCCGGTATGTATTCTTGGTTTTTTCGCTATTTTGATGGCCTCGGCGGCCACTTCGATGTCTTTTTTAACGGCACGGGTCAATCCACAAACGGTCGCTTTTTGGACCAATTTTGCAATTTCGTGGACGGATTTGAAATCCCCGGGACTTGAAATGGGGAAGCCGGCCTCGATCACATCCACCCCTAGCTCATCCAAGCGTTTGGCGATGACCAATTTTTGCTCCGTGTCCAACTTACATCCTGGAACTTGTTCTCCATCCCTAAGTGTCGTATCAAAAATTTGTACCTTATCTTTACCCATTATTCCAATCTGTTTGTTCTGAGACATACGAAAATAGAGAAGAGGGGGCGAAGAATAAAAGTAAGCCAGTACCTGTTACAACGTTTAATAACAATAGGTATAACTTAAAAACTTGTAAAACAACACTTTAAATAATATTTTTTACGATGACAAATGCCCATAAGGATGCGTTGTTTGTGTTGATAAAATCGCTGTCCAAGTCGGAAAAGCGACAATTCAAACTCTATGTTGGCCGTTTGGGGGTCAACACGGATGCGAAGTTTTTGGCACTTTTTAACCTGCTGGACAAAATGCGGAAGTATGATGAACACCAAATTTTGGATAGTGGCATTGTCACCAAGGCACAACTTTCCAACCTGAAGGCGCATTTGTACAAACAGATATTGGTGAGTCTTCGCTTGAACCCGGTGAATCAGAACGTACGCATCCAGATCAGGGAACAGTTGGATTTTGCCACGATTCTTTATCAAAAAGGTCTTTACAAGCAAAGCTTGAAGATTTTGGACAAGGCGAAAAGTTTTGCCATCGAAAATGAAGAGAAAAATGTGGCCTACGAGATTGTGGAGTTGGAAAAGGTCATTGAGACACAATATATTACCCGCAGTATTCCGGACAGGGCAGATGAACTCGCCGTGCAGGCCAAGGAACTTTCCGCCCATAATGTCATGACCAGCAAGCTGTCCAATCTCTCCCTTCAGCTCTATGGGATGATGCTGAAAGTGGGCTATGTGCGCAGCGATGAGGACCTCAACACGGTGAAGACCTATTTTGAGACCCATTTGCCTGCCTACGATCTGGACAAACTCGGATTTCGGGAAAAGTTATGGCTCTACAAGGCGTATTTGTGGTACAGCTTGTTGACACAGGACTTTTTGTCCGCATACAGGTATGCCAGCAAATGGGTGGATCTTTTCTATGAGAACGAGACCATGATCCCGTTGAATCCCGTATTCTTCCTGAAGGGGAACCATTACCTTTTGGAATCCCTCTTTTTTGTGAAGTACGCGTCCCAATTCCGGGAAACCTTGGACAGATTGGAGCGTCAAGTGGAGAGTCCGGAATTTCCCCAAAATGACAATATTGCCTCCCTGGCCTTTTTGTACCTTAATACGAACAAACTTAACCTCCACTTTTTGGAAGGTACTTTTGATAAGGGGCTGTATTTGGTGAACATCATTGAGTATGGCATCAAAAAGCATGGGGAGCGGATAGACGAGCACCATATCATGTTGCTCTACTACAAGATTGCCTGTCTGTATTTTGGCAATGGGGACAACAAGAACTGTATTGTTTATCTCAAAAAGATCATTTCCAACAAAAACCTCAAAATGCGGGAAGACCTCATGTGCTTTGCACGTGTATTGAGTCTGGTGGCCCATTATGAGGCAGGGATGGACTACCATTTGGAAGTGCAACTTAAGAGTACGTACAAGTTCTTGTTGAAAATGAACGACTTACATGCGGTGCAGAAAGAAATGATCAAGTTTTTGAGAGGGTTGGGGGAAATCTATCCGCACGAACTGCGGAACGAGTTCCAAAAACTCTACAACGAACTGAAGAAATATGAGCACCACCCGTACGAGAAAAGGGCTTTCCTTTATTTGGATATCCTTTCTTGGCTGGAAAGTCATTTGGAGAACAAACCGGTTGGGCAGATCATTCGGGAGAAAGCCTTGGCCGTTACCCGTTAAAGACACGCATTCCAAACGGGGTCATCCGGTGGTGGGGCCATAAATGGGATGATCTCTTTTTGAACAGGATGTTCCAGTTCCAGATACCGTGCATGCAGGTGTATGCCACCATCTTTGTTACTGCGGTCTGCCCCGTACTTCAAATCTCCTTTGATGTGGCACCCCAAGGCAGCCAATTGTGCCCTGATCTGATGGTGTCTGCCCGTCTTTAAATCTATCTCCAGAAGAAAATATCGATCCAGTTTTTTTAGGAATTTATATTCCAAAACGGCTTTTTTGCTGTTGGGCACCTCCTTCTCATAGGCATACGATTTGTTCTGCTTCGGATTGCGGACCAACCAATGGGTCAGGGTCCCACTTTCATTTGGAGGAGCATTGTCCACAACAGCCCAATAAATCTTTTTGGTCTTTCCTTCGGAAAACAGCTTGTTCAATCGGGGCAGGGCCTTTGAAGTTTTGGCAAACAGCACGATGCCCGATGTAGGTCGGTCCAGTCGGTGCACCACGCCCAGATACACATTACCGGGTTTGTTATATTTTTCTTTAAGATACTGTTTTACCACATCGCTCAAGGGCGAATCCCCGGTCTTGTCGCCTTGTACAATATCACCGACCCTTTTGTTGATCACAATAAGATGGTTGTCCTCAAAGAGTACTTGGAGGCTGGATGGGGTGGAATGCTGGGTACTTTCTGACAATTGTTTATTGTTAATTCCTGATTGAATCAATAAGATTCCTCCTCATTCGGAAAATCCTTGCTTTTCACATCGTCCACATATTGGGAAACGGCTTTGCTCATTTCATCATATAGGTCCAGATACCTTCGAAGAAACCTTGGGTGGAACTCGTGGGTCATGCCCAGCATGTCGTGCACGACCAAGACCTGTCCGTCCACATGTCCACCAGCTCCAATACCGATGATGGGGATGGACACGCTTTCTGCGACTTCCTTGGCCAGTTTGGCGGGTATTTTTTCAAGAACAATGGCAAAACACCCCAATTCTTCGAGCAGTTTGGCATCGTCTTTCAGTTTTTGCGCTTCTTCTTCCTCTTTGGCCCTAACGGTATAAGTCCCAAATTTATAGATGGACTGTGGGGTAAGGCCCAAGTGTCCCATCACAGGAATGCCAGCTTGAAGGATACGGCTCACAGATTCCTTGATCTCGCTGCCACCTTCCACTTTGATGGCATGGGCACCACTTTCCTTCATGATCCGGATGGCGGAACGTAGGGCTTCCTTGGAATCACTTTGATAGCTCCCAAATGGAATGTCCACGACCACCAAAGCTCTTTTTGCCGCTCGGACCACGGAAGATGCATGGTAGATCATTTGGTCCAAAGTAATGGGAAGGGTGGTCTCGTGGCCTGCCATCACATTGCTGGCGGAATCGCCCACCAAAATGGCGTCAATGTTGGCAGCGTCCACGATCTTTGCCATGGAATAGTCATAGGCGGTGAGCATACTGATCTTCTCGCCGTTCTGTTTCATTTCCACCAAGGACTTTACCGTGATTCTTTTGTATTCTTTTTTTGCAACAGACATTATGTTCTTCTTTAGCGGTTAAATGTAAGCAGATTTGTTTAATTTGGACTTCAATCAAAAAACTTAACGAATGGGAAAGCTGTTCTGCCTTATGGCACTATTGATTTTGGGTGTTTCCGCACAGGCCCAAGGTTCCGATGCCTCCAAAGCAACCTCAAAAGAAGAGGTGAAGAAAGTGATAGAGACCTTTTTTGAGGGTTTCCATAAACAAGATTCCACCATCATCAACTCTACTGTGGCCGATCAAGTGGTGCTCCAGACCACCGGAAGGAATCCCCAAGGAAAAACTTTGTTTCGGACAGAGAAATTTTCAAAATTCATCAAATCGATTGTCAATATTCCGGACAGCATCCAGTTTGAAGAGAAGTTGACTTCGTTTTCCATCCAAGTGGACCGCACCATGGCCAATGCATGGGTAGGGTATGAGTTTTGGCTCAACGGCAATTTCAGTCATTGCGGCATCAATTCGTTCCAACTCGTCAATTTTGACGGGGAATGGAAGATCATCTACCTTATCGACACCAGGGGTAAGGAAGGTTGTTTGGACTAACAATCACTCAAAAACACGCCCACTGCCAGGCCTCCTTCAGAAGTTTCTTTGTATTTGGAGCTCATATCCTTTGCAGTCTCCCACATGGTATTGACCACCTTGTCCAAGGGCACTTTGGCCTCTTTGGGGTCGCTGTCCAGCGCAAGTTCCGCAGCATTGATGGCCTTGATGGCCCCCATGGCATTACGTTCGATGCAAGGTACCTGCACCAATCCACCGATGGGGTCACAAGTGAGCCCCAAGTGGTGTTCCATGGCAATCTCTGCGGCCATGAGCACCTGTTCGGGGGTTCCGCCCATGAGTTCGGTCAATCCCGCTGCGGCCATGGCCGATGATACCCCAATTTCCGCTTGGCATCCTCCCATGGCTGCAGATATGGTGGCCCCTTTTTTGAAAATACTGCCCACTTCACTCGCTACCAACAAAAACTGTCGGACATCATCAAAGTTTGCATCGTGGTTCTCGATGACCATATAATACATCAACACAGCGGGAATGACCCCAGCGCTCCCGTTGGTTGGCGCAGTGACCACACGTCCGAGGGAAGCGTTCACTTCGTTGACGCTGAGGGCAAAACAGCTCACCCATTTGATGATCTGTCGGAATTTTACCTCTGTCTCCCGAATGCTTTCCAGCCATTCCTGCGGATTGGAGTAGGGGATGTCCCCCTTGAGTTTTTGGTGCATTTCAAAGGCCCTTCGCTTCACGTTCAGGCCTCCGGGCAGTTTCCCCTCGGTGTGGCAGCCCACATACATGCTTTCCAACATGGTGTTCCAAATGCGTTGGAGACCTTCATCGATTTCGGCTTCTGTCCGCAGCGAAAGTTCGTTTGCCTTCACAATTTCTGAAATGCGCTTCTTTTCCGATTCACAATACTGTAGAAGTTCACTGCCCGTTTGTACTGGGTAGGGAAAGCTCTTGAAGGTTTCCTTGTTCTCCTTGGCGTGAATGAGTTCTTCCTTGACCACAAACCCACCACCTATGGAATAATAGGTTTCTGAAACAGTGTATCCATTGGACAATATGGCCTCAAACCGGATTCCGTTGGCGTGGAAAGGCAAGAATTCTTTTTTGAAGACAATATCGTTATCAAAATGGAATGAAATTTCACGTTCGCCCGAAAAATTCAACTTGTTCTCTGCCTTCACCCTGTCAATACTTCCTGAAATACTGTCAATGGGAACCGTCTGCGGGTCAGTGCCCAACAATCCCATGACGACGGCTACGTCTGTGGCATGCCCTTTTCCGGTGAGGGAGAGGGAGCCATACAGCAAAACGGAAATGGCTTCTACGTTATCAAAAAGTTGTTGTTCCTTAAGCTCACCGATCCAACGCTCCGCTGCACGCCAAGGTCCAAGGGTGTGCGAACTGGAAGGCCCCACCCCAATCTTGAGCATATCGAACACACTGATACATTCCATAGTTTGGATTATGGTTTCAAATATAGGAAGCTAAGGGAAATAAATTGAGAATATCCGATTAAGGACACGTATATTTTTCGGTATGATCGATCACACATTATTTTAAAGGACTCTTACTGAATATTTTTCAATTTGCTGACACCTTGTCATATTCTCGCCCATGGCATAATCATTGACACTTCATGACCAAGGACAAGAAAATAATTTTTAAACAGATATAACTTTTAGATACGATGAGCAAAATTATAGGTATAGACTTGGGTACGACCAACTCCTGCGTCTCTGTAATGGAAGGTAACGAACCTGTGGTGATTCCAAATGCCGAAGGTAAGCGCACGACCCCATCCATGATCGCCTTTGTGGAAGGCGGGGAGATCAAGGTGGGCGACCCTGCTAAAAGACAAGCGGTGACCAATCCCCACAAAACGATTTATTCCATCAAACGATTCATGGGGAACAAGTATTCCGAGTCGCAAAAGGAAGCGGAAAGAGTCCCATACAAAGTGGTAAAAGGCGACAACGACACCCCACGGGTAGATATCGATGGTCGTTTGTACACCCCACAAGAACTATCGGCCATGATTCTTCAGAAAATGAAGAAAACTGCCGAGGATTACTTAGGACAAGACGTGACCAGGGCGGTGATCACCGTTCCTGCTTACTTTAACGATTCACAACGACAAGCCACCAAGGAAGCCGGTGAGATTGCCGGACTTACCGTGGAACGAATCATCAACGAACCGACCGCAGCCTCTTTGGCCTACGGTCTGGACAAGAAGGACAAGGACCAAAAAATTGTGGTGTTCGACTTTGGTGGAGGTACGCACGACGTTTCCATCCTAGAGTTGGGTGACGGCGTGTTCGAAGTACTGGCCACAGACGGGGATACCCACTTGGGCGGTGACGATGTAGATCAAAAGATCATCGATTGGTTGGCAGAGGAGTTCAAAAAAGACGAGGACATGGATCTTCGAAAAGACCCCATGGCTCTTCAACGTTTGAGGGAAGCTGCCGAAAAAGCCAAGATTGAGTTGTCTTCTTCTGCACAAACAGAGATCAATCTACCTTATGTAACGGCGACTGCTTCAGGGCCCAAGCACTTGGTAAGGACATTGTCCAGGGCCAAGTTTGAGCAATTGATCGCCGATTTGGTCAAAAGAACCATCGAGCCCTGTGAAAAGGCATTGAAATCTGCCGGACTTTCCAAGAGCGATATCGATGAGATCATCTTGGTAGGAGGTTCTACCCGTATTCCTGCGGTACAGGAAGCTGTGGAAAAATTCTTCGGTAAAAAACCATCCAAAGGGGTGAACCCCGATGAGGTAGTGGCCGTGGGTGCCGCTATCCAAGGAGGGGTGTTGACCGGGGATGTGAAGGATGTACTCCTGTTGGATGTTACCCCACTTTCTTTGGGTATCGAGACCATGGGCGGTGTAATGACCAAATTGATCGAGTCCAACACCACCATTCCAACAAAGAAATCGCAAGTGTTCTCCACTGCGGCGGACAACCAACCTTCGGTGGAAATCCATGTGTTGCAAGGAGAGCGCCCCATGGCAGCTGACAACAAAACCATCGGTAGGTTCCACTTGGACGGTATTCCACCGGCACCAAGGGGTACGCCCCAGATTGAAGTAACCTTCGATATCGATGCCAATGGTATCATCAAGGTTTCTGCAACGGACAAAGCCACGAACAAGACCCAAGATATCCGTATCGAGGCATCTTCTGGTTTGACCGAGGAAGAAATCAAAAAGATGAAGGCCGAAGCTGAAGCCAATGCCGAAGCGGACAAAAAAGCAAAGGAAACCGCAGATAAGTTGAACGAGGCCGATGGTATGATCTTCCAGACTGAAAAGCAGTTGAAGGAGTTTGGTGATAAATTGTCCGATGACAAGAAAAAGCCAATTGAAGATGCTCTGGAAGAATTGAAGAAGGCTTATGAGAGCAAGGATTTGGCGGTTATTGAGCCTGCGTTGAACAAAATCAACGAAGCCTGGAAAGTCGCTTCTGAGGAAATGTACAAGGCCCAAGCCGATGCGGCGCAGGCCAATGGTTCAGCAGGTGCTTCCGCTGGAGCGGATAGTGCATCAGGAGGCGGAGCCAAGGAAGGCGATAATGTGGAAGATGTTGATTTCGAGGAAGTGAAATAATTATTCCATATCAAATAATCAAAAAAGGCTCCGACATTTATGTCGGGGCCTTTTGTTTTTGGTTCAAAATACTGATTTAAGCCGCATTGAGCTGCCGTATCTCCATTTCCTTTAACTTTTGCAAAGCCTCGGATTTGGAGTTCACATTCAGTTTGACGTAAATGTTCTGGATGTGGAAATTCACCGCGCTGGGCGTTACACAGAGCCTATCTGCGATCATTTTGTAGGTAAAACCTTGGGTGAGCAGTTCTATGATTTGGTTTTCCTTTCGGGAGAACGACTCAAAGCTCTTGGTCTGGAACGAGTTGATGATCTTTTTGGCGACATCGTGTTCCAAGGCCACACCATGTAGGTGCAAGGCTTCCAAAGCATTGAAAAACCTTTCCTTGGTGAGGGGTTTGATGAGGTAGCCCGAAGCTCCTTTTTTAAAGGCCTCCTTGATGAGCTTGAAATCATTTTTTTTGCTCATCATCAGTACTTTGAGATCTTCATTTTTCTTCAGAAAGTAATCCAGGCCGTCAATGCCGGAGATGCCGTTGAGCTGTGCCTCACAGATAATAATGTCCGGGTGTGTGCGGCCGAAACTGGAGAGCAGCCCTTGTACCGATTTGTAGACCCCATGGAGTTCATACCCGACATGTTCACTGAAATAAAGCCGATAAATAGGGTCGAGTGCATCATCGTTGTCGATGATGGCAATTTTTAATGCATTTGTTTTCATGATAAGAAAGATTTGGGGGGATTGATAACTTTTACATTTTTCTTTGAATTTAGAGGTTTGCCATAGGGCATAAAGAGCCCGTTCCACAGTTTGAAAGGGTTGGAAAAAGGGTGCAATATGCCAATCCATGCTCTTGAACGACCAAAAACATGTGCAATACAGACCCATTCCTAGACTTTCAGCCCGGGTGAGATCCAAAAGGATCAGGTCAAAAAATAAAGTTTAGAAGAGGTAGGTTGCCTTCTTAAAATAAAGGATCCAAATGAGGTTTAGGGATGCCTTTTTTCCGAGAGTTGTAGTTTTTTTTCATGACTAATAGATTTGGGATTGTATTATTTCAAGAGTTAAAGTATAATTTTTTTGCATTGCATAGAATTTTTTGTAGTGCTTTTCGTTCAAATGCACTTGCTTGTACCCTCCTCAAAGTCCAGAATGAAGGCTGATATGAAAAGAATAAGTTTGTAATTGGCTGTTTATCAAACTATAAACAAAAAAAATAGGATGCTTTTGAGAGCATCCTATTCTTGGTGAAAAAATCGGTCAGATTGAAATAATACAACCCGCTTTCTATGATAGACTGTCAGTTCCCCCTGTCTTTCTTATCATGGTCATGAGTGTTTCGAA